>JBIJBU010000018.1:0-21151 GCA_044345075.1 Candidatus Nanopelagicales bacterium | reverse complement strand
AGTGGCCGTCACGCTGACCGCTGGCCCCACAGTTACCCCGAAGGCAGGCAGCTCCATTGTCTTCAGCGGCGCCGTCTCGACGGCGAAGCGGGGCCTTCGCGTGGAACGGCAGATGCTGGTGAATGACGTCTGGCATACGAAGGCCAAGGCGAAGACCAAGAAGAAGGGCAAGTTCTCCTTCACCATCAAGAAGGCAGTGCCTGCCGGAGCCGTGTATCAATACCGAGTCGTGGTGTTCCAGAAGAAGAAGGTCATCGCGGTCAGCGAGCCGACCACGATCACGGTTACTCCGTAGCTACAGCACCACGATGCGCGTCGCGCGCTCCTGCTCGGCGATTGACTGTGCCGATGATTCATCGGTGCACATGATGATCGAGCCGCCCGTCACGAGTGGCGCCGGCAAAGCCCAGATCCAAGAATCTGAATTACGCGGATCGCTGCACACGACCACAGTTCGCTCAGCCGTGGCACCGACATCAGGCACGTCAGTGCTGAAGCGCCCGCGCGCTGCGAAGCCATCAGGCTGCATGCGCACCACGACAGAAGCATCGATGCAGCCGACGGGGACTGAGCCGGGCACCGTGAGCCCGAATGGATGCAGTGAGACCACGACCACGTCACAGGAGGCCGACGCAGCTAGCGCCTCGGCATCGTGTGCGATGCACACGACGAGATCCGCGGAACCCGGATCACCGAATGGTTCGCATTCCCCGCCGATGGCCGCGATGCCGCCGATCCACAAGCTGCGCTGCCAGTGCCAGGGCAGATGCACCGCGATACGGGCTCCCGGGTCAAGCAGGAACTCGTCTGCGAGTGCTCCTGCGACCTTCGCGGCACCGTTCTCGGTCGAGATCGCCGAGAGTTCCATCCGCTCGTCACCGGATATGTAGGTGAGTAGCGGGTCGGAGCCATGGGTGCGGCGGCGAGTGGACAGCAGGCCCCACAGATCAGCATCAGTCACGGTGCGAACACTATGACCAGCGCGACATGACCGCGTCCCGAGTGTCTCTGATGGCATATGGCACCCTGGCAGCATGACTGAAGCCGTACTGCTCGTCGGTGGCCAGGGCACGCGCCTGCGTCCGCTCACCATCAACACCCCCAAGCCGATGCTGCCGGTGGCCGGCGTGCCGTTTACGGTGCACCAGATCACCCGCGCCCGCGATGCAGGCGTCACGCGCATCGTGCTTGGCACGAGTTACAAGGCCGATGTCTTTAAGGAGTTCATCGATGCGAGCGATCTGGGCATCGAGGTCGTCATCGCGACGGAAGACGAGCCGCTGGGCACCGGCGGTGCAATTCGCCACGTACTGCCGTATCTCGAGAGCGGCGCCGATGAGCCGGTGCTGGTCTTCAACGGCGACATCCTCTCCGGCCTCGACATCGCCGGCCTAGTGCGCACGCATCAGGAGACGAACAGTGATGTCTCGCTCTACCTGACCACTGTTGAGGATCCGCGTGCCTTCGGCCTGGTGCCGACCGATGCGAATGGCCGAGTCATTCAGTTCCTCGAGAAGCCGCAGACTCCCGAGGAAATCGTTACCGACCAGATCAATGCCGGTTGCTATGTCTTCAAGCGCTCGGTGATCGACTCGATCCCGACCGGTCGTCCGGTCTCGGTCGAGCGCGAGACCTTCCCGGGCCTGCTCGAGTCGGGTGCGGTTGTCAGCGGAATCGTCGATCGCGGCTACTGGCTTGATCTCGGCACGCCACTCGCCTTCGTGCAGGGTTCGTGCGATCTCGTGCTCGGCAAGGCCCCTAGCCCGGCTGTCGCGAAGACCGGCCAGTCACTCGTGCTTGATGGCGCAACGGTTGCTGGCGATGCGGTGCTCACCGGCGGTACGACCATCGGAGCGAGCGCGAGCATTGCCTCCGGCGCGCATATCGATGGCGCGGTGGTCTTCGACTCTGCTCAGGTGGGCGCGAATGCCCGCATCACGAACTCGATCATTGGCGAAGGCGCTGTCATCGGTGCCGATTGCGTGATCGATGGCGCCGTCATCGGCGATGGTGCAGTTGTAGGCCAGGGCAATGAGCTGCTCGCCGGAGTGCGCGTGTGGCCGGGGGCCAATCTGGGCGAGACCAGCGTGCGCTTCTCGAGTGATCGCAGCTGATTACTAGGTAATCAGGCCGCGCTTCTTGGCTACGCGGTACAGATCAGTCTTGGTCGAGACGTCGTAGCCGGCCTTGGTGTACTTCGCGCGCACGCGCTTGATGTACTCCTGTGCTGTGGTGACCGAGACGCCCATGCGGCGTGACACGGCTTCCATCTTCAGGCCTGATGCATAGAGCGAGAGAGCACTGCGCTCCTGATCGGAGAGCTTGACGTCAGAGTGCAGGTCGCCGACGAGCGCCATGGCGATCTCCGGTGACATGAACGGCTTGCCCGCAAGAGTCGAATCGATCGCCGCGCGAATCTGCACGACATCGGTTTGCTTCGACACGTAGGCGAGTGCACCGGCCGACATCGACTCACGCACGATCATCGGGTCACCAAGTGCACTGATGACCATCACCGGTACTCCGGCTTCAACGAGTGCACGCACATTCGCGATGGGGTTCGAGTCATCGCCGAGATCGAGGTCGAGCAGGGCACAGTCGACTGCCTTGCGCTTGGCTGCGTGAAGAGCGTCGGCGATAACCGTGCCCTCATACGCAATCTCGACATCGCCGAGCTCGTTGAACAGCCCGGTGATCAGGGCCGAGCGCACGAGGGGGTGATCCTCGAGAACGATGAAACGCAGCTTCTGAGCAGCCATGGTGACCTCCTGTGCGCACACATTAGCGCACGACGGGGGACTTCTGTCCCCCATTTCGCGTCAGCGGTCGGGGGACCGATACGCCTGGATCACCGATTCGAGGAGTGGACGCACCTCGCCGGGCTCAATATCCGTGCGCGAAGCGATCATGGACGTCGGTAGGCCCGCCGCGTAGAGCACGAGTGCGCGTTCGGCCAGTGGGTCGAGCGCCACGGTGGAGCCTTCGACCGGCACCAGAACGGCGGCGAAGTCGGGGGATAGCCATGGCTCGTGGCGTTCTGCGGCACCTACTGCGTTGGCCAACTGATCGATGATCGAACGCTTAGGCACATATGCCGAGGCACCAGCGATCACGGCCTCTTGCACGAGAAGCGCTTGCTCGTGAGCACTGATCATGACGACCGGGATCTCGGCGTCCCTCAAACACATGACAGTTTCCGCAGGTGCGCGCCCATCGCCGAGGTCGAGATCAACGATCGCGCACGTGGCATCAGTGGATTTGGCCTGCTCGAGCGCTTCGAGAAGATGTGCTCCGCGGTATGCGATCGTTGCGCCGGGGAACGCGGTGCTCAAATGATCAGTGATCGCACCGAGGACGAGAGGATGATCCTCAAGCACGATGAACGAGTGGCGGGGCACCGGCACACCATAAGGCAGGAGACGAGCGCGTGAGCGAGCCATCGAAGGATGCGACGCAACTCGTTGCCATCTTCGAGCGCACTGGCGCCACCGCGCTTGTAGCTGCGGGCGTCATCGAGTTCCTTCCGGCGCTCTATCTCCTCGTCCTTCATCGAAGTGAGCTGCCTGGCTCGATCTGGCTCACCTGGATGATTCCCGCAGGGATCTTCCTGCTGGCGTTCCTGCCGCGCCTGCGCACGTGGCAGGCTCTGATCCAGGCATTCGCAGGCCTGCTCTTCCTATTACTAGCAATCGTGATTCCGCAGGCTTACGGCCCCGGTTGGCTGCCATTGCCGTTCTCGGCGTTCGCTGTCACCTTCGGTGCTGCGTTCACGCTGAGTGCCGCGCCGGCACTGGTCGTGATCGTTCTCGCCGCATTTCTCAACCTCATCGCAGTCCTAGTTCCGACACCGCAGATGATCCTGGCCGCGGCTGACCTAGCCGGTGGCGCCATCGGCCCGATATTCATTCTCATCGCCGCGCCTGCTCTGCTCGGGATGGCCGATAGCTGGCGTCGGGCGGCTCGAATTGCGGACGTGAGCACTCTCGAACTCGAGGCCGCCGCCGCCTCGAGCTATCGCGCAGTGCAAGTGCAGTCGGCACGCACGTCGGTCGATCGGCGCATCCACGAAACTGTGCTCAACACCCTCAACGCCATCACCCAGGGCGTTGTCGAGCAGACTGAGCTGCTCCGTGCCGAGTGCCGACGCGATATCGAGCAGCTTGAGCTCGGCGCACTTCCCGCGCAGGAGGCGACGATTGGTGCTGTCATCGCGGAAGCACGTGCCGCTGCTGGTCTCCGCACCCCGCATGTGAACGTGCGCATCGATGATGACTTCATACTGCCCCAGCAATCGGCTGGCGCTTTGCGCGATGCGCTCGTCGAGGCACTACGCAATGTGGAACGTCATGCGCAGGCACGAGCGGTCATCATCAGCGCCCGACAGCAATCAAGTGCCCTTGAGGTCATCGTCAGTGATGACGGGCGAGGTTTGCGTGAGGGTGACACCGAGCGATTCGGAATGCGCAACACGATCAAGGCATCGCTGAGTGCGATCGGTGGCGAGGCAGTGATTGTCAGTGAGCCCGGGCGCGGAACTTCGGTGACGCTTCGCGTGCCTATCGTCGTGGCCGCCGAACTGCAGGTGCCGGCGAGTCAAGTGCTCGACATTCTGCTCGACTCACTCCGCCCTCGAGTGCTGCTCTTCGCGCCCGCGATCTTCGGACTCGTCATGCTGCCCTGGATTGCAGGCGGGCTTGGCGACGCAAAGGTCGTCTTTGGCCTGAGTTTCATTGCCTTCCTGGCGAGCAATATCGCCCTCGCCCTGCGCTGGAATACGGCCTCGCGGGTTCCGCTCACCTGGATCACGCTTGTGATGGGTGTCGTGACCTATGCGATTACTCGACAAGATCTCGTCGGCTGTTCCTCCGCCTCATCGGTGCACTGGATCATCAACAGCGTGGCTGGTGGCATCGGGCTCCTACTTTTCGCGGGCCAGCGGTACTGGTGGCACTGGCTGATCCTCCCGATCATCACCGCAGCCGGGCTTGTCCTGACCCTGTCGCTGCCGAACGAGTGCAAGGCAGTTCCGGCGATGTCACTGGTCGTAACCGTGGTCTACATGTCGGCCGCGCTCTTCTTGATGACCGTGCTCTTCCGCGAGTTCGATCGTCGCCGTAGTGACGGCCTTCTGCTCTGGGCATCGTCAGTTGAGTACCAAGCGGAGATCGAGCGTCAGATCACGGTGACCTCCCAGTGGAGCCGCGTGAGTGCGTCGACGGTTGCCCTGCTCTCCGGCATCGCCGACGGCAGCCTTGATGCGGGCGATGCCGAGATACGTGAGCGGGCGGCAAGTGAGGAGAGTCAGCTTCGCGGCAATCTGGGCATGGAACGGGGATCGACGTCGAGCCTGTGGCGAGCGGTGCTCGAAGCAGTTGAACTCGGCGCGGCTCGGGGTCTGAGTGTCGATGCAGCAGTGATCAGCATGCCCGCCGACGCTGACCCGATTCCCGATCAGGTGAGCGACCTGCTTGCTGCCGTGGTGCTGCACGCTCCGAGCCGCACGGTGACAATGCGCATCTTCGTCGATCAAGGCTTGGCCGAAGTGCTTGTGACTGCACCGAATGCGGCGGTGGATGCTGGGTGGGCGAACCTTTCTCGCCCGAATCCCGCGAAGGGGGAGTCCGGGCCGGAGACAATCGTCATCGGTGACCTCGTTCTCTCACGCTCGCCCTCGGGTGAAAAGCAGTCGCTGCTCAGCATTCGCCGTGGGGCAGGTGTGTGATGACGAACGAACCGAGTACGCGGCCTGAGTGGGCAGCCCTGCTACTGACCCGGCGGTTGTTGTTCGTGCTCGGTGTCGGCATCACGTATGCCGTCACGTTAATCGCTGCAGCTCTCGGTTGGGCGGAGCTCACCTCGGGCGAGCACCTGCTTGTGCTGCTCTCTTTGCTCTTGTTCATCGCCGGAGTGATTCTGTCCAAGCGCAAGTTCGGCATGTGGCTCTTCATCCCGGCCCTGCTCTCTGTAGCGTCTTGCGCCCTGCTCTACCCGACAAGCGGTCCGCGGTGGATCGCCGCAGTACTTCTGGTGTCGTACATCAGTTACCTATGGGCGGTCCTCTCATCGCGCTGGCTGGGTCTTTTGTCAGTGGTCATCGGACCAGTGCTGCTCTTAGCTCTCTGGTCGCAGCGACCGACGAACGTGATCCCTGGCGGTCTAGCCTTGGCGGGTGGCACGTTGGCCGTTGTTCAGGTGGCGACCGCCACGGCGATGATTTGGTGGGCCTGGAACTCGTTGCTCAGTGAGGCCCGTCGTACCGATGCCGATCTCGCCGTGCTCGATGCCCGCACAACGGCGTCGATGCTGGTGACTGAACGAGCAGCCATGTGGCGGCTGACCGTCACACGATTGCATGAGTCATTGCTCAATTCCCTGAGGTATCTCATATCCTCACCCACCGTTGATCGCGAGGTGCTACGAGGTCTTGACCTTGTTGAGTTGCCGACACCAGAGCATGTCGCGCATCTCGAGTCTGTGCCCGAGCCTGCTCCGATCACTCAAGCTCACGTCGCCGAGCCCTTCAGTAAGGGGCGCCTGCTGGTGACAGCAGTATTGGCGGGCAATGCCCTTGGCGGGCTCAGTTTCCTGATCTACCTGATAGCCGAGCAGGGCGCGAAGGCGATACCGGTGGCGGTCCTGGGTTGTGCCGGAATCATGATTGCCTTCATGATCGTCGTGCGCCGTATTCGGCTGCGCACCACGTGGGCATTTCCGATCGTCGCCGTCCCGGCACTCGTGCCATGGCTGCTGCTAGCCCAGGATTACGGGTGCCAGCAGTCAGTGGTCTTGTCTCCGATCCTGAACGCTGCCGGATTTTGCGTCATGGTGATCGCTGCCTGGGCCACTCGTGTTGTTGGCGTGGTGGGTCTGCTGACCTGGGGTGTAGGCGGAATTCTCATTGCCCTGAGCGCGCAGACCGACTGCCGCCAAGCCATGACCGTGACTTTGGTGAACGTCCTGGTCGCCCTGCCTCTCATCGTCGCGGTGACCTATGCGGGCACGGCGGCATACGAGCGCTCACGGGTTCGCGCGATGGAGATCCGCCAACAGGAGATTCGTGAGCGAAGCCGCGCACTTGCTGCGGTTGATATCAACACCGAGCTTCAAGGTGTCGTGCAGGATGCCGTGACCCTTGTCGGTGTGATCGGCGAAGGCGCGTTGATCGATCACGCAATGCGCGAACGGCTTCGGCTCGTCGACGGCCGAATCAGGGCCCATATGCAAGTCGATCCGCTCGCAGCAGGAGCATTCGCCGTGCTGGCCAGGTCGATTGTCGATTCCCTCGCCGAGCGTGGGGTGATTGCCACCGTCAAGGGCATCAACTCCTCCACAGACCACCGACCCATTGACGAGGCGGCCCTGGGCGTCATCTACCGACTCCTGTCAGCCGTCGCCACGCGCTCAGGCGTGCAGGTGATCAGCAACGGGCAAGAAGACTTCCTGTCAATGAGGGTCGACGCCCAGGCTCTGTCCGTGGCCGGCCTGAAGCCGGGTACGACAAGCACCTTCGGTGACTGCGTGATTGACGTCGACCTCGATGAAGTGACCGAGGGCAAGGCCCAGACTGCAACCGTGGTGCTCAGCCGCCCGGTTCAGGCCTAACTAGCCGACCTTCGGTCGCCCTGCTGCCCGCGGGCGGGCAAGTGCCTGATTCAGCAGGCGCACCAGCACGTTCTCATACTCCGGATGCATCGCGAGATCGGCAATCGTGATACCCAGCATCACGGGCGGGGGGAGTGCGACCTTCGTGGCATGCAGGAAGACATTTGGCTCAGTGCTGGGCTGAAGCGAGTAATCGCGCACCAGTGATCTCAAGGATTTGCCGGTGACATAGCCCTCGAATGCAGGAACGACCAACTTCGTGCGCGGATCACTGATGCCTGATTTTGCAATGCGCTGATCGTCTGCAAGTGAACGCATGCGCGCCTGCGTGATTCGATACGACGAATGCGTGGCGCGCGTGCGCAGCCATGAGTTCAGCAGGTCGGCAGGTGCGTCAGACTCGCGAAGTCGCTGCGCATAAGTGCGCAGTCGAGCCGCATCGGTTGCCGTGAGTTGTGACGGCAACGGTTGACCTGAGAGCAACAGCAGCATTCCCGCCGTCATGCGCTGGCTGAGCGGGCGACCGGCGTAGGTCACGGGGTTCGCGTTCTCGGAATCGATGAGCCAGATGCCGCCACTGCGGCGTGCTTCGAGTCGACCTTCGTTGATGAGCTGAATGACGCGCGCATTGGAGACGCCGATGGAGACCGCGTATTCCGAGACACCGATAAGCACTGCGTAACCATTCATGAATCAATAGGGAAGTGATAACCAGGTTAGTAGCCCCAGTAAGGGGGAAATGCCATTTGTTGTCCTGAAACTCCAGGACCCTTCACCATGAAAGGCAGTACGCGCAGGAAGAGAATTGGGGACAGAACCTGGTGCCGAGCATCCGAAAACGCGGGTGATGATGAAACGGAATTCATTCACGCGTTGTGAGGAGCTTTCGGATGTCTGCGCGTTCACGCCGATCGGCGTTGCGCAGTCATGCCCGCAAGCGGGGCGTGCGACTCTCCGGCGGCGTGGCCATCACCGTCTCGGCAAGTCTGATCTTCGCCACCTTCGGTTCTGGCACTGCTGCCATGGCGTCCGAGACATCTGCACCCGCCACCGAGCAGATCAGTGCGCCGCAGGAGCCCTGCATCGTGCTGCCGATCGCGACCGCATCTCCGTCGGCAACTGCGTCTCCGTCGTCAACGATCTCGCCGAGTGCATCCGAATCTGCATCTGCATCTGCGTCGCCATCGTCGCCGTCGGGCAGTGCCTCGCCGTCCGCTTCTGCTTCTGCTTCTGATGCAGAGTCACCCTCGGCATCCGCAACGCCAACAGCGAGTGCAACGTCGAGCGAGAGTGCTTCCGCATCGTCACTGCCGAGTGCCATCGCGAGCAGTGCATTCGAAGTCGCGCTCAGCGGTCGTACCGGCGAGATCGCATCTGCTGCACCCAGTGATGCCGCATCATCGAACTCATCGCCCGCGGTAAACCCCGATGTCACCACGTCCGCTGCACCGACCCCGTCGGAATCCGCTGCGCCGTCCGCAAGCCCCGCGGAGTCGGCATCGCCGAGTGCATCGACGAGCGCGTCGAGCTCGCCGAGCGCTTCCACGAGCCCGTCGAGCTCGCCCAGTGCCTCGCCCTCGGGAAGTGCCAGTCCTGAGCCCACCGAGTCGGAAAGCCCGTCACCCAGTGCCTCGCCGACCGAGTCGGCAGATGCCTCTGTGCTGCTGGCCTGCCCCGACATCCCCACAGGTGTCGTGGCCGCCCCCGGCGATAACTCGGTAGCCCTGACCTGGGATGACCCGCGTCAGGGCGATCAAGCACCCGTGCCCCCGACCTCCTACCGCATCCGCGCCGAGGCAATCGATGACTCCGCCGACGTGCAGGAGATCACCATCGATGCCCCTGCGAATGCCGCCACCCTCACCGGCCTGCGCAATGGCCGCGTGTACGCGATCACGATGATCGCCATCAACCCGGCGGGGGAGAGCGAGGCCTCTGAGCCCATCGAGGTCACGCCCACCAATGGCATCGATGGCGAGGTGTCGCGCCTGGTCGTCGAGTACGAAACGGGCGTTGATCCGACCCAGTCGAGCACGGTGGCGACCGGTGCTGAATTGATCGATTCCGTTGCGCTGGAGCCTGGCAAGGAACTCGGTGACGGCCTGCGCACGGTCGAGCTCAGCGAACCGGTCTCAACCGACGAGGCAAAGGCCATCGCGGAGGAGCTCACTGCGGACCCGCGCGTGGTCTCAGCCGAGCCCGACCAGATTGTTACCACTGCATCGTTCCCCGACACTGCGCCGGATGACACCTCCTTCGCAGGTCAGCAGTGGAACCTGTGGGGCAATTACGGAATCGGTGCCGCAACTTCACCGACTGAGATGACCTCGGCCTACTCGACGTCTCAGGGCAAGGGAACGCGCGTTGCTGTCATTGATACGGGCATCACGCCGCACGCCGACTTCGGTGACCGTCTACTGCCCGGCTATGACTTCGTCTCCGATTACCGCGAGCTTGCCGGTGTCCGCGATGCAGGCAGCATCGTGCAGGGCCGTGCAGGCCCGGTCGCTGACACAAACTCAGCCAGCCCGTCCGCATCAGGCTCCGCGAGCACGAGTGAGTCTGCCTCCGCTTCCGCGTCGAGCAGCCCTTCTGCTTCCAGCAGTGCAACTGCCTCCAGTTCGGCGTCATCATCTGCATCAGCATCAGCATCAGCATCTGCATCTGCATCAGCGTCTGCTTCCGCCGTCACGGTGGCTCCCAATGGCGAGCTCGTGAGCTTCGACGGTGACTACGTCAACGCCGATCGCTATGGCGCAGCCGGTTGGGATGCCAACCCCGCCGACCCAGGTGACTGGCGCAAGGTCGCGCCAGTGCGCGATAGCTCGTGGCACGGCACCTCGATGGCAGGCATCATCGGCGCGGAGGCGAACAACGGCGTGGGCATCGTCGGTGTTGCGCCAAAGGTTCAGATCCAGCCGATTCGTGCACTGTCGTGGCGTGGTGGTTTGCTCTCCGACGTCGCTGCTTCGATCACCTGGGCTTCCGGTGGCTCAGTTCCGGGGGTTCCAGACAATGCGACTCCCGCGAATGTCATCAACCTGTCGTTCGCGACCGCTGGTATGTGCACTCCGGCACTGCAGACGGCAATTGATGGTGCCGTATCGCGCGGCGTCAGTGTCGTGGCAGCAGCAGGAAACGCGAACGACGATGTCCGCAACTACGCGCCGGCCAACTGTGAGGGCGTCATCAGCGTCGGTGCCTCCGACAGAAGTGGCAAGCGCGCTGCCTACTCGAACTACGGCGAGGGCATCGATGTCTCTGCACCCGGCGGAGATCTCAATGTCGATGGAACCTCGGGCGTGTACACGCTCTCCAATTCCGGTACTTCCGATCCCGCTGCCGACGGTTTCGCGCATACCCAAGGAACCTCGGTCGCCGCCGCGCATGTCTCCGGCGCGATCGCACGACTCATCGAGCTAAACCCGAAGGCTTCGCCGTCGCTACTGCGCTTCCAGATCACTGGCACGTCGTCGACCAAGCGCTTTGCTGACGACGTCTGTGACGTCGACCCGGCAAAGGCCTGCGGTTCGGGCATCGTGCAAATCGCGTCCAACGCGATGACGAACACCTTTGCCTACACGGGAGCTGTTCAGACTTTCACGGTGCCGGCGGGTGTCACTTCGATCCATGTGGATGCTGTCGGTGCAGCGGGTGGCGGAAACAGTGGAGGCTCCTACGGCGGTGCTCGTGTGCAGGGCGTTCTTCCGGTCACGCCAGGCGAGACGCTCAATGTCTATGTCGGCGGCGGCGGAAAGTCCGGAGCCGCTGGCGTGGCCGGCGGATGGAATGGCGGCGGCAGCGGTCAGGGTAGTTACGGCGGTGGTGGTGGCGGCGCGACCGATCTGCGTCAGGGTGGAACGGCGATTGGTAACCGCGTCATTGTCGCCGCTGGCGGTGGCGGTGGCGGTCTCTACGGCGGCGGCGGTTCGGGTAACTTCCCGGCCGGTAACCCGGGAACGGTGTGCAGCTCGACCTGGACCAATTGCGTCAATGGAAGTACCGGCGGCACTCAGTCGACAGGTGGAGCGAATGGTGTCGGTGGCTCGGCTACTGCCTCCCATGCGGGCGGTGGTGGCGGCGGCTACTTCGGCGGTGGCGCGGGGACTACCAACGCCGGCGGTGGTGGCGGCTCCAGCGCTGCCCTTGGTTCAGTATGGCCGCTGACCCATACTCCTGCCGCCAATGCGGTGACTGGTGCGAATGGCACCTTGACGATCACCACCACGGTGGGCTCACTCGCCCCGACTGACTTCAACGCCGCAGGATTCACCCGCTCGGTTGATCTCTCCTGGACACCATGGCCCTTCGACGCGGTGACGGGCTACCGCGTCAAGTGGGGAACTGATCCGGCAGCGTTGACGAATCAGTTCGACGTGAACTCACCAGCGTCGAGTGTTCGTCACCAGAGCATGACTCCGCTTTCGATCACCACCAGGGCGCTGACCTCGAACTTCGCGACACTCACCTCGGCAACTGCACACGGGCTCGCGGTCAATGACGTGGTCGTGGTCGAAGGTGTCGGCGCGCCCTTCAATGGCACGTTCACCGTCACAGCAGTTCCGACATCCACGACCTTCAGATACGCAGCGACATCGGCGACGAACGTGGCATCAGCTGCGGTGAACCCGACCGGGCTGGCACAGAAGGAACTCAGTTTGTCTGTCGGCACGACCTTCTACTACAAGGTCGCGACTCGGTACACCGATGCCACACAGGCATGCAACACCGCGTGCTTCTCCTCGTACACATCCCCGCTTGTCAGTGCTGCCACGGTGTTCTCGCAGGGGCGCGACTTCGATTACACCGGAATGCCGCAGCCATACACCGTGCCTGCGGGCGTCACCTGGCTTCAGGTTGATGCGCAGGGCGCTCAGGGCGGAACGTCGGGTACCAATGGCTACGTCGGTGGTCTGGGCGGTCGCATGCGAGCGACTATCCCGGTGACTCCGGGCGAAACCTTGTTCGTCTACACCGGCGGTGCCGGCGGCGGAGTGATGCGCGACTACGAGAACGCCACCACACTTCCATTCATCTATTCCGCGGGCTGGAATGGCGGTGGCACGGGGCACAACTCGTATGGCGGCGGCGGTGGCGGTGCTTCCGACGTGCGCCGAAACGAGTTCACCATCACCAACAAACTGCTTCTCAACAATGTCGCCACTCTGACAACCTCCGCGGCTCACGGCTTCCTGGTCGGCGGCACCGTCGTTGTCGATGGTGTCGACGCCACCTTCGATGGCACCTACACGATCACTTCTGTCGCAGCCACGACCTTCAGCTATGCGAAGGTCTCTTCGAACATTCCCTCGATTGCCGACACCGGCACCGTGCGCGGCCCGAGTGCCCCGGCCAATGCGTCTTCGATTGCCTCGCGAGTCGTGGTCGCGGGTGGCGGTGGCGGCGCGGGTTATTACGCCGGTGGCGGTGCTGGCGGTGGCCCGATCGGTGGCTCATCAACCGGGCAGAGCGGCACCACGAGCTTCGGCGGAACTCAGACCTCCGGCAACGCACTCGGCCAGGGCAAGAACGTTCCAGTCGGTGGCGGAATCTCGGTCAATGCGGGTGGCGCTGGCGGCGGCTACTGGGGCGGTGATACTTCGGTGGGTAACAACGTCGGTGGTGGCGGCGGCTCGAGCTGGGCTCGTTCCACGGCACTCTCCGGCAGTGACCTGCGTACCTCAATCGGCATGATTCACAATCAGGGTGTGCGTGCAGGCGATGGCCGCGTCACGATCTCCAGCCCACTGACCACTTCGCTGGCTGCCCCGACCAATCTCACCGCCTTCGGCGAGCAGCGCCGCATTTCGCTGACTTGGACTCCCACGGACTCCGAGAATGTCACCGGTTACCGAGTGCTGTGGGGAACGGCGAGTGGGGCCCTCAATAACTCCTTCGACATCCTCGAGCCGGATGCCACCGGTTACGTGCACTCGGGGCCCACAGTCACGGCGATCACCAATGCTGCCCTGACATCAAATGTCGTCACACTCACCACGAGCAGTGCACACGGCCTCACAGTGAATGACGGCGTTCGCATTCAGGGCCTGGGCTCCCCGTATGACGGCGTCTTCACTGTCACGGGTGCAACCTCGACTACCTTCACCTATGCCCGTGTGAACGCGAATATCGCGAGTGCCTGGGTGACCGGCCTCGCGCAGCGTGCTGCGCTACTCACTCTCGGCAAGACCTACTACTACCAAGTGGCTCCCATCTACACGGACCTCTCGCAGTCCTGCGGTCGCCGGTGCATCGGTGAAGTGACCAATGAACTCTCCGCACTCGTGCGCTTTACCTCGTCCACGAGTTTTGACTATACGGGTGCGCCGCAGGTGTACACAGTCCCCGCAGGAACCACCTGGCTGGGGGTCGATCTCTACGGCGCACAAGGTGGAACGGCGGGCGCCAATGGTTATACCGGTGGCTTTGGCGGTCAAGTGACGGGCACCATCCCGGTGACCCCGGGCGAGACCTTGTACGTCTATGCCGGTGGCGCCGGCGGTGGCGTCTCCGTCGGCTTCGACGGCACGCGATCGGCATCGAATACGTACGACGCGGGCTGGAATGGCGGCGGCACCGGGCATAACTCCAATGCCGGCGGTGGCGGCGGCGCCTCGGATATTCGTCGCAATGAGTTCAGGGTGTCGACCGCATCGAATGCGTCGGGCACGGTCACGATGACGACAACTGCGGCCCACGGTATCTCGGTAGGTGCATCGGTCGTGGTCTCAGGCCTGGGTGCGCCGTTCGACGGAACGTTCACCACGATCACGGGTTCGACCGGCACGACCATCAAGTACACGGTGACCTCAACCACGGCAGCGTCGGCTTCCGCCGGGCTTGTCCGCGGACCAAGCTTGTTCAGCAATGCAACGTCTCTGGCCTCGCGCACGATCGTCGCCGGCGGCGGTGGTGGCGCGGGTTACTACGCCGGTGGCGCAGTAGGTGGCGGTCTGGTTGGCGGCTCATCAACCGGGCAGAGTGGCACTACGAGCTACGGCGGAAATCAGACGTCCGGTAATGCACTTGGCCAGGGCAAGAACGTTCAGGTCGGTGGCGCGGCCTCCGTTAATGCCGGTGGTGCCGGTGGTGGCTACTGGGGTGGCGGTGTCTCGAGCGGTAACAACGTAGGTGGTGGCGGCGGCTCCAGCTGGTCGAGCCCCGTGGCGCTGTCCTCCGCTGACCCGCGGATCACGACCGGCATCAGGCATAACCAGGGTGTGCGTGCGAGCAACGGCACCGTGACGATCAGCGCACCTGATTCCGGTGCTCTGCGAGTGCCGGTAAATGTGCAGGCAACCGGTCAGCTCGGCCAGGTGGCACTGAACTGGACTGCATCACCGATCGATGCGACCACGGGCTACCGACTTCTCTGGGGAACCAGCCTGGGTGCCATCACGAATCAGATTGATATCTCGGGCGCAGCCACCAGCAGTTACGTGCACACCGGTCGCACGGTTGGTACCACGTACTACTACCAGCTTGCCGCGATGTACTCCGACTACAGCCTGCCGTGCACGAATACCTGCGTGTCCGGCTACTCCAGCACCGTGTTCGCGACTCCGATCTTCACCTCTGATCTGACCTTCGATTACACCGGCGCACCTGTTCCCTACGTGGTTCCGCAGGGCGTGAGCTGGCTTCAGGTCGATGCCCAGGGTGGCCAGGGTGGTACGGCCGGCGCCAATGGCTACATCGGCGGCCTTGGCGGCAAGGTCTCAGGCACCATCCCGGTGACCCCTGGCGAGACGCTTTACCTCTACACCGGTGGCTCGGGTGGTGGAGTCTCCTATAACTACGACGGCTCACTCGCTGCGACAAACACCTATGACGCGGGCTGGAATGGCGGCGGCACCGGGCACAACTCCAATGCCGGTGGCGGTGGTGGTGCCTCGGATATCCGTCGGAACGACTTCTCGGTGGCATCTGCATCGAATACGTCGGGCACGGTCACGATGACAACGTCTGCGGCTCACAGCATCTCGGTCGGTGCGACGATCATCGTCTCCGGTCTTGGGGCACCTTTCGACGGTACGTTCACCACGATCACGGGTTCGACGGGCACGACTATCAAGTACACGGTCACTTCTACGACCGCGGCCACCGCGAACACGAGCATCGGGAAGGTGCGCGGTCCGAGTGCCTGGAACAACGCGGCATCCTTGCTGACCCGTGCAATCGTCGCTGGCGGCGGTGGCGGTGCGGGTTACTACGCTGGCGGCGGTGCAGGTGGTGGCCTGGTCGGTGGCTCGTCAACCGGGCAGAGCGGCACCACGAGCTTCGGTGGATCTCAAACGGACGGCAATGCGCTCGGCGCGGGTAAGAATGTGGTTGTCGGTGGCGCCGTCTCGGTCAACGCCGGTGGTGCCGGTGGTGGCTACTGGGGTGGCGGCGTTTCGACTGGTAACAACGTGGGCGGCGGCGGCGGTTCTAGTTGGACAAGCCCGGCCGGCCTGACCTCCGCTGATCCGCGCACTGTCGCCGGTGTCTCTCATGTGCAGGGGTTCCGGTCAGGCAATGGCGTCATCACCATCGGCGTGCCGACCCGTGCTTACCCGACGGGCGTCACCGCGGTCGGCCTCCAAGGTTTCAACGCCATCAACTGGGATGAGGCCACGACTACCGGGCTCACGGCATATAAGGTCTACGGCGGCACGACCACCGATCCGACGACCCTGCTGGCCACCCTCCCGATCACCAGCACCACGTTCTCCCATGGCGGGGCAACCTCCGTCATCACGAACAGGGCTCTGACCTCGAATATCGCGACTCTCACCACGAGCTCAGCCCACGGCCTCACCGCTGGCAAGACGATCCTGGTGCAGGGTGTCGGGGCGAACTTCGACGGCACCTACACGGTTGCCACCGTTCCCTCGACCACGACCTTCACCTACGCCAGGACTGCCGCGAATGTGACGTCAACGGCATCGACGACCGGCGTCGTCTCGGCTGCCGACGCACTGACGCTTGGTACGCGCTACTACTACCGAGTCTCCTTTGTTACCGGCTCGATTGAGTCGGAGAAGTCGGCCGAGGTCAGCGCGATCCCCGTGGTGACCACCGACGTCGCCTTCGATTACAGCGGTGCACCCGAGGCTTATGTCGTTCCTCAAGGTGTGACCTGGCTTCAGGTTGATGCGCAGGGCGGTCAGGGTGGCACCGCAGGCGCCAATGGCCATGCCGGTGGCCGGGGCGGTCGCACGCAGGCGACGATCCAAGTCACCCCGGGCGAGACCCTGTACGTGTACAGCGGTGGCAGCGGTGGCGGCGCGTCCTACAACTACGACGGCACCCCTGCATTGAGCAATACCTATGACGCAGGCTGGAACGGCGGAGGCACCGGGCAAAACTCAAATGCCGGTGGTGGTGGCGGCGCCTCGGATATCCGTCGTAATGAGTTCGTGGTGACTACCGCGTCGAATGCGTCTGGCGCGGTCACGATGACGACGTCGGCCGCTCATGGCATTGCGGTGGGCGCATCGATCGTGGTGTCGGGTGCGGGGGCACCGTTCGATGGCACATTCACCACGATCACGGGCACTACTGCTTCGACGATCAAGTACACGGTGAGTTCGACTACCGCAGCGACGACTTCTGCAGGTCGCGTGCGCGGTCCGAGCCTATGGAGCAATGCAGGCTCCCTGGCCACGCGAGCGATCATCGCCGGCGGCGGTGGCGGTGCGGGCTACTACGCCGCTGGCGGCGCAGGCGGTGGCCTGATCGGTGGCTCGTCGTCCGGGCAGAGCGGCACCACGAGCTTCGGTGGATCGCAGACCACGGGCAATGCACTAGGCGCGGGTAAGAATGTGGTTGTTGGTGGCGGGGCCTCGGTCAATGCCGGTGGCGGTGGCGGTGGCTATTGGGGTGGTGGCGTCGCGATCGGAAACAACGTCGGCGGCGGTGGCGGCTCCAACTACGCCTCCGATACCTCGGCGGCGGTCTTCCACACGCAGGGTTTCCGCGAAGGTAACGGCATCGTGCGCATCACCGTGCCGCTGTCGACCGCGGCCTCCGGACTCGCGGCATCCGCGGGGGATCAGCAGGTGTCCTTGTCGTGGTCGTCGAGTTCAGCTTCAAACCTGGTTGGTTACTCGATTCTTGGTGGCACCACACCGAATCCGACCACCGAGATTGCGACGGTGGGCGCGACTCAGTCCAGTTACCTCCATCAGGGTCCGTCTTTCTCGGTCGTCACAAGGGCGCTCACCTCGAACGTTGCCACGCTCACGACCTCGAGTGCACACGGATTCGTCGTCGGGCAATCGGTTCAGGTCAGCGATACCGGCAGCTCCGTCTTCAACGGCACCTTCGTAATCAGCGCGGTCACGAGCACGACCTTCAGCTACACGAAGGTGAATGCAGCCATTGCTGCGGCATCGACCATCGGTACGGCAACGCTCTCCACCGGCCTGACTAATGGCACCACGTACTACTACCGTGTCGCACCGATCCTGCTTCTCAACGACGTGCGCACCGTTGCGCCGTACTCATCGCTCGTGTCTGCGATGCCTACCACGGTTACGACAGGCACTTACTCCTACTCCGGCGCTCCGCTGATCTTCACCGTTCCCCAAGGCGTGGCCTGGCTCCAGGTCGATGCCCGAGGCGGCCAGGGTGGCACCGGCGGAGCCAACGGCCACGCCGGCGGTCTGGGCGGTCGCACGCAAGGCACCATTCCGGTCACTGCAGGCGAGAAGCTCTACCTGTATGTCGGCGGTGCCGGCGGGCGAACAGGTTCCCTCACATCGGCTAACACCTATGCCGCAGGCTGGAATGGTGGCGGCACCGGGCATAACTCGAATGCCGGCGGCGGCGGCGGTGCGTCGGATATCCGTCGCAATGAGTTCACTGTCACGACGCGTTCGCTGACCTCGAACATCGCCACGCTCACTACCTCCCGGCCTCATGGATTCTCGGCGGGCGCCTGGGTCGTTGTCGCTGGTATCGATTCGACCTTCAACGGCTCCTACCAGGTGGCGACAGTGCCCAGCACGACCACGTTGACCTTTGCCAAGACCGCCACGAATGTGGCGTCAGGGGCGGTCAGCGGAACGGTGCGCGGCCCCAGTGCCTGGAGTAACGCTGCTTCTCTCGAGTCCCGCACGATCATCGCGGGCGGTGGTGGTGGTGCGGGTTACTACGCCGCTGGCGGTGCGGGTGGTGGCCTGATCGGTGGCTCGTCGTCCGGGCAGAGCGGCACCACGAGCTTCGGTGGAACTCAGAGCACGGGCAATGCACTCGGGCAGGGTGAGAACGTTCCTGTCGGTGGCGCGAACTCGGTCAATGCCGGTGGCGCGGGCGGTGGCTACTGGGGCGGTGGCGTCTCGATCGGAAACAATGTCGGTGGCGGTGGCGGCTCCAGCTGGGCCCGTGGCGACTCGGCTGCAGTAATCCACACTCAGGCCTTCCGGTCAGGTGACGGGCAGATCCTGATCTCCTACGCAGTCGACAACACGACCCCCACCGTCGCAAGCGTGAGCTCGACCCTGGCCGATGGGCCGTACCGATTCGGTTCCGTGATCCCGATCCAGGTCAACTTCACCGAGCCGCTTGTCGTCACCGGCACACCGCGGCTCACCCTCGCCTTCGACGCGGGTTCTGCACGATCCACGGCCGTCCTCGACTACACAGGTGGCTCAGGCTCGTCGACCCTGACCTTCGATTACACGATCGCGGTGGGTGATCTTTCGACCGATCTCGATTACCTGGACGCGACGTCACTTGTACTCAATGGCGGGACAATCAGCGATCGCGCAGGCAACGTGGCCACCTTGACCCTGCCGGCGCCGGGTGCTGCCGACTCGCTCAGCGCCGACAAGGCCCTGGTCATCGACGCGGATCCGCCCAGCACGCCGAGCCTGTTCGTCGTTGACGGAACTGACAGCATCCTGCTCGACTGGTCGGCCAACACCGAGCCTGATCTCAAGGAGTACCGCGTCTACTCCTGCTCGAGCCTCAGCGCCACCTCGTGCTCCTCGCTGTCGAGCTTCTCGGCTCTCAGTAGCGTCACCGCACCGACGAGTGCCTTCGAGCACTTCGCAGTAGGCCGCGGCATCACCTACTACTACTACGTGGTGGCCGTCGACACCCGCGGCAATGAGAGTGCGCCTTCGACGGTGCTCTCCTGGACACTTCCCGTGCCGACGCTGGTGACCACCCCGTCGGTGACGACTCCGACTCCGACGAATGACACGACGCCGACCATTACGGGCGTTGCCGATCCGGGCGCGAGCGTCACCGTCTACATCGATGGCGTGGCCCAGTCTCCCGCGGTCACCGTTGCCGGTGATGCCACATACTCCTTCACCCCGACCACCCCGCTGAGCGCCGGCGATCACGTCATCAAGGCGATTGCCAGCGTCACCGTCAGCGGCAAGACCAACAGCAGCAGCTTCTCCCTTGAGTGGACGGTCAACGTCGACACCACGGCGCCGCGACTGAGCGCAGTTACTCGCGGAACCCCGAGTGCGGGTACTACTAGCGCCGACACCTTGATCTTCCGGGCACAGTTCGACTCCGTCGTGACGGGCGTCAGTGCTGCCGACTTCGCCGTGAGCGGGACCACTGCAACGGTCACTGCGGTGACGGCGGTCACCGGAGTCACTGGGGCGTACAACGTGACTGTCAGCGGCGGAGATCTCGCCGGGTACAACGGCACCGTCGGGCTTGGCCTCGCAGGGGGTGCCTCGATCGCTGACGTTGCCGGCAATGCACTGTCGAACTTGGCTGTTGTCGGTACACCCGAGACCTATCTCATGGACAACAACTATCCGGGCGTGACCATCACCAGCCCGACGACTTCAACGAGTTCGGGAACCACTCTCACGTTCACGCTGAGCAAGGCGTCCACGGATTTCGAGATCACCGATATCTCGACCACGAGTGGCTCGATGAGCAACTTCGTCGCAGTGTCTCCGACCGTGTACACCGCGACGTACACGCCTGCTGCCGGATTCAGCGGAACTGCGACTATCACCGTTGACTCGGCATCCTTCGTCGACGGTGGCGGACTCCCGAACACCTCCGGCTCACTGTCCTTGACTGTCGACACCACGCCGCCCACGGTCACCGGCATCTCGTCGACGAGTGCCAACGGTTTCTACAAGACTGGCTCGGTGATCGACATCTCGATCACCTTCAGTGAGGTCGCCAATGTCGTCACGGCAGCGGGCATTCCCACCCTCCTGCTCGAGACCGGTGCGACCGATCGCGCGGCTACCTACTCGAGCGGCTCGGGCACGAACACGCTGATCTTCCGCTACACGGTGCAGGCCGGCGATCTGTCCACTGATCTCGACGAGCAGTCCGCTTCGGCACTTGCCACGAACGGTGGAACGATCAAGGACATCGCCGGAAACAACGCGACACTTACCGTGCCTGCTCCGGGCGCTTCCGGTTCGCTGGGTGCAAACAAGGCGATCGTTGTCGACACCGTGGCCCCGAACACTCCGACGGCACTTTCGGCGATCGGAGTTGGCGGCACAGCCCGCGCGTCAACACTGAACAGCACCAATACCGATCTGTCGGCGACCGCGACGATCACGGCAGG
>JBIJBU010000103.1:0-6573 GCA_044345075.1 Candidatus Nanopelagicales bacterium | reverse complement strand
ACTGCCGGCGGTGACGAATCCGCGGCCATCCTTCGCGTCGCCGGCCAGCAACGGCGATCAAGGGTGCAGACCGTGAAGCCGGCCGTCACGCTCGCAGACGTCATTCTTGATGAGCGGCCCCGCAGCCAGATGCGTGCCTTGCGCGACCGCGTGCGGCATCGATCCACAGTGCTTGACGAATGGGGCATGCGACCTGGCGGGGCTCGCGGACGCGGCGTAACTGCGTTGTTCGCCGGACCCTCCGGAACCGGTAAGTCAATGTCGGCCGAAGCCCTGGCCGGCGAGCTCAACGTGCCGCTGTTCGTCGTCGACCTGGCCAGCGTTGTCGACAAGTACATCGGCGAGACCGAGAAGAATCTCGAAGAGGTCTTCCGCACGGTTGAGAACGAGGATGGCGTGCTGCTCTTCGACGAGGCTGATGCACTCTTCGGTAAGCGCTCTGATGTTTCCGATGCTCGCGACCGGTACGCAAACATCGAGGTCGCTTATCTCCTGCAGCGCATTGAGGCCTTCGATGGCCTGGCCATTTTGACGACGAACCTGCGTGCAAACCTCGATGAGGCTTTCCAGCGTCGCCTCGACATGATCGTCGACTTCCCCGAGCCCGAGGAAGAAGCGCGGAAGGAGATCTGGTCTGCAGCACTTGCCCAGTTCGACTGTCTCGACGACACCGACTGCGCCAATCTGGCGGCGCTCGATCTGACCGGTGGATACATTCGCGCCGCTGTGGTCACTGCGGCATACATGGCCGCGGCTGACGGCACATCACTTTCTCGCGCTCATGTGCTTCGTGGTGCGCGAGAGGAGTGGCGCAAGGCCGGGCGACTGAACTTCCCGGATTCGGCCTTCACCGGCTGGAGTGCCGACTAGCCAATCGACTCGTCGCACCACTCAGTCGTCGGCCGACGACTCTGTCTTACCCTGCCGCTGAGCCCGCTTCTGATGACGTCGTGGCTTGAGCACGCCCGTCCACAAGTGCAAGGCATCCGGCAGCAATAGCTGATAAATCGAGATCAGGATCAACAGGATCGAGCTGAGGAGCGCGAGCGGGATGAAGAGGTCAGCAATCGGTGCCGGAAGTGTCCGGTACTGCCACGGAGTGATTCCATCGTTATAGAACTGAACAGCCGCTGTATCTGAGGGAATCGTGTTGGTGAAAGTCGGGAACGTACCCGGTGCCGCCAGGACACTCCCGCGACCGAACTGGTCGCGAAGAGACTCGGCGATCGCGAACACTGCAGCGCGACTGACACCCGAGTGAGCGATGACGGTGATTGGAACCTCGATCACCGGTATGTCCTGGGGTGGCACTGAGCCCTCGATGCTGAAGGCCCCGCTCGGCACTGTGCCGGCAACCACGTAGCCGACTCGACCAGCGACGGCCTTGGTGGACGGCGTCGGGATCAAGTGCAGTTCGTGGCGCGCGAAATACTCGCTCAGGTTCGCTTCGGCATTCCCATATAAGGTCACCATCGCGTCCGCACTGCCGTCGAGCAAGGACGACGTGGCCACTGAACTCTTGTCGAAGAGGAACGTGGTGTTGCTCTCGTTTACTCCGAACTGAGCAAGCACACTCGCGCCCACCTCGTTCGAGACACTTCCGAGCTGGCCGATCTGTACTCGCTTGCCCACGAGTTCCGCGGGGCTGCTGAGGGGTGCCTCGTCACCGCGAGTCACGAAGAGAAGTGGCTGCTGCGCAACAGTGCCGAGGCTCACGACATCCGGAAGAACTCTCGGGTCAATCGGCCGCGCCGTGACACCCACGATGATGTCCCGAGAATCCTTGGTGTCCTGGACCTTTTCGGCGACTAGGTCGTAATAGGCGGTGTCATACACAACGCCCGGGAACCCTGCACGGTCGAGACCGGCCCTCATGACCTCGGCAGGCAACGCCGTGGAGGGCTGGTTCAAGTCTGCCTCGATGTTGACTGTCGGCGGCTGCCTTACCAACGAGACAACGACGTAACCGGAAATACCCAATAAGGAAAGCAGCAGCAACACGATCGTGATGCGCGCAAAGACCCGACGACTCCTCATTGAGCATCCTCAGGGACCAGGATCACCATTGGTCCCCAGTTCTCGTCAATGTCGTTCTGGATCTTCACCAACTGATCCGGGTTCGGAACCGCGACAGAGCCATCGATCAGGCCATCAAGAATCCTTCGCCCGGTGCTGCCGAGCGTTCCGCTGGAGGGCAAGGTGGCGTACCGCGTGGAGATCGCATCGACCTCATTGCGCAAGCGGGCAGCCTCATCGGAGTTGACGTATTCGATCCACAAGCGTGCAGCGCACGGGTGAGATGCGTTCGCATAGATCACCTGGGCATATGAGATCGCGACGCGACCGTCATCGGGCTGGACTACCTCGAAGTCCATCCCCTTGTCGACGATGTCCGTCAGGGAATCCTGAAGCGCGTAGTTCCAGTCGAGTGCAAGTGGCACATCGCCATAGAGCAGGTTCGCCCGTGTGTAGGCGGTCGAGTTCAAGTTGCCCTGCGACTTCAAGTTCGAGAAGAACTCGATTCCCGGCATGACGTCATCAAGTGAGCCACCGTTCGCGAGCGATGCTCCCACGACGGCGGCGGTCGCGACACCCGAATCGCGAGGATCCCCATTGAGCGTCACCATGCCTCGGTACTCAGGCTTGCGGAGATCGGACCAGGTTTGCGGAACACTCTCGACCTGGCCGAGATCTACGCCGAAGGACATCTCGCCGAGGTAGCTCGCCTGCCAAGCGCCGTCAGTGCTCTTGAACTCCGCAGGAATGGATTCCCACACCGTGGACTTGTAGGGGGTGACCAGGCCCTCGTCAACGGCCTGACTTGCCACAGCCGGCGCGAGATCGGCGACATCAGGTCGACGCGGATGGTTTTCCCAGGTGCGCATGAGGGTGAGCTCCTCACCCGATGGCGCGTCTGGGTAGATGGAGGAGACCGTGATTCCGTAGGCCTCTGCGAAGCCATCGATGATGGCGCCGTTGTTCGCCCATTCACGCGGCGCCCCGAGAAGGGTGAGCTTGCCTTCGACCTCAGCAGCAAGGCGCAGTTCTTCGAACGAATTTCCGCACGGGCCGAACGGTGCTGAGGCCAGCGCAGCTGAAGGATCGCTCTGCGAGCAAGCGCTCACAGTGAACAGCGAGATGGCGGCCACGGACACCCAGACACCAATGCGTCGAGTACGGATCGGGGCGGGCATGGGGCTAACGATACGAGATCAGCACACTCGCCTCGGAAAACCATCCGAGATGCCTCAGCGTCCGAAGAGTCGTGACCAGAAGCCCTTCTTCTTCGGCTTTGCCGGGGCGGCCTTGCGGCCAAGGGGAGATTCCATGCGGGCCCTGGTCGGCGAGTCCCAGATCAGCGGGGGAGCAGCCTTCGCGACCCTGGTCGGCTTCATGGGCGCAGCAGCCTTTTTCGGCGGTGTTGCTTTCTTCATGGCCGCGCGACGGGAGTCGGCAGTCTTCTTCGCGGCAATGCCAGCTGTGGTCGTGGGCTCAAGCAACTCTCGCACGTAATTCTCGATGCCCTTGCCGCCAAGTTCCTTGGCGTCGAGCGGATCATCACCCGGACTTTCCAAGAGTGGCGTTGGGTCAGCGAGTTCGTCCTCGTCGGAGGCTTGGAGCATGGGGTTACCCCCGGTGCCGAAGTGGGCATAACCTCGGGGATCGCCCGTGTCCTCCCAAAAGCGCGACTTGAATTCCTCTTTCTCATGATCCACGTAACGCGAGTCGACCTCATCAACGCCGAACCTGTCATAGACCGGATTCGTGCGAAAATTCGTGTCGGTCTTGGCGTCGTGATTCGGCCTGCTCGTAGGGGCATTCCAGAACGCAGGATCCTCGTGCGCGTATTGGTATTGCTCATTCGGATATTGCGCGTCCGGGCGCCGCGCCCTCGCATCGTCCTCCTCGACAAAGCTTCCGCTGCGGCCATAGTCGTCATACCCGGATGGCTCTTCCGAGATCAGGTTCGCGCGATACTGGCGTTGCTCGAGTCGATTGACTCCCTCGCCCTCTTCCAAGAAATTTGACACAACTAGGAGCCTAATCTCAACGAGGCGCGAGCGTTACTCGTCATCGTCCCTCTCGTCTTCCTCGGATGCCTCCTGAATCGGTGGGAAATCCGATTCCTTGACGTTCTCCTGGAGCCTCGCGTAATTCGCATCCATCTGCTGGCCGGCACTACCTCGGATGGGGTCTGACCTCCTCAAGCCAAGCCTGCGGAGGAAGGAGGACTGTGCAAAGAAGCTGCGAATGCGTGCGCCCCAACTCCGGTTCGCTCCGCTCAGCTTGTTGGCCATGCCCCACAGTCGGTGTCCGACTCGCGGCTGCGCCGCCGGCTGAACACCTGCCTCGATCGGCACGCGCGCCTGTTCGGGCACCGCCTTGTTGCCGAGTTTCCCGTCAAGACGCAGTTGCTCATTGCGCGCCTCCTGCTTGCCACGCGCATCGGCAAGTTCGGCCAGGTTCCCCTCGATGTTCGGCTTGGCGTACCGCGACCCTTGGTCCGCACCAACGACACCCTGAGTGCTCTGGAGGCGATCTCCGGGAACGCCCGGCGTGCTCTGCGGCCACCAGGTACCCCTGTCCTCAAATGCGGTGCCCGCTCTCGAGATGGGCGGTTCCACTCCACGCTCCTTGAGGCTCGCCGTGCGCGGGAGGAATCCAGCTTCGGAAGGCTGCCGACCAGGCGAAAGGGCGCCCGGCATCGACTGCGTGCGAATAGCCATGGCGCGGTGGCGAAGGTGCCTTCGCTCCTGCGGGGAGGCCTCCGGCACGGACTGCTCCTCCTCGATCAGGTTCGAGGGAGCCTCGACAACGGGCTCCTGACCGGCAGGCTCCTCGGGGGCAACCGACGTAGCCCGGTCATCGACCTCGGACAACGCCATGGAACCCCGAACGGAGTTGGACTCCGCATCATCATTGTCATCGCCGCGATCAGGCGCATTCCCGTAGAAATCGTCGTAGGCGCTGTCATTGTTGCCGGTAGCCAGCAGTCGATCACGGTGCTGCTGATCCTGGACTCGATTGGCCCCGTAGGCCTCGTCGTTCAAGAAGTCGTAGCCGGCACTCACAGGTTGTGACCTATCTCTCGACGGGTTCACCCGTGCAGCCATCAAACTTTCACTTTCTCTTGAGTGACTCCAGTTTCTGCCCTAACGTGGCGCCATGACGTCAGCCACGATCCCCGCCGTGAACCCTCATGACGATTCGTTCTACCAAAATCCCTTCCCCTCGTACGCGATGCTTCGTGCCGAGGCCCCCGTCTACGAGATCCCCGATACGCCCGGTCTGTTCTTCGTGACCACCTGGCCGTATGTGCGCGAGGCGCTCATGGATCCGGGGCTGTTCTCGAACCTGATGCCGCATGCACGCCGCACCGAGCCGCCAGCCGAGGTTGCCGATGCTGTCGCGGAGATTCGCTCGAAGGGCTACCCGTACACACCCGCTCTCGGCAACAACGATGCGCCGGAGCACACGCGCTACCGCAAGTTGGTCAATCGCAGTTTCACCGTGCGCTCGCTGAATTGGATGGAGCCCCTCGTCGACGAGGTGGCCGATCAGATCGCCGCACGACTGACTGATGGCGAGGTCATCGACGCAGTCGAGAACATCTCGGTGCCACTGCCTGTCTGGGCGATCATGCGCATCCTCGGCATCGATGACCAATACCGCGATGACCTTCGTCGCTGGTCGGATTCCTCCAATGCCTCGCTTGGCGGCAAGCTCACTGCCGATCGTTGGATCGATGTCGAGAACGACATCCTTGAGTTCCAGACCGTGATCTGCGAAATCCTCGACGATCGTCGCGCGAATCCGCGCGAGGATCTTCTGGGCCAGTTGGTCAGGGCCGAGGAGGGCGAAACGCCTCTCACCAATCAGGAGCTCGTATGGCTCGTGCGCGAACTCATCGTCGCCGGTAACGAGACCACGATTCGCTCGATGAGCGAAATTCTCTGCTACCTCGACGACATGCGTGCGACTGATCCCGCAATCTGGGATCGCGTGCGCGATGACGAGGCATTCCGTAAGGGCGTTGTCGAAGAGGGCATTCGCATGGCGGCACCGGTGATGGGACTGTGGCGTCGAGTCACGCGAGATGTCGACTTCCACGGCGTGCATCTTCCCGCCGAGAGCACGATCTTCCTTGCCTACAGTTCAGCAAACCGCGATGAGTCGGTGTTCCCTGACGCCGATACCTTCGATCCGCTGCGCGAGAACGTGAAGGAGCATCTCGCCTTCGGACATGGCATTCATGTGTGCGTCGGCGCCGGTCTCGCGCGCATTGAGGCTTCGTCAGCACTGCGTGCACTGGCGGAGAACGTCACTGCACTCGAGGTCGTCGACCGGTCTCAACTTCGCTACGGGCCGAGCTACGGGCTACGCGGACTCCTCGAACTGCCTGTACGAGTCGTTCACCGATGACCCCGGGCGAGCTCGTCACTGCGCTAGTACGCGCATGCGAAGCGCGCGATCTCGACCGCGTGTGCTCCCTTGTTACCGACGACATCGAGTACGACAACGTGCCCATGGGCAAGGTCTACGGCCCTGACGGCGTACGCAAGGTTCTCAGTG
>JBIJBU010000017.1:0-21502 GCA_044345075.1 Candidatus Nanopelagicales bacterium | reverse complement strand
CGCTTACGACTCGGTGGCCTCGGGAGGTCCGTTGCAGCCTGGGGAGGCACGCACGGTCGATCTCGCGGGGCTTCCACCGGAAGCGACGTCCGCCCTGGTTGTGCTGACTACGCGCAACTCCACGGTCAAGGGCTCATTGCTCATGAGTCGATCGGGCAAGACGACCAATGTGGCGACCGGGCCGGTGGCGAAGTTCAAGTTCCCGAAGGAACGGGTGAAATCGTCGGTGATGCTCGTGCCTGTCGGCTCGGGCAGGCTCACCTTCACGACATCCAAGGCGAGCGCCGTCGACGTCAAGGTTGAGTTGCTCGGCTATTCCGCGGCAATCGTTCCGCCGAAGGCCGTAGGCATTTCGCCTAAGCGCGTACTACGCGGCAAGTTCGAGGCAGGAGAGTCGCAGAACCTCGTGCTCGCAGGAAAGGTCGGTCTGCCCGGCAAGAAGAAGCTGCGCGCAGTTCTGCTCCAGGTCACCACAAGAAAGGGCACGGTCGACGGAAAGGTCGTGGCCTACCCGGCCAATGGCACTGCGCCGAGTACAAGATCGGCGCCCATCGTGCCCAATGTCACTCGTTCGGAGATCGTGTCGGCTCAGACGAATTCCGCGGGTGAGATCACGATCTCGGCATCAGCGGCTGCGCGAGTGACCGTCGAGGTCATTGGTTACGTCAGGTAGCTGGCTCCTACGCCGCTGCGACTGCCTGAACCAGCTGTCAGGCCTGTTCCCTACGATGCCTAGGTGACTTCTTCGCTCGTTGACGATCTCAACGACTCCCAGCGCGCAGCCGTTGAGCACCGCGGCACACCCTTGCTGATCGTGGCGGGCGCCGGCTCGGGCAAGACTCGCGTGCTCACGCGTCGTGTGGCCCATCTGCTCGCCACTGGCGATGCGCAGCCGGGGGAGATCCTCGCAATCACCTTCACGAACAAGGCCGCGGGGGAGATGAAGGAGCGCGTGGCCGAGCTCGTCGGCCCGCGCGCGAAGTCGATGTGGGTCTCAACCTTTCACAGTGCTTGCGTGCGCATCCTGCGCGCCGAATCCTCACGGCTCGGTATCTCGAGCACTTTCACGATCTATGACCAGCAGGATTCCTTGCGTCTGATGACCATGGTCATTCGCGACCTTGATCTCGACCCCAAGCGCTTCACCCCGCGCAGCTTCTTGGCCCAGGTGTCGAACCTGAAGAACGAGCTCATCGATCACGAGACCTACTCCACTCGCACCACTAATCAGATGGAGCAGACCCTCGCCGAGGCGTACGGCGAGTACCAGCGCCGTCTGCAGCGCGCGAATGCCTTCGACTTCGACGATTTGATCTCCGGCACGGTTGCCCTGCTGCAGCTCTTCCCGGATGTTGCCGAGCACTACCGTCGCCGATTCCGGCACATCATGGTCGACGAGTATCAAGACACGAACCATGCGCAGTACGTGCTCATCAAGGAACTCATCGGTGTTGATACTCCGACCCTGCCTGCAGGTCAGCTGTGCGTGGTGGGTGATGCCGATCAGTCGATCTATGCCTTCCGCGGTGCGACCATCCGCAATATCGAGGAGTTCGAGCGCGACTACCCGAGCGCTCGCACGATCATGCTCGAGCAGAACTACCGCTCCACACAGACCATCCTGACGGCCGCGAATGCCGTCATTGCGTGTAACCAAGGCCGTCGTGCCAAGAATCTCTGGACTGATTCAGGTCAGGGTCACCCGATCGTTGCCTACGTCGCCGACGACGAGCATGACGAAGCCTCGTTCATCGCAAACACCATCGACACCCTCACCGACAACGACGGCTACAAGCCCTCCGACATGGCGGTGTTCTACCGAACCAACGCCCAGTCGCGATCGGTCGAAGACATCTTCGTGCGCGTCGGCATGCCGTACCGAGTCGTGGGAGGCGTGCGCTTCTATGAGCGCAAGGAAGTCCGCGATGCCATCGCGTATCTGCGCGCCCTCGCTAACCCTGCCGATGAAGTGTCACTGCGCCGCATCCTCAACACGCCCAAGCGCGGTATCGGCGATCGCGCGGAAGCGATGGTCGAGGCATTCGCCCAGCGTGAGCGCATCAGTTTCGCCGAGGCACTTGATCGGGCTGCGGAGGCACCGGGCATCGCCACGCGCTCACTGACCTCGATCACGGCATTCACCACCTTGATGAGCGACCTGCGCACCATCCTCGAGTCCGGGGCTACTCCTGCGACTGTTCTGCAAGCAGTGCTCGAGCAGAGCGGTTACCTGCTTGAGTTGCAATCCTCGTCGGATCCACAGGATGAAGCACGCGTCGAGAACCTTGCTGAGTTCGAGTCGGTGGCACAGGAGTTCGCGACCGAGAACCCCGAGGGCACGATGATCGATTTCCTCGAGCGCATCTCCTTGGTGGCCGATGCCGATCAGATCCCAGATGCCGATGGTGGCGTTGTCACGCTGATGACCTTGCATACGGCCAAGGGCCTGGAGTTCCCGGTCGTGTTCCTCACCGGCATGGAAGACGGCGTCTTCCCGCACATGCGTTCCCTCGGTGACCCGAAGGAACTCGAGGAGGAGCGTCGCCTGGCCTATGTCGGCATCACGCGTGCGCGTCAACGTTTGTACCTGACTCGTTCGATGGTGCGTTCAGCCTGGGGCTCGCCCGCCTTCAATCCGCCGTCACGCTTCCTCGATGAGATTCCGGATGAAGTCATGCAGTGGGAGCGCGAGGAGCCCGAGAACACCCCGATCAGCTCGGGCGGTTGGGGCTCATCGCCGTCGAGCAGCAGTGCTGCGCTCAAGCTCGGCGATCGCGTGATCGGTACCGGGCCTGTGGTCTCACTGTCGGCCGGTGATCGTGTCACCCATCAGAAGTTCGGCCTCGGCACAGTGGTCTCGACTGCAGGCGTTGGCGATAAGGCTGATGCCACCATCGACTTTGGTAGCTCGGGCATCAAGCGTCTGCTTCTGCGTTACGCGCCGGTCGAGAAGCTGTAGTCATGCGCATCGTGATTGCTCCTGCGGCGTTCAAGGGAACGCTGAGCGCTCGCGATGCGGCAGCCGCCATGGCGCTAGGTGCGCGCGATGCACGGGCCAATGCCGAGATCATCGAGGTGCCGATGGCCGATGGCGGCGACGGAACTCTCGACGTCATGCTCACTCACGGCTTCTCGCTGGTGCTGATCGAGGCAGTCGATGCACTCGGACGTCCACGAATCTCGCGCATCGGTATGCGAGGCAACGAGGCAGTGATCGAGCTCGCCGAGGTGTGCGGCATTGCGCAGCTCACGGAGCTTGAACCGATTCAGGCGAGCAGTTGCGGTCTCGGCCTCGCGATGAGTGCGGCCCTCGATGCAGGTGCGCAGCACTTGATCGTGGCCATCGGCGGCAGCGCTTCGACCGATGGTGGTCTCGGCATGCTGATGGCGCTTGGGTTGATCGCCACCGATGTCGCCGGTCAGCCTGTGTCACCCGACCTGGCGGGCCTCGGCCGCATTGCATCCCTGGAGATCTCGAATCTGGATTCGCGGATCGAATCGCTCACGTTGCTCACTGACGTTGACAGCCCACTGCTCGGCCCCAACGGTGCGGCACACGTGTTCGGACCGCAGAAAGGCCTGACCCCTGACCAATGCGCCTGGGCCGACGATCTGCTCGCTCGGTGGGCCGAATTGGTTGATCCCTCGGGAGCGTTCATTTCCTCACCGGGAGCAGGCGCTGCCGGGGGAGTCGGCTTCGCGGCCCTGGCCGTGCTCGGCGCTCGGCGTGCAGCCGGAGCTGAGGCGATCGCCGAACTGATCAATCTCGATGAGCTCGTCGCAGGCGCTGACCTTGTGATCACCGGAGAGGGTGCTATCGATGTTTCGACCTCAGCGGGCAAGGCGCCCGCTCGAGTCATCGAGGCTGCTCGAGCTGCTTCGGTGCCTGTCGAGCTGATCTCTGGGCGCCACGCCTTCGGTGTCACCAGCCTGGAGGACCTCGCGGGCTCGGCGTCCGAAGCGATGACCGACCCCGCGCGCTGGCTGCGTGAGGCCACCCGGCAGATCGTGACCAAGGTCGCAGTCCCCTAGAGGCCAGACCTCGGATTTCCCTCATGGCAGGGGGCTAAAGTCACGCCCATGACTTCTCCCGCCCGCGTGATCATCGCCAAGCCTGGCCTTGATGGTCATGACCGTGGCGCCAAGGTTGTCGCACGCGCCCTGCGCGATGCCGGCATCGAGGTTATCTACACCGGCTTGCACCAGACCCCGGCCCAGGTCGTCGACGCCGCGATTCAGGAGGACGCGGACGTCATCGGCCTGTCGATCCTGTCCGGCGCGCACCTGACCCTCTTCGCCGAGGTGATGGAACTGCTCAAGGAGCGCGGCGCGACCGACATCCTCGTCTTCGGCGGCGGGATCATCCCCGACGACGACATCCCGGTTCTGAAAGACATGGGAGTCTCCGAGATCTTCACCCCAGGTACATCCATGCAGTCGATCGTCGACTGGGTGGTAGCTCACACGAACAAGGACTAACTGCACGAACCGCTACACAACGTTTCACCGAACACCGCACGACCGCACTCTCCCCACTCACCGAGCAGCCGCGAAGGAGCTGTCCACGTGGACTTGTACGAATACCAGGCAAAAGAACTCTTCCTGAAGCACGATGTGCCGACCACGCCCGGGGAGGTGTGCACCACCCCCGAGGCCGCTGAGGCCATCGCCACTCGCATCGGCAAGCCCGTCGTCGTCAAGGCGCAGGTCAAGGTCGGCGGTCGCGGCAAGGCAGGCGGCGTCAAGCTCGCTGAGGATCCCACTGAGGCCAAGGCCCGCGCAACCGACATCCTCGGCCTCGACATCAAGGGTCACACGGTTCACCGCGTGCTCGTCGCTCAGGCCAGCGATATCGCGGAGGAGTACTACGTCTCCTTCATGCTCGATCGCGCCAACCGCTGCTTCCTGGCCATGGCAAGTGTCGAGGGTGGTGTCGAGATCGAGGAGGTCGCGGCCAACAACCCCGATGCGCTGGCCATGATCCGTGTCGATGCGCTCGAGGGCTGCACCGAGGCGAAGGCTCGCGAGATCGTCGCTGCCGCGAAGTTCGACGCGAAGATCGCCGATCAGGTCGTCAACGTGCTGATGAAGCTCTGGACAGTTCTGGTCAAGGAAGACGCGACCCTGGTCGAGGTCAACCCGCTCGTGCTCACCCCCGAGGGCCAGATCCTGGCACTCGACGGCAAGGTCACCATCGATGACAACGCGGCCTACCGCCTCGAGTCATACGAGGGCATGGTCGATCGCGAGGGCACTGACCCGATCGAGCTGCGCGCGAAGGAGTTCGACCTCAACTACGTCAAGCTCACCGGTGACGTCGGCATCATCGGCAACGGCGCGGGTCTCGTCATGAGCACCCTCGACGTCGTGGCCTACGCCGGCGAGGAGTTCGGTGGCATGAAGCCCGCCAACTTCCTCGACATCGGCGGCGGCGCGAGCGCGACCGTCATGGCCAATGGTCTCGACATCGTGCTCAACGATCCCGAGGTCCAGGCCGTGTTCGTGAACGTCTTCGGCGGCATCACCTCGTGTGACGCAGTGGCCAACGGCGTGATCCAGGCACTCGAGTTGCTCGAGAAGCAGGGCACCCCGGCGACCAAGCCGATCGTCTGCCGCATCGATGGCAACAACGCCATCGAGGGCCGCCGCATCCTCACCGATGCGAACCACCCCTTGATCGAGATTGTCGACACCATGGACGATGCTGCGCGTCGCGTGGCCGAACTGGCCGCTGCACGCAAGGCCGGGAAGTAGAGCGCAATGGCTATTTGGCTTGATGAGAACAGCAAGATCATCGTTCAGGGCATGACCGGCTCGGAGGGCACCAAGCACACCCGTCGCATGGTCGCCTCCGGCGCCAACGTTGTCGGTGGCGTTACCCCGGGCAAGGCCGGCCAGGAAGTTGATGGCATCCCGGTGTTCAACAACGTGCAAGATGCGATGGCCGCGACCGGTGCGAACGTCACCGTCGTGTTCGTGCCCCCGAAGTTCGCCAAGGCCGCAGTGATCGAGGCAGTCGATGCCCAGATCCCGCTCGCCGTGGTGATCACCGAAGGCATCCCGGTCCACGACACTGCTGAGTTCTTCCAGTACGCGCAGAACTCGGGCAAGACTCGCATCATCGGTCCGAACTGCCCGGGCATCATCAGCCCCGGTGTCTCGAACGCAGGCATCATCCCCTCTGACATCACGAAGTCGGGTCGCATCGGTCTCGTGTCGAAGTCGGGCACGCTGACCTACCAGATGATGTACGAGCTTCGTGACTTTGGTTTCTCCACCTGTGTAGGCATCGGCGGCGATCCGATCATCGGCACCACGCACATCGACGCACTTCAGGCATTCCAGGATGACCCGAACACCGATGCCATCGTCATGATCGGTGAAATCGGCGGCGACGCCGAGGAGCGTGCTGCTGCTTACATCGGCAAGCACATCACCAAGCCGGTCGTCGGTTATGTCGCAGGCTTCACCGCACCCGAGGGCAAGACCATGGGCCACGCAGGCGCCATCGTCTCTGGCTCCGCAGGCACCGCCGCTGCGAAGCAAGAAGCTCTCGAGGCCGTGGGCGTCAAGGTCGGCAAGACTCCGTCGGCCACCGCGCAGCTGATGCGGGAGATCATGACCAAGGCCTGAGCCTTGTCATCAGTAGTACCTCGAGAGGGCGGCCATAGGGTGAAACCCGTGGCCGCCCTCTCGCTTTGCGCGCAGGGATGCGCCGATGCCTGAGACCTGGTCGCTCGCGATGATCCTGGTCGTCTCTGCTGCAGTGTTGCTTTTCGGTTTCTCCAAGACCGGCATGCCGGTCGCCGGCGTGATGGCCGGGCCGATCGTTGCGGCTGCACTAGGGCCTGCGGTCGGCTCAGGTTTTGTCGTGCCCCTGCTGATTCTCGGTGACTTCATGGGGCTTGCTCTCTATCGCTCCCATGCGGACTGGAGTCTGATCAGAAGACTGGTCCCTGGCGTGCTCGCCGGCTTCGTCATCACGGCAGTGCTGTTCAAGTTCGTTGACATGATCATTGTCGGTCGAATTCTCGGCATCTTGATCCTGGCCTCGGTCATCCTCGAGGTATGGCGGCTTCGAGCTGAACGACACGTGCCCCACGATCATCCAGGTCTCGAGAACAAGTTGGCAATCGCCTTCTTCGGCACCCTCACCGGCATGACCACCATGGGCGCGAATGCCGGTGGAGCAGCGATGACCCTGTACCTGGTGAAGATGCGCGTCTCCATGCTCGCGTTCATGGGTACCGCCGCGTGGTTCTTCCTGATACTCAATGTCATCAAGGTGCCGTTCGTGGTTGGCCTGGACGTGCTCACGTGGGACTCACTTCTCATCAGTCTTCGATTCATTCCCGCGCTACTCGTGGGCGGCATTCTCGGCGCTGTTGCCTTCCGTCGCATGAACCAGCGTGTCTTCACTACCGTCGCGCTCAGCCTCAGTGCACTTGCCGCACTCTGGCTGATCATCATGGGGTGAGTGTTCCGGCGTATTCGCACGTACCGGTGCGGTGTCGCACGGGGGAGCGAGTGCTCGAGTCTGGGAGGCTAGGGAGGTGAAGATCCCACGCCCGACTGCGGCTGCCCTGCGGCCGGCGCACCTGGTGTCGGGCGCCCTTGGCGCCCTATGGGCGGCACTGATCGGCGTGGTGATCGTCGCGATTCCGGTCTTCTTGACCCAGGTGGCTTCCGCCTCCGCGAGCACGGGCTGGGTCTCGACCCTTCGCTCAAGTTCCGCCGCGTGGCTGGTCGCCAATGACGTGCCCGTTCGACTCGGCACCGTCTGGTACTCACTACTTCCCTGGGGCTTGCTCGTCATTCCCGTCGTATTGCTGGTGCTTGCCGGTCGATGGGCCGCGCATGTCTCACACGCTCGCACAAGGGGAGAGCGCGCAGTCGTCATCGCGAGCGCGGTACTGGTCTACGCGCTCCTCGGTCTTGTTGCGTCGAGTCTCAGCAACACCGAGACCGTTGCCACGAGTGCCACCCGCGCTTTCTTCACCACGGCTGTTGTCGCCCTATTGGCCTTCGGCTGGGGAGTGCTGCGCACCCGCATCGCGGCGCGTCGCGAAGGGCTCTCACCGACTCGACAGGTGATTGTGCGCGCCGGCGGACTTTCGATCGTTGCGTTAATCGCACTCTCGTCGGTCCTTTTTCTGATCGCCTTGTTGATCGGATTCCCGACCGCCGTCGACATGCAGACCGCACTCGATGCCGGGCCGATCGGCGGGTTCGTGCTGCTGCTCCTGGGTATCGGTTACCTGCCGATGATGCTGACCTGGACTATTGCCTACAGCGCAGGTAGTTCCGTGACCATCGGCGCAGGTTCGGTGATCTCACCCTTTGTTCCGAACTCGGTACCCACTGAACTGCCACCGTTCCCGCTGTTGGCTGCTCTGCCCACGGGCTCATCCGCGGTGCAGTGGTTCTTGCCGGTGCTGATCGTCGGAGTGGGAGTCCTGGTCGGCCTGTGGATCTCGCGTCGCATCGTGCTCCCGGCTCTTCAGCGCGTGGGGGTTGCCGCGGGGTCTTCTGCGATCGCGGGTATCGCGGTTCTGCTTGCAGTGCTGATGTCGAACGGATCAGTGGGCGTCGAGCGACTGCGCGATCTTGGCCCGGCACCGTTGCTCAGCGCGGCGCTGGTGTTCGTTCTGCTGTGCGTGGGATCCGTACCGGTCGTCCTCGCCTTTGGCCGACGCCCACTGCGTGAGTTCGAGATCATCGAACCGAGCGTCGTGTCAACCGCGGTTGTGTCCGTCACCCCTGACTCTGAGGTGACCTCGACACCGGCCGTCGAGCAGACGGAGCAGTCGGCGATGATTGCTTCGAGCGTTCTTGATCAGAGCAACACGCAGATCATTCCCCTGCCAGCAACCTCGGAGACCCGTCATGAGTGATCAGAGTCCGGCCCCTCGGATCGACATCGGGGCGGCCTTCCGCTGGGGCCTGGTCAGCTTCAAGCGCAGTCCCGGAGTCCTCGTGGGCCTGGCGGGCATCGTCTTCGTGATCTACATCATCCAGGGCCTCGGCTCCGGACCGATCTCCGATCTCCTCGAGCAGACACTTGCCGATTGCGGGAATCCTGCGAGTGCCGAATGCCAGGCCGCCGTGGAATCGTCGATGTCAGCGATCCTCGTTACCCTCGTGATGTCGGTGTTCTTCACGGCCCTTGCCGGTATTGCCAAGTACGGCATCTACCGGGCGACCATTGGGATGTCGAGAGACCGAGCACCGCTGCTCGCCGACATGCTGCCCGAGGCCCACTTCGGCACCTTCGCGCTCTTCGCGGTGATCTACAGCATTGCCACGATCGTCGGCCTGGGGCTGTGCATCGTGCCCGGCCTCGTCGTGATCCTGTTCTTCCAGCTCACCCCGTTCTACATCCTCGATAAGGGCCTGCCCTTCGGCGAGGCGCTCAGAGCGAGTGCGCGTGCCGCTCGAGGGAATCTGGTGCCCATGCTGATCCTGACGGTGTTCATCGTCGGCACGATGCTGATCGGCAGCATCTTCTTCGGCATCTTCACCCTGGTCTTGCTGCCGTATTCCCTGCTCGTCACCTCCCATATCTATCGCCAGCTCAATGCCGAGCAGGTGTACTGAGCGTCGACCGATAGATTTGGGTAGTGACCTCGCGCATCCTGGTACTTGCCTCCGGCTCGGGATCCCTGCTGCAGTCACTTCTGGACTCTCCTGTCGGCCCCGCAGTCGTCGCTGTGGGCTCCGACACCCCTGACGCCTTCGCCCTGCAGCGTGCCGCAGAGGCCGGGATCGCAGCGTTCACGGTCAGCCCCGCCGATTTCGCCACGAGGGCCGAGTGGAACTCCGGCCTGCTTGCGGCGATCCGAGCAGTCGAGCCCGATCTCATCGTGAGTGCAGGTTTCATGCGCATCATCGGTGCCGAGATCATCGAGGCCTATCGCGGACTCATCATCAACACGCACCCTGCCCTGCTGCCCGCATTCCCTGGCGCACATGGCGTTCGCGATGCGATGGCCTACGGGGTCAAGGTGACCGGCTGCACCGTCCATTACGTCGACGAGGGTGTCGACACCGGCAGCATCATCGCTCAGGTCGCGGTAGCTATCGAGCCTGACGACACTGAGGATTCCCTGCACGAGCGCATCAAGGTTCACGAGCGTCGACTTCTCGTCGATGTTGTCACGCAACTGATCGGAGCACAGCAATGAGCACTCGTCCCATCCGTCGCGCACTCGTGTCGGTCTACGACAAGACGGGTCTTGTCGAGCTGGCGGCCGGTCTCTCGGCCGCCGGTGTCGAGATCGTGTCCACCGGTTCCACCGCAAAGACGATTGCTGATGCCGGCTTCGCTGTGACTCAGGTACCCGATGTCACTGGTTTCCCTGAATGCCTCGACGGTCGCGTGAAGACTCTTCACCCCAAGATCCACGGTGGCCTACTCGCCGACCTGCGCAAGGACTCCCACAAGCAGCAGCTCGATGAACTCGGAATCGCTGCCTTCGAACTCGTTGTCGTGAACCTTTATCCGTTCACCCAGACCGTTGCGTCCGGCGCGGCGATCGACGAGTGCGTTGAGCAGATCGACATCGGCGGCCCGGCAATGGTGCGCGCCTCGGCAAAGAACTACGCCAACGTTGCGGTCGTTACGTCGCCGGCTCGCTACTCCGATGTGCTTACCGCAGTGGCGGGGGAGGGCTTCACTCTCGAGCAGCGCGCCGCCCTCGCAACCGAGGCTTTCGCTCACACCGCTACCTATGACATCGCAGTGGCCACGTGGCTCGGTACCGTCGTGAGCCCCGATGAGTCAGGCTTCCCGGCCTTCGCGGGTGCAGCGTGGCAGCGCGAGAACGTGCTGCGCTACGGCGAGAACCCGCATCAGCAGGCTGCTGTGTACGTCAATGCGGGTGCTGCGAGCGGCCTCGCGGCAGGCGAGCAGCTGCAGGGCAAGGAGATGTCGTACAACAACTACGTCGATGCCGATGCTGCGCGCCGTGCGGCCTTCGATCACTCCGAGCCGACAGTCGCCATCATCAAGCACGCGAATCCGTGCGGCATTGCCGTCGGCTCTGATGTCGCTGAGGCCTACCGCAAGGCATTTGCCACTGATCCTGTCTCTGCTTTCGGCGGCGTTGTGGCGGCGAATCGTCCGGTCACCGCAGAGATGGCCACTGCCATGGGTGATGTGTTCACTGAGGTGCTCGTGGCCCCGGCAGTCGAACCGGCCGCGCTCGAGATCCTGAGCGCGAAGAAGAACCTCCGTGTTCTCATCGTCGAGCCCCCTGTTGCAGGTGTCCGCGAGATGCGCGTCATCAGCGGCGGCATGCTGCAGCAGAACGTCGATGCCGTCGATGCCGATGGTGATGACAGCTCGACCTGGACTCTCGCCTGCGGTGAGGCCGCTGATGCTGCGACCCTCGCCGATCTCGAGTTCGCCTGGCGTGCCTGCCGCTCCGTGAAGTCCAATGCGATTCTCGTGGCCAAGGACGGTGCTGCAGTTGGTGTCGGCATGGGCCAGGTCAACCGCGTCGACTCCGCGAAGCTGGCCGTCGATCGCGCCGGTGATCGCATCAGGGGCTCGGTTGCCGCATCCGATGCGTTCTTCCCGTTCGCCGACGGCCTTCAGGTGCTTCTCGATGCCGGAGTTTCGGCGGTCGTGCAGCCCGGTGGTTCAGTTCGCGACGAAGAGGTCATTGCTGCGGCGAAGGCGGCCGGCGTGACCATGTACCTCACGGGCACGCGGCACTTCTTCCACTGATGAGCATTCGACCGCTGCGCGTCGGTTCATTTCTCGTCCTCCTGATTCTCGGTGGGCTCGTTCCCGCCGTTCAAGCTCGGGTCAATGGCGAGCTGAGCGGCCACGTCGGTACCGGCATCGAAGCGGCGCTCATCTCCTTCGGTACCGGCTTTCTTTTGCTCACCATCGGTCTGATCGTGTCGCGGCAGATGCGCGACGGACTTCGTCGGATTCCGGCAGCAGTGCGGGAAGGACGCCTCGCCTGGTGGGCGCTTCCCGCGGGCTTGCTCGGCGGTCTCTTCGTCGCCTGTCAGTCCATCGCCGTTCCCCTCATCGGAGTCGCGATGTTTACCGTGGGTGTTGTCGCCGGACAGTCGGCGAATGCACTGCTCGTCGATCGTCTCGGGCTGAGCCCGGTCGGCCACACTCCGCTCACTCCGCGTCGCCTTTCTGCTGCATTGATCGCAATCGCCGCTGTCGTGATCGCCGTATCGCATCTGCTGGGCGCTGAAGGCTTCTCTTTCATAGCCCTCCTGCTCGCGCTCATCGCAGGTGCTGGCGTCGCGATTCAGCAGGCGCTCGGGGGCCGAGTGAACAACGGCACGGGTGTGCCGCTGTCGACGGCGTGGATCAATTTCGCCTTTGGCACGAGCGGTCTAGTGGTCGGAATTCTCGTCGGCGCTCAGTTCATGGGTTCCCAGATCACTGATGTCGACCCGGGACCTTGGTGGATGTACCTCGGCGGAGTTCTCGGGGTTATGTTCATCACGACAGCGTCCTGGGCGGTGCCGCGCTATGGCGTCCTGGTCTTCGCCCTGACCTCGATCGCCGGGCAACTCTTGGGCGCCCTGCTGCTCGATCTTCTACTGCCAGTCGACGGGGGGCTCGTCGCCTGGAACCTCATTCTCGGGGTAGTGCTCACCTTCATCGCCGTGGCCGTGGGCGCCGGAGTTCGCCTGCCGCGACTTCGCCGATAGGCGGTGGCACGTCACCGGAGCGGACAGGGAAGAATACGAACGTGACCGCGACGATTCTTGATGGAAAAGCCACTGCCGCTGCCGTGAAGGCCGAGCTCGCCATTCGCGTGGCCGCGCTCAATGCGAAGGGCATCTACCCGGGCCTGGGCACCGTGCTGGTGGGCGATGATCCCGGCAGCCACGCCTACGTGGGTGGCAAGCACAAGGACTGCGCCGAGGTGGGCATCACCTCGGTTCGCGTCGACATGCCGGCTGACTCCACCCAAGCCGCCGTCAACGCCAAGATCGCTGAGCTCAATGCCGACTCTGCAGTCACCGGCTACATCGTGCAGTTGCCGCTGCCCAAGCACCTCGATTCCAACTCGGTGCTTGAGCTGATGGATCCGAATAAGGACGCCGACGGTCTGCACCCCACCAATCTCGGCCGTCTGGTGCTCGGCACCGAAGCCCCGCTTCCCTGCACTCCGCGCGGCATTGTCGAACTGCTTCGCCGTTACCACGTCGCAATCGACGGCGCGCACGTCGTGATCGTCGGTCGCGGAGTGACGGTTGGTCGACCGCTCGGTCTATTGCTCACTCGCCGTTCCGAGAATGCGACAGTCACCCTCTGCCACACCGGTACGCGTGATCTCTCGTCGGAACTTCGTCGCGCGGACATCATCGTCGCCGCAGCCGGAGTACCCGCGATCATCAAGGCCGCCGATGTTCGTCCAGGTGCAGCTGTTCTCGATGTCGGCATCACGCGCACTGAGGCCGGTCTCGTCGGAGACGTCGCCCCTGACGTGATGGACGTTGCCGGATTCGTGGCTCCGATGCCTGGTGGAGTCGGACCGATGACCCGCGCAATGCTCCTGGCCAATGTTGTCGAGGCTGCGGAGCGGAGCGCGCAGTAGTAGCGCTCAAGCATTCATGACACCTTCCGGCGCTGACACCACTTCCTCGTCGCACTCGCGACGCTGGTGGGCGCGGCAGTGGCCGATCAGTCTCGTGCTCGTGCTGGTTGGCGTTTCGCTGGTACTCATTGCCACCGATCACTTCCGACGCGGCTCGGTCCTGCTTGCCGCGAGCGTGATTCTGGCCTTCTTCCTGCGCTTGATGCTGCCGGGTAGCGAAGCGGGCTTCCTGGTTGTTCGCTCACGTCGAGTCGACGTCATCGTTCTCGGGATTCTCGGCATCGGGCTAGGCGTATTCAGCCTCTGGGTTCCGGCACCGAGCTAGGAGTCATCGTGGTAGCACTGGCATTCGTCGACGAGGGTTCGGGTTTCCCGCTCCTCATGGGAAGTTCGCTCGGTACCGACAGCAGGCTCTGGGCGCAGGTGGCCAGCTCGCTCACTGATTCGCGCCGAGTCATTCGCTACGACCATCGCGGCCACGGATCGTCGCCTGTCCCGGCTGGCGATTACACCCTTGAGCAGATCGCAACCGATGCCCTTGAGCTCATGGATTCCCTGGGTATCGAGCGAGCGGACTATTGCGGAGTCTCGATGGGCGGCATGGTCGGCATGTGGCTCGCCGCGAATCATCCTTCGCGTATCCGGCGGATCGTTCTTGCCAGCACCTCGGCGCACATGGCGCCGCAGCAGCCCTGGATTGATCGCGCAGCGCTCGTGCGCGCTGAGGGCATGGCATCGGTGGCTCAGCCCACGCTAGAGCGCTGGCTGACCCCCGAATTTCTCGCGGCCAATTCCCCCGCCGTGATGGTCACACGCGATCAACTAATGGGAACGGATCCTCAGGGGTATGCCGGCTGCGCGATGGCTGTCGGCGAGATGGATCTTCGCGCTGACCTTTCCTCGATCAGCGCACCCACCCTGGTGATCGTTGCTGAGGATGATCCGTCAACCCCGCCCTCGCATGGCGAGTTCATCGCCGAGTCGATTGCCGGCTCGCAGCTCGCGAGAGTTCCGGGTCGTCATCTGGCACTCGTTGAGCACCCTGAGCAGTTTTCCATGGTCATCGGCGAGTTTCTCGACCGCTGATCTGCGCTTGTTGACTCCCGTCGTTACTGTGCGGGGTAGTAATTCTGAATGGAGAAAGCAACGTGAGCACTGTCGAGCCGACCCTGCGCTCTGCACTCGACGGCATTCCCGCCTACAAGGCCGGCAAGCCGCCGGTCGTGGTGCCTGGTGTCACCTCGTACAAGCTCGCCAGCAATGAGAATCACCATGATCCGCTGCCGTCTGTTGTGACGGCGATCAGCGAGTGCCTGACCGAGATTCACCGTTACCCGGATTACGCCTCGATGAACCTGCGCACTGCCATTGCGGAACGCTTCGAGGTGCCGACCTCGCATGTCTCAGTCGGCACGGGCAGTGTCGGGATTCTTCAGCAGTTAGTGCAGATCACTGCAGGGCCCGGTGATGGCGTGCTGTTCGGATGGCGATCCTTTGAGGCCTACCCGATCATGACTCAGATCGCCGGAGCCACCGCCCAGCGTGTGCCGCTCGACGACACCGCGACTCATGATCTTGACGCGATGCTCGCGGCAATTGACGAGACAACTCGGCTGATTCTCGTGTGCAATCCGAACAACCCGACCGGAACGGTGGTTGGAGCGCAGGCACTTCGGGATTTCGTGGCGGCCGTGCCCTCGCACATCCTCGTCGTGATCGACGAGGCCTATACCGAGTTCGTTGATCCGGCCTCGACCGCCGATGGGATTGAGCTGTACCGCCAGTACCCCAATGTTGCTGTCCTGCGCACCTTCTCCAAGGCGTACGGCCTGGCTGCGCTGCGGGTCGGTTTCTGCATCGCACACGAGCGGGTCTCGGAGGCGCTCGGCAAGGTGCAGGTGCCCTTCGGAGTGTCGACCCCGGCGCAGGTCGCGGCGATCGCCTCATTGGCGGCCGAAGATGAACTGCTGGCTCGGGTCTCCGCAATCGTCACGGAGCGCCACCGTCTCGGGGCGGCACTTGTCGAGCTCGGACTGAACCCGGCGGTTTCCGAGGCGAACTTCGTCTGGCTCACCCTGGGCGAGCGCACCATGGACTTCGCCCGCACCTGCGAGCAGGCGGGCATCACCGTGCGCCCATTCGATGGTGAGGGCGTGCGCATCACGATCGGGGCGCCCGCGGCGAACGACAGGCTGCTGGCGATCGCCTCGGATTGGGTCGCGGCTCAGCCCTCCTGAGCACCGCCTGGTGAGGCGTGTCTCACACCGTCCTAGGGGGATCTGGCCAATTTTGGCCTTCAGTGCGGGAGTATCCTCGTCCGCAGGCTTCACCCCTTTTTATCCCCTTTCGGAAGGCGTAATTCCCTCATGGCACGCAGCGGCAAGGTCACGGTCATCGGTGCAGGTTTCTACGGTTCGACGACCGCTCTGCGGCTCGCCGAGTACGACATCTTCGAGACGGTCGTCCTGACCGACGTCGTTGACGGCAAGGCTGAGGGCCTGGCCCTCGACCTCAATCAGTCGCGCTGGATCGAAGGATTTGAGACCAAGGTCGTCGGCCAGACCACCGGCCCTAACGGCGAGGGCTACGAGGTCATCGCTGGCTCCGAGATCGTCGTCATCACCGCCGGCCTGCCACGCAAGCCCGGCATGAGCCGCATGGATCTCATCGAGACCAACGCCAAGATCATGCGCGCGGTTGCCGAGAACATCGCCAAGCACGCACCCGAGGCTGTTGTCATCAACGTCGCGAACCCGCTCGATGAGATGACTGCCCTCGCCCAGATCGTCACTGGCTTCCCGTACGCCCGCGTCATCGGGCAGGCGGGCATGCTCGACACCGCTCGCTTCACCCACTTCGTGGCCGAGAAGCTGAATGTTCCGGTTGCCTCAGTCACCACGCTGACCCTCGGTTCGCACGGAGACACCATGGTTCCCGTCGCCTCCGCCTGCAAGGTCGACGGCAAGCCGCTGTCCGATCTGCTCTCGGCTGATGAGATCGAGGAGCTCGTTGTTCGCACCCGCAACGGCGGCGCCGAGGTTGTCGCGCTGCTCAAGACTGGCTCGGCGTACTACGCCCCGTCGGCAGCAGCCGCTCGCATGGCCAAGGCCGTGCACGAGAACTCCGGCGATGTCATGCCTGTGTGCGCATGGGTTGATGGCGAGTACGGCCTGTCGGGCGCGTACCTCGGTGTCGAGGCCGCGCTGGGCAAGGAGGGCATCCGCAAGGTTGTCGAGACTCCGCTGACCGCTGACGAGAAGGCACTCCTCGTGGAGGCCTACGAGGCAGTCAAGGCCAAGCAGGGCGACGTCAAGGACCTTTAAGTCTTTCCGTAGAAGTACTTCTCAACAGAAGGTAGACAATCGTGAGCAAGATCAAGGTAGAGACCCCGGTCGTCGAACTCGACGGCGACGAGATGACTCGCATCATCTGGCAGTTCATCAAGGATGAGCTCATCGTCAAGTACCTCGACATCGACCTGAAGTACTACGACCTCGGTATCGAGTACCGCGATGCCACCGATGATCAGGTGACCATCGACTCCGCGCACGCGATCCAGAAGTACGGCGTCGGCGTCAAGTGCGCCACGATCACTCCCGACGAGGCACGTGTCGAGGAGTTCGGCCTGAAGAAGATGTGGAAGTCACCGAACGGCACGATCCGCAACATCCTCGGCGGCGTGATCTTCCGCGAGCCGATCATCATCAGCAACATCCCGCGCCTGGTGCCGGGCTGGACAAAGCCGATCGTTGTGGGCCGTCACGCCTTCGGTGATCAGTACAAGGCCACCGACTTCAAGGTCCCCGGCGCAGGCAAGCTCACCATGACCTACACCCCGACCGATGGCTCTGCTCCGATGGAGTTCGAGGTCTTCGACTTCCCGGGTGCCGGCGTGGCCATGGGCATGTACAACCTCGACGATTCGATCCGCGACTTCGCTCGTGCCTCGATGCGTTACGGCCTGAACCGTAAGTACCCCGTGTACCTGTCGACCAAGAACACGATCCTCAAGGCCTATGACGGCCAGTTCAAGGACATCTTCGCCGATGTCTACGAGAACGAGTTCAAGTCTGAGTTCGAGGCGGCCGGCATTGAGTACGAGCACCGCCTCATCGATGACATGGTCGCAGCGGCCATGAAGTGGGAGGGCGGCTACGTCTGGGCGTGCAAGAACTACGACGGCGACGTTCAGTCCGACACCGTGGCCCAGGGCTTCGGCTCACTCGGTCTGATGACCTCAGTGCTGATGACCCCTGACGGCAAGACCGTCGAGGCTGAAGCTGCGCACGGCACCGTGACCCGTCACTACCGCCAGCACCAGAAGGGCCAGCCCACCTCCACCAACCCGATCGCCTCGATCTTCGCGTGGACCCAGGGCCTGACCCATCGTGGCCGCATGGACAACACTCCTGCAGTCTCTGCCTTCGCCGAGACCCTTGAGCGTGTGTGCGTCGAGACCGTCGAGGAAGGCAAGATGACGAAGGATCTCGCCCTGCTCATCAGCAAGGACGCACCGTGGCTGACCACCCAGGATTTCTTGGCAGCCATCGATGAGAACCTGCAGAAGGCCATGAAGGGCTAGCCTTCACGAACATCGAACGGGCGAGGAAGGGATGCACATGACGTCCCCTTCCTCGCCTGTTTCTATGTCGCCGTCTTTCGCCGGTCGGCGGATGACGATCCTGACCGTGATCCTCGCGGCGCTGAATGCCTACGCGCCGACCTCGATGGACATCTACCTTCCGGCGTTCCCGCAGATCGCCGAAGAGCTCAATGCCACCACCTCGCAGGTTGCGATGACCCTCGCGGTGAATCTGGTGGGCATTGTCATCGGCCAACTGCTCTTCGGTCCGATGACGGATTCCTTCGGTCGTCGTCGCATCGTGATCATCACGACAGTGATCGCTGCGGTCGCCAGCCTCGGCGTGGCGCTGTCGCCCACGATCGGCGTCCTGCTCGTGATGCGCTTCATCCAGGGGCTCGCCGGCGGTGCAGGTATCGCGATCGCACGTGCGATTGCAGCCGATGTCACCTCCGGCAAGGCGGCAGCGCGACTGTTCTCGATCTTCATCAGTCTGACGGTGACAGCCACGATTGCGGCACCTGTGATCGGTGGAATCCTTCTTGCAGTCACGGGTACCTGGCGATCCGGTTTCGTCTTCCTCTTCGTCGTTGATCTCATCCTTGCCGTCGCCATCGCGATCTATATTCCTGAGACGCATCCGAAGCATGCGCGAACAGCAAGTGGTTTCGCGTCAGCGGGGCGCTCCTATCGTGCGCTGGTTCGCGATCGGGTGTTCATGGGCTATGCGATCACCCTGGTGCTCGCCTTCGCCTCTCTGTACGCCTACCTAGCCGAGTCGGCCTTCGTGCTGCAGACGCAATTCGGCATGAGCGCGAATCAGTACACGATCGTGCTCGCGGTGAACTCTGCAGGGTTGATGGCCGTGGGCTTCCTGAATGCGCGGCTGGTGCGACGCTGGCCGGTTCGCCGCTTGCTGATCACGGGTCTGCTGATTGCGGTCTTTGCGGGCATCGTGCTGATGGGCTCTGTGCTGATTCCATCCGTATTTGCCTTCGAGCGAGGCCTGCTGCCGATTCTCATCTGCATGTTCGTCATCGTGGCAACTCGGGGGATCGTGACTCCCAACGCCACCGTGCTCGGGGTGGAACGGTCGCAGACCAGGGGAGCGGCGGGTGCCGTGCTAGGTGCTGGCACCTTCTTCGGCGGCATTCTCGTCACTCCGTTCATCGGGCTCACTCCCGAGGATCCCGCCGTCTCGATGAGTGTCTGCATGGCGGTTGCAGCATTCCTCGCCCTCATCGTCGCGGTCACCATGACCAGGTCGCGCGCGGTACAGGCCGCCTCCTAGAGCACGCCGTCGCGGCTAGGGGGCACACCCTCCGTATTGTTATCCGCACATGGACCTCCTGCGCAGTTTCCTGATCGTGCTGATCTTCATCTTGATCGGCGGCTTCTTCGCGTCCGCCGAACTGGCGCTCGTCTCACTTCGTGAGGGCCAGGTACAGCGGCTTTCCACGCGCGGCCGCCGTGGCCGGCGTCTGGCAATCGTCGCGGCGAACCCCAACCGGTTCCTGGCTGCAGGGCAGGTTGGTGTCACGCTTGCAGGATTCATCTCCGCCGGCTTCGGCGGCGCCGAAATCGCACCGATGATCGCTCCGTACCTGGTTGGCTGGGGAATGTCCGAGTCCTGGGCCGGAACCGTGAGTTTCATCGCGGTGACTGTTGTCATCGCTTACCTCTCACTTGTTCTCGGTGAACTCGTTCCCAAGAGGCTCGCGCTGCAGCGAGTCGAGAAGGTGGCCTTGGCGAGCGCGGGCACCATCGATGTCATCGCCAAGATCTTCCGACCGTTCATCGCCCTGCTCTCGGTCTCGACCAATGCCATCATGCGGGTATTCGGGGGAGATCCGCATGCGGCCAAGGAGCAAATCAGCGGTGAGGAGCTCCGTGATCTCGTCGCAGCGCACGAAGATCTATCAGTCGAGGAGCGCGAGCTCATCGACGACGTGTTCGCTGCCGGAGACCGCGAGCTTCGCGAGGTGATGATCCCTCGCACCGAGGTGGAGTTCCTTGATGCCTCCATGCCGATCTTCAAGGCCGTGAAGGCGGTCGCTGATCAGCCGCATTCGCGATACCCCGTGATCCGTGACTCGATGGACGACATCGTCGGCTTCGTGCATGTGCGCGACATCTTGGCTCCTGATCTCGCAGAGCGCTCGATTCGCGTCGGCGAAATGGTGCGTCCGATGACAGCCTTCCCCGGTACCAAGGGAGTACTGAGCACTCTCACCGAGATGCGAAGACTGCGACAGCACCTTGCCATCGTCGAGGATGAGTACGGCGGAACCGCCGGCATTGTCACTCTCGAGGATCTCGTCGAGGAGCTCATCGGCGACATCAAGGACGAGTACGACCTCGTCCAGCGGCCTGAGGCAGCTCGGTCCTTTGGTGTCACGACAGTCGACGGGCTGCTCAATATCGAGGACTTCGCCGACGAGACCGGCATCGAGTTACCCGAGGGGCCGTACGAGACCGTCGCCGGTTTTGTTGTGTCCCGACTCGGCGAGGTTCCGGGCGTCGGCGATGAGGTGATCGTCGATGCGCATCGCTTCGAGGTGACCGAGCTCGACGGACGTCGGATCGCTCGAGTTCGCGTGACTCCGGTGCCGGTTGCCGCGCCCGATGACGGCCAGGCGGAACAGCGCGACAGCGATTTGCCAGAATAGGCATATGTCACCGCGCCCCCGCGTTCTCTCCGGAATCCAGCCCACGGCCGATTCCCTCCAGCTCGGCAATTACCTGGGGGCCCTTCGTCACTGGGTTGCGCTGCAGGAGTCGAACGACGCGTACTACTGCGTGGTCGATCAGCATGCGATCACGGTCGAGCACGATCCGGCCGTGCTGCGTCATCGCACCCTGCTGACCTTCGCCCAGCTGCTTGCCATCGGCCTTGATCCGGAGAAGTCGACGATCTTCGTGCAGAGCCACGTACCCGAGCACAGTCAGCTCGCCTGGGTCATGGAATGCCAGACGGGTTTCGGTGAAGCAGGCCGGATGACTCAGTTCAAGGACAAGTCGCAGAAGGATGGTGCGGCGCGTGCAACCGTGGGCCTGTACACCTACCCGATCCTGCAGGCCGCCGACATCCTGCTGTACCAGGCGAATCTCGTGCCGGTCGGCGAGGATCAGCGCCAGCACCTAGAACTCACCCGCGATCTTGCGCAGCGCTTCAACACCCGCTTCGGCCAGACCCTCACTGTTCCCGAGGCGATGATCGTCAAGGAGACCGCGAAGATCGTCGACCTGCAGGATCCGACGTCCAAGATGAGCAAGTCGAGTCCGAGCGGCTGCGCCTTCTTGCTCGATGAGGATGCTCCGCTCACCAAGAAGTTCAAGA
>JBIJBU010000016.1:0-21825 GCA_044345075.1 Candidatus Nanopelagicales bacterium | reverse complement strand
TCCGTGAGGTTCATCAAATCACTTTCGTAGTGGTTATCTGATCGATGCGTGTGTCCTGCTAGATCAGGCTGCCGCCATTGACCCGCAAGACTTCTCCGGTGACCCACGCTGCTCCCGGGCTGAGGAGATAGCTGACGCCGTTGGCGATGTCGCTGGGCTGGCCCATCCGACCCAGGAGAGTGCGACCTGCAGCAACGGAAGTGTCGTGGTCAGCTGACTTCTTGAATCCAGTCGTGTCCGTGGGTCCTGGAGAGATCACGTTCACGCGCACATTGAATGGGCCATACTCACGCGCGAGTCCCTTTGACAAGCCGATGACACCCGCTTTAGCGGCGGCATAGAGCGCCGCTGGCCGGATGCTCCCAAATTCTCCGGCTGTGGAGGCGAAGTTGACGACGCAGCCGTGGCGCTGTTCACGAAGTCGTGGCAGTGTCGCGTGGCACATCGAGACTGCCGTGATCAAATTGCTTCGCAGGATCGCATTCCAGTCCTCTTCGAGGACATCTTCGAACTGCTGCTCCTTGAAGTAACCCGCGCAGTTCACCAAACCGCGAAGGCGGTGACCTTCCGTGGTGGCGACTGCGGCTCTGGCGGTGTCAAAATCGGAGATGTCACCAGCAAAGCCCTGGATGTAGGCACCGGGGTGGGCGGCATCCACCGCGGCAGCCACTGCGCTCTCGGTGATGTCGATGGCGATGACCCCGAGCCCTTGTTCGGTCAGCTGCCGAACGATCTCACGCCCGATTCCTCCACCTGCACCTGTTACCAGCACGAGTTCGATGTCGTTCACTCCGGGTTCCTCTCCGAGAAATCAGCCGCGGCAAGGCAATCAACTGCTGTGTGTCGTGGAACTAGCAGGTGAGTGGAGGGTAACTGGCTCCCTCGAACATGTCAAGTAATTGGTAGGGCCAATTGGGTGAATAATCGCCTTAGTTGGGCCAATCTAGGTAAATTGGTATGACCGAGACGCGTCGAGGTCGGGTTCGACACCTCACTCCCGGAGCGCGTCTTCGACCGGCGAAAGCCGGTTGTCAGGGCGATTGCACGAGGGGGAAGCCGTGCAGAGCCTCGAGGGAACGCCAATCCCTCTCCGATAGGGTGAGTTCACCAGGATTGCGGGAGAGACCTACCCAGACCAGGACAAGTGAGGTCCGGATGAGCACAGGCAGCCAGAGTGGCACCGCCACTGCGAGCACCCTGCTGCGGCAAGAGATCCTGAGCGGCAACTTCACTCCCGGACAACGGATTCCCCCCGAGCGCGAGCTCGCGGCAACGTTCGGGCTGTCGCGGAGCTCAATTCGCGAGGCCATCAAGGGCCTGGTGTCCTTGAACATTCTCGAGACCAAGAGAGGTTCGGGCACCTACGTACGCAGCCTCGACTCCTCGGAGATGTTCGAGGCATTGGAATTCATGCTTGACGTGGATCCCGATTCTCTGACCCACTTTTTCGAGATGAGGAGTCTCCTCGAGCCTGCCGCTGCCGCTCTCGCAGCAGAACGCCTCACGGAGTCGCAAAGAAGCGAACTGGTGCGCCTCAGGAGTGAACTCGAATCGCTCGCGGTAATCGAAGACGACGTGATTCGACTGATCGAACTCGACGACACCGTCCACGACATGGTTTCTCTCGCTACAGGAAATCCACTCATCGACTCACTGGTGCGCAGTCTCAGGAGCACGGCTCGTCATAGCAGGCAACTGATATCCGCGTACACGGTCGATCAAATCGCCAGCGCCAAAATAGAGTTGATCAGTCTCATCGATGCCCTCATTGAGAGAAACTCCCTTCGAGCACAAGGCATCATGATGTGGCACCTGGAGTCGTCGATGGTCGGGTGGAGGCAAGGGCTTCAAGAACCGCTTACCGACGAAACCTAGACTCCACCGCTCGTAGGGTTCGCCGTGTCTCAGGAGGGCTGAGTCTCAGCCCTCCTCCACGAGGCACACGACGTCCCCGACTTCGTACTCCCCTCCGATGACCACTCGGATTTCCGTCACGATGCCACTGATCTCAGACTCGACGGTCGTAAGAAGCTTGTCAGTCTCGACGTCGACGACCGGTGAGCCAACTTCCAATCTCGCACCTATCGCGACGTGCACCTCGACGACCTCGACCTCGACGGTCGACATGCCGAACTTCGGGAATCTGATCTCCTGCACTATGAATCCTCCGGGTTGATCGCATCTGGGAACAGTCGTGCGAGGGCTATCCGCAGGTGACGTTTCGAGGGAACGATCGCTCGCTCGAGATCGACACTGAACGGAACCGTGGCCTCGGCGCGGGCAACACGGACAGGCGGCGCCTTCAGCAGGTGATGCATGCGCTCAGCCGCGGTTGCCACTACCTCGCTCGAGAGTCCGCACGTCAAGCTCGAATCATCTGCCGCGATCAGTCGACCTGTCTTTGCCACAGATGCCTCGAGCAGCCCCCAATCGAAGGGGAAGATGCTTCTGGCATTCACTACCTCGATGTCGACCTGGGCGCTCAAGTCCTCGGCGAGAGCCAGTGCGTCATGCACGAGATGGCCCGTGGCCACGAGAGTGACATCAGATCCAGCACGCTCTACGGTCGCAGTGCCGAGGACCCCGGTGGCCATCGTCACAGGAGACTTTCGGTGCAGGCAGGCAGCCGGAAGGAAGAGCGCGACCGGATCATCGTCGTCAATGGAAGCCCGCATCAGTGAATAGGCGTCCTCCGCTGTCGCAGGGACCAAGGTCTTCACCCCGAGGTGAGCCAGGATGCTGTACGGGTGATCCGAGTGCTGACCAGCGAGCCCCAATCGAGCGCCGGATCCCGGGAACAAGTAGGTCACCGGCACTCTCGTCTGCCCACCGGTCATGAGCCGGATCTTCTGAGCCTGATTGACGATCTGATCGAAAGCCACGTACAGGAGAGTCGGGATCTGGAATTCCACGATGGGTCGACGTCCAGCCATCGCGGCTCCCGTGGCGAATCCGGTGAAGGCCGCCTCGGAGATCGGTGTGTCACGCACGCGCCCGGGAAACTCGACGCTTAGCCCCGCACTTATCCCTCGCAGCGATTGCTCGACGTCCTCACCAAGGTAGATCACGTTGTCGTCAGCGATCATCGCGTCGCGAACAGCGGCACCCAGTGCCTGCTGGTATCTCAAAGTCTGCATCAGATCCCCCAACGCAACGCAGTAGGTGAGGCGTACATGAAGTCCAGCGCCGTTGATGGATCCGGAGGCATTCCTTCTCTCGCAATCGCGAGTGCCGATGCCAGTTCTGCGTCTACGTCTGAATCAAGCGCTGCGATATCGCTAGCACTCAGCCCGACGGACTCAAGACGTCGTGACTCGACGATGAGCGGATCGCGCTCTCTCCACCTATCGATTTCTGAGTCTTCTCGGTAGGTGAGATTCATTGTGCGTTCCGCGGTGTGGTGGCCCACAAAGCGGTAGGTCTTGCAGTCCAGGAACTGCGGCCCTTCGCCAGCTCGTGCCGCGTCGACCGCTGTCTGAGCCACTCGGTGCACAGCATCGACATCCATCCCGTCCACTTCGAAACCAGGTATGCCGAATCCTCGTGCTCGTTCGATGGGTGACCCGGATGTGGAGCTGCTGGCAGAGGTTGTCACGGCGTACCCGTTGTTCTCGCAGCAGAAGATAACGGGGAGTTTCCATGCCGCGGCTAGATTCATGGACTCGAGGAGAACACCCTGGTTCAGTGCACCGTCTCCGAAGAACGCGACTGCTACTCGCGGGCCTGATGCAGTGGGAACGGATGCCGCGCCGAGGCAGAAGGGAACTCCGGCTCCAACCATGCCGTTGGCCCCAAAGATGCCGAGGGACACATCAGCGATGTGCATTGATCCCCCTCGGGCGCGATTGAGACCCGTCTCCCGTCCGAGGAGTTCCGCGAGCATCCCCGTGGTCGAAGCTCCGCGGGCAAGCAGATGCCCGTGGCCGCGGTGTGTCGAGGTGAGCACGTCCTCCGGTCCCATCGCCGCGCATAAACCGGTAGCGACCGCCTCTTGACCGATGTACTCGTGCGTGACTCCGGCGATCTCGTTGTTATTGACCAACTGAACGACGAGTTCCTCGAATGAGCGAATGAGCCTCATGGTCCGGTAGTTGCTGCCAACGGCTTCCTGTTGCCGTGCAACGCTCATCAATTGTCTCCATCTCTGGTGTGTCAAAATAAATGTGGGCGTGCATAGGCCTCAGGAACGAGGAGCCCACCGAAGTTCGGTCAAGGTCGCGGCAATTCGATCGAGGTCCTCAAGCCGCATGAACGAGTAGTGGTAGAAGTCGATTCCTGTCACTGCGAGTTGACTCAACAGGTCCAGCTTCGCGCGCAGATTGTCCGCCGACTCGCTATCCGGCCACACCGGGCGCAGAGCCACGCGGACTCCAGCCGCACCATCGACGATCCTCTGGTACTTGGCAACATCAGCGTGAACCGTCTCCGGGCTCCGGCTGTAGCCGAGAATCTGGATGTCATCGCAATGACGCGCCACCTCGGCGGGATCGATTCCCAGTCTCCACGATTCAGGTGGAACCTCGTCGGCTGCTTGATCACTCGCACTGGCGAAGGCCCCCGCAGGGTCGTTGAACGTAAAGGTGGTTCCTGGCCTACGAACCGCAGCCGAAACCTCGGCGGCCAGTTCCGTCACGGTGCGCTCCCTGCAGGCAAGAAAAGCGCCAAGCTCGCCACTCCATAGCGAGGCCACCGTCTCGAATGTGTCGGGTGTCGGGTCGAATGCATCGGCCGTCTCGAGCATTCGATCGAGACGGGCACGCACGGCAGCAACGAGGGCTTCAACGTTGATCCCGGCGTCGCTTGCGCGAGTGCGACAGAAGTCGCAGAAGCACAAACCGAGCAGCAGGCGATCTATCGGGCCGATTTGGATGAAGTACCGCTCATGGTGATAGCCGTGCTCGAGCGGGAGGAAGTGGAGTCCCTCTGCATTCACGGAGTCGACGCCCAACTGCGCTATCGATTTCGCTAGCCCGATTGCGTACTCAGCAGCCTCGGGGTTTGCCGGACACAGCGAGGTCAGTTGCGGGTCTCCGTAGACATTCCGAGTGACGGAAGATGGGTACCGCCGACCAAGCGCGGTGTTGTGCAGGAAGACAGTCCAGGCATGAACAACGAGGCCACGATCGTGAGCTGCTGCGAGCGTGCGCTCGAAAGGTCCGGTCAGATTCACGGTGCTCGAGATCAATGGCGCAACTACCGATCCATTGAAGTGGCGCTGATCGGGCTTGAAGAATGCGACGCCATCTTCGTTGAAGAGCACTCGACCACGTGGGTTGTGCGGGTAAATGTCGCGCCCGTCGTGGTACACAGCTGCAACGGATAACCCACCTAGACCACTTGACTCAATCCGGCTGAGTGCGGACTCCAGCCCTTCATCAACGAGATCGTGTGCGAAGGCGAAAATCGAGGTGTCCGGCTGAACGCTCACTTCACGCCTCCGCTCGTCAGTCCCTTGACCAGCCATCGCTCCATGTACATGAAGCAGATGATCACGGGGACTGCACCCATGACAGCAGTGGCAAAGAGATAGGTCCACTCTTTGTCGAATTGTCCGTAGAACTGGTAAATGCCGACGCTCAGTGGTGTCAGTTCACTCCTGTTCAGAACGGTGAGGGCGAGGATGAATTCATTCCATGCCTGGGCGAAGAGGAAGAGTCCGGCCGTCGCGAGCCCGGGGCCGGACAACGGCAGCACGACTTTGACCAGAGTGCGTAGCCGAGATGCTCCGTCGACGGCCGCTGCCTCTTCAATCTCCACGGGAATTGACTCGAAGACGTCGGCAAGAACGAAGATCGCGAAGGCAACGGTGAAGGCCGAGTTGACCGCAACGACCGCTGCAAGGTTATCCAGGAGGTGGAACTGGCGAAATTGCTCGTAGATTCCGAGAATCAGCATCGTGGGTGACAGCATCTGCGTTATCAACAACACGAGGAAGACCGCCTGCCGTCCTCGGAACTGAACGCGCGCCAGTGCATAAGCCGCAGGGATCGCGACCAGCAGCCCGAGAATCACGGCACCGATCGCGATGATTAGGGAGTTGCGGAAGAATGTTCCGAGCGCGTAATCCGTCCATGGCGTGGTGAAGTTCGAGAGATCCACATCCCGAGGCAAGACCTGAAGCGGAGGCTCGAAGACTTCCTCTCTAGGCTTCAGAGCGACCAGGACCATCACCGCATAAGGAACGAGGACCACCGCGGCAATCACATAACCGAGTACTGCGACTACTCGTCGTCGCGGCGCCCGCCCAGGCTTGAGGGCTGGGCTTGCTCCCGATGAGCCTCGGGTCTTCTGCACTGCACTTTCTCGCTTTGCCATCACGTCACGCAGCCCGCTGCCGGCGCAGGACCAGCCAGTAGATCGTTCCGACCACCGCAAGAAACACCAGTGATGCGGATGCCAGTGCAGCCGCCTTGGCGACCTCGTCCGTGCTGAATGCCAGCTTGTAGGTATAGGTGATCACTGTCTGGGTGTCATCCAGAGGCCCACCCTGGGTGAGGATCCAGATAATCGGGAATGAATTGAAGACATAAATGGCATTCAGGAGAGCCGCGAGTGTGACGAAGGGAGAAAGGAGCGGCAGTGTGATTTTCCGGAAGCGCCTCACCGCACTAGCACCGTCAATTCGTGCTGCCTCATAGAGCTCGTTCGGAATGCCTTGAAGGCCTGAGAGGAGCACGTATGTGGTGAACGGCACCGATACGAAGATGCCCACCAGGATGAGCAAGGGGATTGATCGACTCGCATCGCTCAAGAACTCCAATGGCTCATCAATCACACCCCAGTCCTGAAGCAGGATGTTCAGGGTGCCGAGCTGAGAGTCGAGAATCCAACGAAAGGCAAGTGAGGTGATTACCAGCGAGGTCGCCCACGGGATGATCAACACCCACCTGACGAAGCGGCGTCCGGGCCAGGTCTCGTTGAGAATCAAGGCCACCACTAATGAGATGGCGAGGGTACCGACGACTACGCCAATGGTCCAGATTGCCGTTGTACGAAGGACCTGCGGGATTACCGGGTCGTTGAGAACGGCGATGTAGTTGTCGAAGCCGGCCCAGCCGGTGCGCACCCCGGCAAAGCTGAGCGTCGAGAAACTGGCGAGAATCATCGACCAGAGCGGGTAAATGACGAAGAAGAGGACGAGAAGCAGAGCAGGGAGCAGCCACAGGATAGGTATCCGCCGCGAACGCGAGGTTCTCACGACATCTTCCTTCCCATGACTGCTCCCTGATCGGGACTTGATTGGTGTTGCTCGTTACTCGGCTGGCAGCTTGTCAATCGCGGCCTGTGCTGCGTCCAGCGCTTCCTGGACACCCTCACGTCCCAGCAGCACGGACTGGATTGCCTTCGACATAGTCTCATTGACCTTTGCCCAGCGTGCGTCGCCACTCGGGAAGAACTTGGCAGACGCGAGGTTGTCGAGGAACGGAGCCTGCTCCGGAGCAGCGGCACGGAATGCATCCGCTGCCGAAGCCGTGACGGGAAGGAACCCGTCGCCGGCGAGCCACGGAACGTAGTTCTCCGGGGTCATGATGAACTTCACGAGAGCCGAGCCCGCAGCATCTTGTTCGGGAGTCTTCTGCTTGAACCCGAGGAAGTAATCAGTGACGGCCACGGCGAAGGGTGCGACATCAGTTCCATGAGGAGTCGGACCAACCTGGTACGCAAGATCCGGCGCCTTGTCCTTGAGCGTCGCGACGAAGAAGTTGCCCGTGGGCATGATCGCCGTCTTGCCTGCGAGGAACCGCTCCTCCTGCGCACCGCGGTTGGCAGTGACGTCCTGCTCGATGAGACCCTCGTCGTAGAGACCCTTGATGTAGGTCAGTGCCTCAACGCTCTTGGGGCTGTTCAGCAGGTACTTGCCCGACGCGTCGATCCACTCGCCGCCAACACCGAAGAGGTAGTAGGAGAACGAGGCTCCGACGTCATCGCTGGAGGACACGAAGCCCATAGGAGTCACCTTGGGATCAGCGGCCTTCAGCGCCTTGAGTGCCGCCGTCAGCTCATCGAGGGTGGTCGGTGCAGCTGTGATGCCAGCCTTCTCGGTGAGCGCTGTGTTCAGGAAGCTTCCGCGCACTGAGGCGAGGTCAGGGATGGCATAGCCATTGCCCGGGGCGAGAAGTGCCGGGTAGATGTCAGCGAGGAGCTCCGGCGGAACCCATTCTTCGACCGGGCGCAGGAAACCATCGGTGACGAACTTGCCGAAGGTGTAATCCATGGCCACGGCCGGTCCATCGCCAGCCTTTGCAAGCGTCGAAATCTTTTCGTCGTACGTCTCCCACGGTGCTGTCTGGTAACTGACAGTGACTCCGGGGTTGGCGGCCTGGAAATTCGCGACGATGGTGTTCATTGCATCAGGGGTCTTGTCGCTGTACGGACCCATGAAGAGAGTGATCTCGGCAGGAGCCAGACCCGTGGCCGAAGCCGCGGCGGAGGGCTCGCTGGAAGCTGCTGCGGTTGACGTGCTGGTGGTGCTGCTACCACCGCATGCGGCAAGGACGAGGGAACTGGCGGCGGTCAAGCCCACAATCGCCGCCCCAACCTTCTTGCGCCTGCGGCCAACTGGCCTGTCTAGCGTCATGACTGCTCCTTTGAAGTGGTTGTCGCGCCAAGGTCTGATGCGACTTCGGGTGCCCGTCTCGAACGACCCGACCGACGTCTGCGATAGGCGGCGGGTGGCGAAACGGTAGAACCCGGGGCCAGCACTGTCAAGCGATTGGTCGGGCCAAATGAAGATTCGTTATGGATTCTTGACATTGACTGGGGATATTGCCAGTATTTGGTCAGACCAAACCTCCAGGCTGAAGGAAGAACAATGACAACTGCTGATGTGATCCACCCCGGAAGCGACGGCCCGGTGGAGTATCCGTTCCTGTCCCAGGCAATCAGGGCCGGCGATTTCGTGTTCGTGTCCGGCAACGTGGGTCTCCTCCCGGGAACCGGCGAGTCGGGCGAAGGGTTCCGCTGGATGCCGGGCGAAAGGATCGAAGGCGGCATCGAGGCTGAGACTCGGCAGGCGCTCGCCAACCTCAATGCGATCTTGAGGGCCGCGGGTGGAAGTCTGAGTGACCTCGTGAAGGTCAATACCTTCTTGCGCGATGTTGACCGAGATTTCCACGCGTACAACCGTGTCTACTCCGAGATCTTCCCCGTGCGGCCTCCGGCTCGCACCACTGTTCAGGCAAAGATCTACGGACCTTTCCTCGTCGAAATCGAGGGCACTGCCTACCTGCCCCTGAAGTAGTTCTCCGCACGGAGACAACACACAGATAAGCACTTCACACTGACAAGGAAGAGAACATTGGATCGCGCCGAAATGTGCTCCAGATACCGAGCCGTGCCTGTGCCGGTGGTCTGCGATGCGCTGTACGCCCTGGGCATCAACGAGCAAGTGTTGCCAAGTCGCCTCCGGCCGCTCCTACCCGAGACAAGGATCGTCGGCGAGGCATACACCGTTCTCGGGCGAGCCATTGCACCGGTGACGTGGGACGAGGGAATCCCGCTTATCGAGCCCTACCTGCGCGTCTTTGAGGAATTGACGCCCGACTGCATCCTTGTGTCGGTGAATCCGAATAGCACCGTGGGTCACTTCGGAGAACTCACGGCGAACGCGGCTCAAGCGAAGGGGTGTCAGGGAGTAATCCTCGAGGGCAACCTGCGCGATACCGAGGGTCTGCGGAACATCGGCTTCCAGGTGTTCTACTCCGAGTTATCGCCCACTAATGCGATCGGACGATGGGAGATGGAAGCGTCGCAGGTTGCAGTTTCCATCGGAGGAGTCACAGTGAACCCTGGTGACATGGTGGTGGCCGACTTCGACGGCATCGTGATCATTCCGCGAGCCGACAGTGAGCGGGTGCTGCTCGAAGCTGAGTCGATCGATGCAGCAGAGGCGGCCGTTCGAAGTGAAGCGGCGGAGGGCACTCCTCCCATGACTAGCTTCGAGAAGCACGGCCACATCTGAGCTTGTTCGCAAGAAGGACACTTCCGCGACTCACTCTTCACGACCATCCACCTACAAGGTAGGTCGGTGGTCATCACTCTTGCTAGTGGGGCGTGACGGGTGCAAGCTTGATAACGCGCCCACCCACGAGCCACTCCGATACGTAGACATTGCCCTCCGCATCGGCCGTGATGCCATGGGGAGTCCGGAGAACACCGGGCTCAAGCACTGGGCGCACGATTTCCCCCGTCGGTGAGACACTGTTCGGCCACCCGGCAACCTCGCGATCGGCCATCGTCCCTTCCCCGAATCGCTCGACGATCTCGTCGTCTGGTCCGAGGATCGTGATCCTGGCGTCGAGTTCCGCTACGAGCAATCCGGTCCCGAACTTCGCAAACCCACCCGGGCTGATGAGTTCCCCCACTCCGACACCACGCAGAAAAGTGCCGTCCAAGTCGAATACCTGAATACGGGAATGTCCGCGATCAGCCACATAGAGCTCGGGCACCTCCTTGCGGTGATCGATGAACACTGCGTGCGGTTCAAGGAAGCGTCCGAGACCGGTCTCACCTGTGAGCGTTCGCAACCACGCACCGTGCTCATCGAACTCATGCACCAATGACTCGCCATATCCATCGGCAACCCAGACATGACCGTCCCCGCCGCACTGCGTCTCGTTGACAGCGACATCCGTGGGACAGAACCGCCCCGAGCCATAGGCAGGGTGAGGAGGGACAGGTAGACGACGTATCTCCTCGCCATCCAGAGTCATCTGGACCACCGACCCGTGGAATCTCTCTCCGGCAGCGTGGGCGCTGGCGTAACTTCCATCCGGCTGCGGCAGCAGGGAGTCACCGTTGTCGGCAATCCACAGTGATTCATCTCCGTCGGTGGTCGCGATGGTCAGTCCATGGCCTGTCGACACCGGAGCTTCCCAGACTCGTCGGAGTTCACCGTCGGGTGAAGTAATCCTGACCTCGGGTCGATCGGGGGCGAAGGTCACCACGTCGCCGGTGCTTGTCAGCGCGATGCCATGGTGAGCCCATCCCGTTGACGAGCCGATTACCTGCTGCGGATCCCCGAGTTCACTCCAGCGAAAGGCGATCCGACCGTTGATGCCCATCCAGGGCTCCATGGGATTCACGTTCTCGACTCCCCGCGACGCCGGACTAATCGGCGAGATGGATGGCTTGTTCAGGGCAGTTGCTGGCGGCGGATTCGGCAGCCTCGATCAACGACTCCGGAATATCTCCTTGAGAAAACTCGGCCCTGACTCGGCCGAATCCGTTGTCGTCATCCTCGAATAGCTCCCCCGCAACGGCGTAGCACAGCCCGTGACCCGAACACCTCGTCGCGTCGATACCTACCTTCATGCCGGCTGACTCCCTTCGCCCATCCCTAGACAGTTATGTCCACGATATGTCACCATTGGTGGGACCAAACTTACCAATTCTCGCGGATTATTTCAGGAATAACGCTCACTACGCTATTATTGGTCTGACCAGATTGAGTTCAGACTCGTCCCACGAGCTGATGCCCCAGGAGGAACCGTGAACGAACCTCTCAGCAATCCGTTCTTCACCGCGCCTATGGCGTACGACAGAACGCTGGGCTGGGATGTCGTTGCTGCTCCCGGGCCAGTGTACGAAGCCGATGGCCGTTGGTTCCTGACCAGCCATGAAGCGGTGCGTTTTGGTCAAACCCACCCCGAGATCTTCTCCTCAGCACGTGCCTTCGATGGCCTTGGGTCTCGGGTGCCTTTGATTCCCATCGCCATCGACCCACCTGATCATGCCCGCTATCGCAGAGTTCTCGATCCGATGATGTCCCCGAGAGTCATGAATGAGATGGAGGGCTCACTACGCAGCCAGATCATTGACTTGATCGACTCATTCGTCAGCGCAGGGGAATGCGACGTGGTGACGCAGATCGCAGTGCCGTATCCCACGCAGGCACTGCTCACTCTTTTCGGTCTGCCGCTTGAGGATCGAGATCAGCTAGTCGACTGGATGCGGGTGATCTTCAGCCACCCCGATCCTCAAGGGGAGCCGGTACCAGCTGTAGCCCAAGCCGCCGAAGAACTATTGGCGTATCTGGACGACACCATCTCTCGGAAGAGGCACCGGCCTGGTGTCGACATGCTCAGCCGCATCTTGGCCCTGACAGACGACGACGAATGGTCCGATCAGGAAGTAGTCGGCCTGTGCTATCTCTTCGTCCTCGCTGGCCTTGACACCGTGACAGCCTCCATCGGCTTCACCATGTATCACCTGGCGCAGCGTCCCGATCTCCGCGCGATGATCGTGAGCGATCCGGAGTCGGTGATGCCGATCATCGAAGCGATCTTGCGCATTGAGACGCCTGCCTTTTCCGTTCCGCGCATTACGACTCAAGATGTTGAAGTGTGCGGTGTGAAGATCCCACAAGGGGCCGCTGTGAATCTCGTGATCGCTACAGCGAATCGTGATCCGCTCGCTGTGGCGCACCCGAGCGAGATCGATCTGTCGGTCAACCGCTCGCACCTTTCCTTCGGAGGGGGAATTCACCGCTGCGTCGGCTCTCACTTGGCTCGACGCGAATTGCGCTTGGTTGTCGAGGAGTTCCACCGACGCATTCCCGACTACTCGATCGCAGGTGACGTGGTTCCCAAGGTGGAGTGGCCCAGCAGCGGGCTCCACCTTGAGTCGCTACCCCTCACCTTCCGAGCAGTACCGACTCGGTAAGGGCATCGCCCGCGATCCCAGGCCTCGGACCGTCGTGGATTACTGCAAGCCGACGGATGAATGCGCTGCGCGCCCCATTAGAAGTAGGTCTCGACGGCGTCCAGGACCTTGCCATCGGAGTCTGTCTCCAAGATGATGCGCCACCTGTCGAATGCGGTGCATGGATGGGAGATCCCCAGACGCACGAGGTCCCCTGGATGCAACGCCATATCCGCTGGTACTTCAAGGTAGAGATGCTGATCGTTGACCTTGATGACTGTGACCTCAGGCAGGGGTCGATTCACGCCTGATCTGTCGGTGATGCTGAGGACCACCGGATAACCCGCATCCGTGGGAAGGTCCCTGCCGCCGGCACCGATGATCGCCAGGCGTGGCTCTGGTCGTGACAGAACCGCTGCCGTGACCGACAGGGCCGCGCGAAGCATGTCATTCTCGTCACTGACTGAGGTAGAACCAAGTGGTGAGCCGGCATCGAAGAGCAAGGAATCGTGGGTGACGTAACCCCCGCTTCGGATGACGAGTTCGCAGTCTGAGGTGACGCGGGCAAAAGCTTCAATCACCCGATCAAACCAGATGCTTCCGCCCGAGGACACAATTCGCGGTGCTCCCGGTTCGACAAGCTCCAGGACCCTGTCGGCTGCTGCGACCCACGTCGACAGGTAAGCATCGACGGTCTCTTGAGGTTCGCTGCCGCGGCGAGGACTGATGATGCCTTCGTATCCCTCAATCCCGACGAGTCGAAGGGTGGAAGAGGCGTTCGTCACCGCGTGGGTCACGGTCATGAGATCTTCCAGTGTCCGCGCCCCGGCTCTTCCTCCACGCATACCGAGTTCGACAAGAACGTCAAGACGACGGCCGGGGCAGAACTCCGTCATTGCCTCAGAGAGCAACTCAACCGCCGCGACGCTATCGACGAGGCACATGATTTCCATCCAGGAGCTCTCCGAAGCGATCGTGGCGAGTCGGCGAACGTCGTAAGAAGACGCGACCTCGTTCGCGATCAGGACTCGTGGTACTCGATAGTGCGCGCATACCTCGAGTTGTGTGACGTTGGCGACCGTGAGTGCCCACGCGCCAGCTTCGAGTTGCGCTGCCCAGATGCGCGGGCACATCGTTGTCTTCGCGTGCGGGGCAAGATGAACGCCACGCTCAGCGAGGTGACCGTGGAAGAGATCGATGTTGTGGAGGAGTGCAGCGCGATCCAAGGTCATGATCGGCAGTGGCACATCCGACCGAATTGACCAGCCGCGGGAGCGCACGTCGGCCAGTGAGCCGTGGAACCAACCAGGCAGAGACTTGGAAGGGAAGGGTGCGGGTCGCTGAGACTCGATCTCGAGTATCTCCCGAATACCCACCAACTCGGCTCCTCTGGTCAGGACTCTCAGCGTCACTTCACTGCATCCCATGATCACAGCGAGTACAAAATTCTAGCGAGGCACGAAGGGAAAGGCAAGTATTGGTCCGACCAAAAGCCTGATTTTTGTTCGCTTGGAGGCAAATAATCGCTATATTGGCTCTACCAAAATCGGCGTGCGCGGTGGATCCATGGTCCAGGCGCCGGCACTGCGAGGAGACTGCGCCACATGACCACCATCATCCTCAGGGGCGGCAGCGTCGTCGATGGGTCGGGGAGTGAGCCCTATCGCGCGGATGTCGAGATCGCGGGCGGAGTCATCACAGGTATCGGCGACTATGCCGACGTCGAAAGCGCCGACACCATTCAGTGCAATGGTCGCCTGATCTTCCCCGGTTTCATCGATACCCATAGCCACTTGGACGCTGGTGTCTTCCGTACGGACGCCCAACTCGCTCTCCTCCGGCAGGGGGTGACTTCCGTTATTGCGGGCCAGGACGGTGTTTCCTATGCACCGGGTGACGGGGGCTACGCGACGCGTTACTTCGCCTCGATCAATGGATCCCACCCCACATTCTCGGGAGGGTCAGTCGCAGACTTGCTGAAGACTTATCAGGGCACAATTCCTATCAACGTCGGCTACCTCGTCCCCCAAGGCATCGTGCGACATAACGTCATGGGACTGAGGAAGGATCCGCCGACTCCTCGAGAACTCGCCCAAATGGTGGAGCAGGTTGAGCACGGCATCGAGGACGGCGCGCTCGGCCTTTCGACCGGGCTCGACTACGTGCCCGGATACTTCGCAGACACCGATGAGTTGATCGCCCTGTGCGCACCTGTTGCCCGGCGCGGCGGTGTGTACGTGTCACACCTGCGCGGATATCGCGAGCCCGGTGTTGCCGAGGCCGCGGAAATCTCGCGGCGGGCCGGGGTACCCGGGCACATCTCGCACTACCACGGACCTACAGCAGACATGGTGGGTTGGCTGGAGGCAGGACATCGTGCAGGAGCTGATCTCACCTTTGACGCCTACCCTTATGCCCGCGGGTGCACGAATCTGACACTGCTCACGCTCCCTCCCTGGCTCCTCGAGATGGATCCTGACGAGTGCATCGAGCGACTAGGTGAGAGCGATACACACGCATACCTGGACAGTGAATGGCTTCCGGAGCGAGGAGTGATCACGGGCCTGGGTCCGCAGTGGGCCACCCGAGTTGAATTCACGTACGTCGCCGCGCCGGAATACGCATGGGCGGAAGGGCTCTCGATGGCCGCGGCTGCAGAGCGCGTCGGCCGAACCGTGGGAGAGCTGACCGGACTTATGCTGCAGGCATCGCGACTGGAAGTCGGCGCGACGGTTCCGTTCTCCAATTCCACTGAGGAAGAGGCTCAGGAATTGGCCAATCACCCGTCCTTCATGTGTGGTTCCGACGGCATCTACTTCGGTAGCGCTCCCCATCCTCGGGGATGGGGATCTTTCGCTCGCGTGCTGAGTAGGTACTGCCGCAAGGACGAGACCATGACCTGGGGTACGGCGGCCTGGAAGCTCTCCGGGCACGCTGCGCATCGATTCGGGTTGACTGACCGGGGTCAAGTTGCCGTAGGTGCCATTGCAGATCTCGCCATCGTTGACCCCGCGGCCGTTCAGGACAATGCGAAGTACCGATCGGGCCGACTGACGGCAACAGGGGTTTCGGATGTTCTCGTGGCTGGCTCGCCGGTGCTGCGTGGAGGGGAGCTCACCGGCATGCTCACCGGCCGTCCGCTGATCCGGTCTCGTTGACCTGGGTGGGGTAACTTCCTAAGCGGCCCCGAGGGTCATTGGGGCAGGAACGCCACGCAATCGATTTCGACGAGTTGGTGGCCATAGATCCGTGCCTGAATCAAGGTTCGCGCAGGCTTGGTTCCCGGGAAGTGCTCCATGTAGACGCGATTAAAGTCGCCGAAGTCGCGATCAATATCGCGAAGGTAGGCGTGAACTTTGATGATGTCTTTCAGCCCGCCCCCGGCCGCCTCGAGGATTGCGCGCACATTGGCCAAGGTGGCTGCGGTCTGCTCAGGGATACCCCCATCCACGACCTGACCTGGCATCCATGTGTCTCCGTGCCCACTGGGACCGATTCCTGGGATAACGGGGCCTTGACCGGAAACGAAAACAAAATCACCAGCCCGCCTGCCCTGCGCGAGGAAAGCGTGGGGATGATTTCCGTCGATCTCATCACTCGTGCCGCCTGAATCACCCATCCTGCAGACCCCTCTCAACGTGATGACTCGGCGATCACCGGTCAGACCAATATAGCAACAACTGTCATTTTGGTGCTGAATTACATCTCAAACAGATGATTGGACGGACCAAACCGTTGACATCTGAAACTTTCGCCCAGTAGCGTGTCCGCAGGGCACTCACTCGACTGGCGTGCACTGTGATCGTCGAGTGTCACGTGTCGGCGGCGCAGGGAGTGCATCCTGCAGTCGTTTCTCATTTTTCGGTGGACAAGCAACCCAAGGAAGGGGTCACGTGGATCAGCATCTCATCGGAGAGGTTGCTCTGGTAACCGGCGCAGCTCGGGGAGTCGGGATGGAGACCGCGGCTGAGTTCGCACGCCAGGGAGCGAAGGTTGCTCTCGTTGACATATCTGCATCCGTCGAAGAATCCGCGCAGGCGATCGCTGCGACAGGTGCCTCTGTGATCGGCATCGTCGCTGACGTCACTGTTGAGGCCAGCGTCTTGAGCGTCATTGATCGAGTGTCGAGCGAGTTCGGAAACGTGACAGCCCTCGTGAACAACGCATACGCGGCGCGAGGCGAGGACATCCTGAGCACGAGTGAAGCCGACTGGGACTATTCGATGGCGGGCGTCGCCAAGAGTGCCTTCTTGTGCTCTCGAGCCGTGCTTCCCGCGATGATTGCAAGCCATCGCGGGAGCATCGTGAACGTTGCCTCGATCAATGCTTTTCGCTTCGGCGGGCATGACTCCTACAGCGCAGGTAAGGCCGCAATGCTGTCGTTGACCCGGACCATGGCGGCAAGATACGGAAAGAACGGGATCAGGGTCAATACCATCATCCCCGGCACGATCGTTACCCAGAACTGGGATTCACGCATCGCGGCAAACCCCCGAGTGCTCGAGGAGCTATTGCCCTTCTATCCGCTGGGCCGACTGGGAACATCCGCCGACATAGCAAAAGCCGCAGTGTTCCTCACCTCGGCGGACGCTTCCTGGATTACCGGCGCCGAACTAGCTGTCGATGGCGGATACCTGGTGGCGAACACGAACCTGCACGAGATAGCCGAGGGCCCTCAGTAGAAGTGTGCGATACCTGACAGAAACAACTGAATGAGTTAGTTCGAAAGTGCATCCATCCGGATGCAGCCTTCCACTCGGATCGTCCGGCACGTTCCTGCCGGTTGAAGGGATTGATGAACCATGAGCCAGACCGTGAAGTTCGACGATGTCAGCCTGATGTACCCGGGCGGCACCACCCCCGCTGTCAGCCACCTGAACCTCGATATCGCCGAGGGCGAGTTCCTCGTTCTCGTTGGCCCTTCGGGCTGCGGCAAGTCGACCAGCCTGCGCATGCTCGCCGGCCTCGAGCCGATCTCGGCCGGCAAGATCTTGATCGGTGATCGCGATGTCACGCATGTCGCGGCCAAGGACCGCGATATCGCGATGGTGTTCCAGAACTACGCCCTTTACCCGCATATGTCTGTCGCGGAGAACATGGGCTTCGCGCTGAAGATCGCCAAGGTCTCCAAGGACGAGATCGATCGCCGCGTGAAGGAGGCAGCGAAGCTGCTTGATCTCACCGAATACCTCGAGCGCAAGCCGAAAGCCCTCTCCGGCGGTCAGCGCCAGCGCGTGGCCATGGGTCGCGCGATCGTGCGCGAACCGCAGGTGTTCTTGATGGACGAACCACTGTCGAACCTCGACGCAAAGCTGCGCGTGCAGACCCGCACCCAGATCGCCGCCCTGCAAAAGCGCCTGGGCACCACGACCGTCTACGTCACGCATGATCAGGTCGAGGCCATGACGATGGGTGACCGCGTCGCGGTGCTCAAGGACGGCGTGCTCCAGCAGGTCGGCAGCCCAGCGGAGCTCTACAACGAGCCCAACAACGCCTTCGTCGCCGCATTCATCGGCTCACCCTCGATGAACCTCATCAACGCGGGCATCACCTCTGACGGTGTCGCAATGAAGGACTTCACCCTTCCCGCCGAGCGCGATGCACTCTCACGCGCAGCAGGCGACCGCGTACTCGTCGGCTTCCGCCCTGAGGATCTTCACCTCGCCGACAACGGCATCGAACTAACCGTCACCCTCGTCGAGAATCTCGGCGCCGACACCTACATCTACGGCACCGCGACCAACGATCGCGGCGAAGCCGTCGATCTCGTCGCACGCGGCAAGGCAACGCCTGCCATCGGCACCGTCGTGAAGGTGTCACCATCACGCACCTACATCTTCGACGCCGAAGGTGACCAAAAGCGCCTGTCGTAATCTTCACCGGCCGCGCCCAAGGGTCGTGAGGGTCTTCGACGTTCGAATCGATCCAGGTCACAAACTCGCTGCGCTGCGCCTTCGGGGCAGCGAGCGGACGACCTGGGGATGTGCGACTAGTTGACCTCGATGCCCAGGCGGCGGGCCGAGCGCGCACGCTGGCGGGTGGCACGCATGCGGCGCATCCGCTTGACCAGCATCGGGTCGAAGGCCAGGGCCTCGGGAGTATCGATGAGGTTGTTGACGATTTGGTAGTAACGCGTGGCGCTCATGTCGAACAGCTCGCGGATGGCCTGCTCCTTGGCGCCGGCATAACGCCACCACTGGCGCTCGAACTCCAAGATCTCGCGGTCGCGGTCACTCAGCATGGCCCCTGCTGCCTCGGAGCTGAGGTGAGTGCGTGCGGCGTCCATGCGTAAGGCCTCCGTGCTGCTGTGGGCGACGTGAATCCGAGCGGCGTGGCTGCCCGAGAACATGTCGCTTTCGTCCTGGTGTGCCCATCCTATGAGTCCAATTACACGGTTGTCATTCGCCCCGGGAACTTTCCCCGAGTCGGGTGTCAGGATCGCCCTGATCAGGCTTCTTCTCCTCATGATGATGCACTAATTCCTCGATTCCGGCAGCCGCTCTGTCCCGAATACGAATGAGGAAGAAGCTGAAGAAATAGCCCAGACCATTGGTTGCCCAGTGCAGGCCCATCGGGCCCAGGATGCTGCCCGAGACCAGGCGCAGGCCGACAAAGATCACGCCGGCTACCGAGGTGGTCAGCACGCTCAGCGCCACGGCGATCACGTTCCCCTTGCGACCTTCCCCGGCCACTCCACCCAAGGCGGGATTCGACTCGTGAGTGCCGATCGAGGGCAGGATGTGCCAGAGGCCAAAGAGCACGGACGAGATCACCAGGCCCCAGATAACCCCGTAACGGCGAGCCAGCATCGAGAACAGCACTGCTCGGAAGGCGATCTCCTCCATGAGCACCGTGCCGAAGGGCACCTCGAGCAAGGTCTGGAAGACCAGGCGGCCGCCGCTCATCTGGGCATAGCGCTCGTCGTGGAAGGCCTGGCGGGTCTTCTTGAATGAAGAGGCGATGGCGTAGGCGATGGTCACCAGAGCAATCGTCAGCCCCGCCCAGAACAGCCCGCTGAGGCCAAATCGCCACGACAGGCCCATATCTGTCCAGCTATTGCCGTCGAGCAGGCCGATCGCAATCAGCACTACCGAACTGCCGAAAGCCCAGAGAAGGAAGTGAGTCTGCGGCGCGATGCGGTTATTGACCACATTGATGGCCACCATGAAGGCGATCACGACGAGAACCGGCCACAGCGCCAGGCCCGCCTCCTGCGCCGGGGCATAGAGCTCGAACATCTTCCGAACCCCTCCCTGGCCAGTGGACGAACAGCGGATTCCATCGTCAATCTCGTACGAGTCTAAGGCGATGAGTCCAGGTGCCATCCAGATGAACGGAAGGTTCGCTACGGTTCCGTGGTGACCAAAGCCAGGACCCTCGCCGATGCGCCGTCGTGGGTGCTGCGCGGACGAGCCCGCCTCCTGGTTGCCAGCGCTCTCATGCTCTTCGTGCAGTTGGCACTCATCCGCTGGAGCGGTGCGAACCTTGTCCACCTGTCGTACTTCTCGAACCTGATCCTGCTCGCATCGTTCCTTGGCATCGGCTTGGGATTCCTGCGCTCGCGCCGCGACCGAGACATGGGCCGCTATGTGCCGATCGGCCTGCTGATCCTCGTTGCCTTCATCATGCTGTTCCCCGCGACCATCGAGGCATCGAGCACCGATCTCATTTACTTCACCGAGGTTCGGCCCTCCGGTTTCCCGGCATGGGTCACGCTGCCCCTCGTCTTCATCGTCATCGCGATCACCATGACCGGCTTCGGCGAGATCACCGGCCGCGCCTTCCGCGAGTTCACGGCGCTCAACGCCTACCGCTGGGACATCATCGGCTCGATCCTCGGCACATTGGCGTTCACGCTGATCGCGTTCCTGCGCGCACCGTCATGGATATGGCCCGTGGTCACGCTGGTGGCACTCGTCCTTCTTTACGGCCCGCTGCTTCCGTGGCTGTCACGCATCGCGATGGTCGCCGTCGTCGGCATCCTGGTTCTCGAATCAATCTCCGCAGGCGTCTCGTGGTCGCCGTACTACAAGGTGCATACGTCGGTAAGCAATGCCGGCACTGTCAACGAATTCACTCACATTCAGGTCAACGGAATCCCGCACCAAAATGTGATGGATGCTGAGCAGCGCTTGCTCGCCGAGCCCGTCTACGGCCGCCCATACGAGCGCGCGATCGACAACCCGCTGAACAACGTGCTGATCGTGGGCGCCGGCACCGGAACCGACGTCGCACTCGCGCTTTCGCGTGGCGCGAAGCATGTCGATGCAGTGGAAATTGACCCACGAATTCAGCAGATCGGCTCGCAGGTCAACCCGAACAAGCCGTACGACGATCCTCGCGTCAGCGTCCATATCAATGACGGTCGCGCGTTCTTGTCGAGCAACGACACTAAGTACGACCTGATTCTGTTTGCACTACCTGACTCACTGACCCTCGTATCAGGAGCGAGCCAGCTGCGCCTGGAGTCGTACCTCTTCACGAAGCAGTCGATGGAAGAAGCACGCGATCACCTGACCGACGATGGCGTGTTCGCGATGTACAACTACTACCGCGAACCGTGGCTAGTGAATCGACTCGCAGGCACGCTTGACGAGGTCTACGGCCACGAACCATGCCTCGACACCTTCACCGCGGTGCAGTCACTGGCGGCGATCACCATCGGTAAGAGCCCGGACAATGCGGTCTGCGCACCAGACACCACCTGGATTCGCGACGCCGCGCTCGCGCGCGGTGAAGCAGTGCCTGCTGCTGTCAACGACGACCGACCTTTCCTGTACTTGAAGGAAGTCACGATCCCACCGCTATACCTGCTCGTGATCGCCTTGATCCTCGGCGTCGCACTCATCGGTATTCGCGTCTTCGGCGGCCCACTGCGGTTGATGGGTGGCTATGGCGACCTGTTCTTCATGGGCATGGCGTTCCTCCTGCTCGAAACTCGCTCGGTCACCACGTTTGCGCTGCTCTTCGGCACTACCTGGCTAGTGAACGCCCTGGTGTTCGCCGGCGTGCTGCTCGCAGTGCTCGTCGCCATCGAGGTGACCTCACGCGTGAAGAGACCGATTCCCAGGCCTCTCATCATCACCGGCTTGTTCGCCTCATTGCTGATTGCGTTCTTGATACCGAACTCCGCGCTCCTCGGGCTCGACCTCCCGCTGCGGCTCCTGTGCGCGATCGTGATTG
>JBIJBU010000102.1:0-6963 GCA_044345075.1 Candidatus Nanopelagicales bacterium | reverse complement strand
CAGACGGCGATGATCATGAGTGAGATCCTGATCATCGGGGGTGGCCCTGCAGGCCTCAGTGCTGCACGCGAATTGAAGGTGCAGGGAGCCGACCGCGTCACGATCATCGAGCGAGAGAACGAAGCGGGCGGAATCCCGCGCCACAGCGATCACACGGGTTACGGACTGCGTGATCTCAAGCGTGTTATGACCGGTCCTTCCTATGCACGCACTCTGGTCGAGCGCGCGGACACTGCGGGCGTCAGCATTCGCACGGGCGCCATGGTGACCGGCTGGGCAGGCTCGATGAGTGCGGAGGTTACGTCTGCGCAAGGTCGCGAGGTGATCACTCCCGAAGCGATCATCTTGGCTACCGGCGCGCGAGAGCGACCCCGTGCCGCTCGGCGCGTACCCGGGGATCGTCCGAATGGTGTGCTGACCACGGGGCAGTTACAGAATCTCGTTCACCTCAAGCACCAGGCAGTGGGCACGCGTGCAGTTGTCGTCGGCGCTGAGCTGGTGAGTTGGTCGGCAGTTCTTACTTTGCGTGAGGTCGGCTGCGCGACTGTTGCGATGACGACAGAGTTCGATCGGCCGGAGTCGTATGCGGCAATGGCAATTCCCGGCCGACTCGCCCTGCGCGTACCTATTGCACGCCGCACGCGAGTAATTCGTGTCATCGGTCGCGAACGCGTCGAAGGAGTGGAGATCGAGCAGATCGATACGGGTCGACGGCGCGTCATCGAATGCGACACCGTGATCTTCACCGGCGACTGGATCCCGGATTACGAACTCGCACAGAGTAACGGGCTCGCGATGGACCCCGGCTCGCGTGGACCGATCGTTGACACGGCGCTGCGTACGAGCCGCGAGGGTATTTTCGCGGCCGGCAATCTGCTGCATCCGGTCGATACAGCTGACGTCGCATCACTCGATGGCGTTCATGCGGCGCGGCAGGTCATGCGCTGGCTCGCGGGGGAGCAGGCACCTCTCACCGCAGCACGGGTTCTCGCGGACGCACCCTTTACCTGGGTCAGTCCGGGTCTGGTGCGCACAGGTGATGTCGCTCCGGCGCGTGATCGCGTGCTGCTCTGGTCGTCGGAGTACCGCGCCTTTCCGAAGGTGGTCGTACGTCAAGGCGCCCGCGTTCTCTCGCGACGCACCCTTCCGTGGCCGGTCTCGCCGGGTCGGGTTTTCCGCCTGCCCTGGTCGATGCTCGAGCCGGCCCGCAGCTCGGAGGACATTCGGATCTCACTGGCCTGACCGCGTATGCCACAGTTGGTACGTGGATCTGACCATTGATGTTCATGAGGAGCCCTCGGCGACAGTTGTCACCGTCGGTGGCGAGCTCGACGTGCACACGGCCCCGAGCCTTCAGGCGGCCCTCGCGGCCCTCGATTCGAGCGGCCGCATCGTGGTCGACCTCACTGGCGTCGGCTTCCTGGACTCCACAGGCCTCAGCGTCTTCGTGAACGCCCTAGCCGATGCCCGCGAGCGCCAGGCAACCTTGGCCGTGGTGGCCAATGCCCCGCGCGTGGTCAAGGTCTTCACCTTGACCGGCCTCGACTCGGCTCTCTCCCTGCACTCCACCCTCGTCGAGGCGCTCGACGCCTGACGCTTTGAGGTGGCGTTACCCAATCGTCACCCCAATGAGACGCACATCTCATCGAGCCCCCCACTCGCCCCTAGGGGCGCTGCGTAGACTCCTGCGCGTTGCGGTCGTTTGTGACCGTGCCCACACTGAGGAGACCCATGATCGAGTTGACCGGGACCAACCTGACGCTTGTCGTCATCGTTGCCGTCATCGCGCTCGCTGCCCTCGTTGTCGCCGCCATCCTCGCCCGCGAAGTTCTCGCGGCCGATGAGGGCACCGACAAGATGAAGGAGATCGCAGCAGCCGTCCAGGAGGGCGCCTCGGCGTACCTCAGCCGACAGTTCAAGACCCTCTCGGTCTTTGCCGTCGTTGTGTTCTTCGTGCTGTTCCTGCTGCCTGCAGAGACCACGAGCGAGCGCATCGGACGAAGCATCTTCTTCCTGGTGGGCGCGGTGTTCTCGGGCATCACCGGCTACATCGGCATGTGGCTCGCAGTGCGCGGAAACGTTCGCGTTGCGGCCGCAGCCAAGGATTCCGGCGAGCAGAAGGCCATGAAGATCGCTTTCCGCACCGGTGGTGTGGCTGGAATGTTCACCGTTGGTCTCGGCCTCTTCGGCGCCGCACTCGTCGTGCTCGTCTACAAGGGTGACGCTCCCAAGGTTCTCGAGGGCTTCGGCTTCGGTGCCGCACTTCTCGCGATGTTCATGCGTGTGGGTGGCGGCATCTTCACCAAGGCTGCTGACGTCGGCGCCGATCTCGTGGGCAAGGTTGAGCAGGGCATTCCTGAGGACGACCCCCGTAACGCCGCGACCATCGCCGACAACGTCGGTGACAACGTCGGTGACTGCGCCGGCATGGCAGCAGATCTCTTCGAGTCGTACGCCGTCACCCTGGTGGCCGCCCTCATCCTGGGCAAGGCTGCATTCGGCGAGCTCGGCCTCGTGCTCCCGCTCATCATCCCGGCCATTGGTGTCATCACGGCCGTCATCGGCATCTTCGCGGTCTCGCCGCGTGCCACTGACCGTTCAGGAATGTCGTCGATCAACCGAGGGTTCTTTATCTCGGCCGTGATTTCGGCGGTTCTCGTGATCGCAGCCGTGTTCACCTGGGTTCCCGCCAGTTGGGACGAAATCGCCTCCATCGGCGGCATCGACGCTGTTTCCTCGGGCGACACCATCAACCCGCGCCTGTTCGTGATCCTCGCGGTGATCATCGGCATCCTTCTTGCCGCACTCATCCAGCAGCTCACGGCTTACTTCACTGAGACCAACCGCCGCCCGGTTGACGATGTCGCCAAGACCTCGCTCACCGGCCCGGCCACGGTCATCCTCTCCGGCATCTCGCTCGGCCTCGAGTCTGCTGTCTACTCGGCACTGCTTATCGGTGGCGCGGTGTACGGCGCATTCCTGGTCGGCGGCGGCTCAGTGCTGCTCTCGCTCTTCGCGATCGCGCTCGCCGGCACCGGTCTGCTGACCACCGTCGGCGTCATCGTGTCGATGGACACCTTCGGCCCGGTTTCCGACAACGCACAGGGCATCGCCGAGATGTCGGGCGACGTTCACGGCGAGGGTGCAGCAGTGCTCACCCGCCTCGACGCCGTCGGCAACTCAACCAAGGCGATCACCAAGGGCATCGCGATCGCGACGGCAGTGCTTGCCGCGACTGCGCTGTTCGGTGCATTCCGTGATGCGATCATTGGCGCGACGACTTCGTCGGGTGCCAATGACATCCTGAACACCATCAAGGATCCGTGGCAGTACGCGGGCATCCTCGACGTCGCCTCCCCGGCGAACCTGGTCGGCCTGATCATCGGTGCCGCAGTCGTGTTCTTGTTCTCGGGCCTCGCCATCAACGCGGTGTCCCGCGCTGCCGGCGCTGTGATCTTCGAGGTGCGTCGCCAGTTCCGCGAGCACCCGGGCATCATGCTCGGCACCGAGAAGCCGGAGTACGGCAAGGTCGTCGACATCGTCACGCGCGACTCGCTCCGCGAGCTCGTCACCCCAGGCATCCTCGCGGTGTTCGCACCGATCGCTGTCGGCTTCGGCCTGGGCGTCGGCGCACTCGGTGCGTACCTGGCCGGCACCATCGCCACGGGCGTTCTCATGGCCGTGTTCCTGTCGAACTCCGGTGGAGCATGGGATAACGCAAAGAAGTTCGTGGAAGACGGTCACTTCGGTGGCAAGGGCTCTGAGGCCCACGCCGCCACCGTCATCGGCGACACCGTCGGCGATCCGTTCAAGGACACTGCAGGCCCGGCGATCAACCCGCTGATCAAGGTGATGAACCTGGTCGCGCTGCTGATCGCACCGGCTGTCGTGGCCATGAGCATCGGTACCGATGAGAATGCGCCGCTGCGCTGGATCATCGCGCTGGTGGCCGTGATCATCATCGTGGTCTCTGTGGTCATCTCTAAGCGTCGCCCGATTGCCGTGGGCGATCAGGAGTTCGCTGACACCAAGTAGCCCGCTCATCAGTTCGCCCCGTGATCCGATAATCGGACACGGGGCGAACTGCGTTCCCCGTAGGGGAAGGGCGAAAAAGGCCAATTCCGGGGGCGGTCGAATTTGACAGAGCACCCTCGCTTACCGTCAGACTCCGCCGAGTGAATCCCGGCGTGCATATAAAGGAGAGGCTTTCGTGGCGCATAAGACCCTGGTGATCGTCGAGTCACCGGCTAAGGCCAAGAAGATCGCGGGCTACCTCGGCCCCGACTACACGGTCCTGGCCTCGGTCGGCCATATCCGCGACCTCGCCGCCAAGGCCTCTCAGTTGCCCGAGGCCGATCGTAAGAAGCCTTGGTCGAAGCTCGCCGTGAACGTCGATGATGAGTTTCAGCCGATCTATGTCGTGCACGATTCCAAGAAGGCGACCATCGCTGAACTAAAGAAGGCTCTCAAAGACGCCGACGAACTCCTCCTCGCCACTGACGAGGACCGCGAGGGCGAGGCCATCAGCTGGCACCTCATGGAGGTGCTGCGGCCGAAGGTTCCCGTGCAGCGCATGGTGTTCAACGAGATCACCCCCGAGGCGATCCGCGCCGCGGTCAACAACCCGCGTGATCTCGACATGCAGCTCGTTGATGCACAGGAGACCCGCCGCATCGTCGATCGTCTCTACGGCTACCCGGTCTCCGAGGTGCTCTGGAAGAAGATCGGTCGCGAAGCGCGATCCGCCGGACGCGTGCAGTCAGTAGCCGTGCGATTGGTCGTTGACCGTGAACGTGAGCGTATTGCCTTCCGCAGTGGCAACTACTGGGACATCCTCGCCGAGTTCGTTCCGGGCAATTTCGACGCAAAGCTGAGTTCGGTTGATGGCGTCCGCGTCGCGACCGGTAAGGATTTCGATGAGCAGGGCAAGCTCAAGGGTGCGAATGTCGTTCTCCTTGACGAGCGCACAGCCAACGAGCTCGCCAATCACCTGATCGGTTCCGACTTCACGGTTCGCTCGGTCGTGCAGAAGCCCGGCACTCGCCGCCCATCGGCACCTTTCATGACCTCGACCCTGCAGCAGGAGGCCTCGAAGCGCCTTCGCTGGGGTTCGCAGCGCACGATGCGCGTTGCTCAGGCGCTGTACGAGAACGGCTACATCACCTACATGCGTACTGACTCGACCACGCTGTCGGATCAAGCACTGAATGCCGCTCGCAGTCAGGCACGTGAGCTTTACGGCCCCGAGTACGTTTCCGAAGTTCCGCGCCGCTACGACCGCAAGGTCAAGAATGCGCAGGAGGCACATGAGGCCATTCGGCCGTCCGGCGACGTCTTCCGCACTCCCGGCGAGGTATCGAAGGAACTTCACGGAGACGAGTTCGCGCTCTACGAGCTGATCTGGAAGCGCACTGTTGCTTCTCAGATGGTTGACGCAAAGATCGCGACCACCACCGTCAAGGTCGGCGCTACTGCGACCAACGGCAAGGACGCCGAGTTCAGCGCATCGGGCACCGTCATCGTGTTCCCAGGCTTCCTCGCCGCACTCAAGGACATCACCGAGGAGAGCCTCGACGACGATGAGCGCGAGCGCGAGCTGCCGAATATGACCGAAGGTCAGATCGTGCATGCCAACTCACTCAACCCCGCGAGCCACAACACGACTCCGCCGGCGCGCTTCACCGAAGCATCGCTTGTTGCACGACTCGAGGAGCTCGGCATCGGCCGTCCGTCCACCTACGCATCGATCATGTCGACCATCGTCGATCGCGGTTACGTCTGGAAGAAGGGCTCTGCCCTGGTGCCGAGTTTCACGGCCTTCTCGGTGATCCGCCTGCTCGAGGAGCACTTCACCTCGCTCATCGACTACCAGTTCACTGCGAACATGGAAGAAGTCCTCGACCTCATCGCCGCCGGCGAGACCGATCGCGTCAAGCAACTCGCGGCCTTCTGGCGTGGCGGCGAGAGCGTGAATGGCCAGTTCCCCGGTATCAAGGCTCTGACCGAGGATCTCGGCGCGATCGACGCCCGAGAGATCGCCATCACCCCGATCGAGGGCACTGATGCCTACCTGCGCGTCGGCCGCTACGGCGCCTACGTCGAGCGTGGCGAAGACCGCGCCAACATCCCCGTCGGCACCGCACCCGATGAGCTCACTGCGCAGTTGGCCGAAGAACTGCTCGCCATGCCTTCCGGGGATCGCCTGCTCGGCATTGATCCCGACACCGGCCTGGAGATCATGTCGAAGTCCGGCCGTTATGGGCCGTACGTCACTGAAGTGCTGCCCGAGGGTTCGCCGAAGTCAGCGAAGCCGCGCACGGCGTCACTGTTCAGCGATATGAACCTGGGCGAGATCACTATCGACGATGCACTGCGCCTCCTGAGTCTTCCGCGCGTTGTCGGTACCGACCCTGCCGATGGTGTCGAGATCACTTCGCAGAACGGTCGCTACGGGCCGTACCTCATGAAGGGCACTGACTCTCGTTCGCTGACGAGTGAGGACGAGATCTTCTCTGTCGATCTCGCCAAGGCACTCGAGCTGTTCGCTCAGCCGAAGGTCCGCGGTCGCGGAGCGGCGAAGGCACCGCTGCGCGAGGTGGGCAACGACCCCACGAGCGGCAAGCCGATCGTGGTGAAGGAAGGCCGCTTCGGCCCCTACGTCACCGACGGCGAGACCAATGCCTCACTGCGCGTGGCTGATGACCCGATGACCGTCAGCGTCGAACGTGCCAGCGATCTGCTCTCCGAGCGCCGTTCGAAGGAGGCGATCGAGGGCAAGCCGGCCAAGAAGGTCGCTAAGCGGGCCGTGAAGAAGACAGTCAAGAAGGCGCCCGCCAAGACCACGGCACGCGTTGTGAAGGCGACCAAGAAAACTGCGGCGAAGAAGGCCGCCAAGAAGTCCGCGGCTTCGGCACAGTAGAGCCATGACCGGTTACTTCATCGCTTTCGAGGGCGGCGAGGGCG
>JBIJBU010000101.1:0-7094 GCA_044345075.1 Candidatus Nanopelagicales bacterium | reverse complement strand
CAGACACCCACTGCACAGGAGACACACATGACTGCACAGGTCGTCATCACAGGCCTCGGCATGACTACGCCCGTCGGCGGCGACGTCGAGACAAGCTGGCGCAATGTGCTGGCCGGAAAGCCGGGCATTGTCACCATCGATGAGCCATGGGCCGAAATCCAGCCCTCGCGCATCGCGGGCATCATGGCCGTTGATCCAGGCGAGGTGCTCGACCGAGTCGAGGCACGCAAGCTCGACCGTGCCCAGCAGGCAGCTCTCGTGGCCGCACGCGAGGCGTGGGCAATGGCCGGCGCACCCGCGGTCGATCCCGAGCGCCTGGGCGCAGTCATCTCCAGCGGCATGGGCGGCCTGACCTCACTCATGTCGGCATACGACACCTTGCTCGAGAAGGGTCCGTCGCGAGTCTCCCCCCACATGGTCACCCAGATCATGCCCAACGGCCCCGCTGCCATCGTGGGTCTTGAAGTCGGCGCACGTGCTGGCGTTCACGGACTCGTCAGTGCCTGCGCCTCCGGCGCAGAGGCTGTCTCCTACGCCGCCCGCATGATCCAGACCGGCCGCGCCGATGTCGTCATCTGCGGTGGAACCGAAGCAGTCATCCATCCGATCACCATGGCCGGCTTCGCCTCCATGCGCGCTCTCTCGACTCGCAATGATGATCCCGCTGCGTCATCACGCCCGTACGACATCGATCGCGACGGCTTCGTCATGGGTGAAGGTGCAGGCGTGCTCGTACTCGAGTCGGCAGAGTTTGCCGCTGCTCGCGGCGCGACCGTGCTGGGAATCTATGGCGGTTCGGGTCTAACCTCCGACGGTCACCACATCGCGCAGCCTGATCCCGAAGGTCTGGGCGCCGCACGAGCAGTGCGCTTTGCCATCGAGGATGCCGGGCTCTCCACCTCCGACATCGTGCACGTCAATGCGCACGCCACCTCCACTCCTCAGGGCGATATCGCAGAATCGACCGCAATCCGCGCAGCACTGGGCGACCACACCGACAACGTGATCGTTACCGGCACTAAGTCGATGACCGGTCACCTCCTCGGCGGTGCAGGGGCGATCGAGTCGATCTTCTCCGTGCTCGCACTGCGCGATCGCCTCGTTCCCCCGACCGCGAACCTGCACAACCTCGATCCTGCGGTGAACCTCGACGTCGCACGCGATAAGCCGCGTGAGCTGCCGGCCGGCGATATCGCGGCCGTGAACAACTCATTCGGATTCGGCGGGCACGATGTCGCCGTCGTCTTCAGGAGCGTCTGACATGTCAGAGACCACCGAGCTTGATCCCCGCTCTCCCCGCGCACGTCTCGCCAACTTCTTCGACGATGGCGTCTTCGAGACCATCACCCCCGAGGATGACCGCGGCGTGCTCGCCGCTGTCGGTCGCGCGCACGGCACGCAGGTCGTGGCCTTCGCCACTGACGTCACCGTGCAGGGCGGCGCCATGGGCAACGACGGCAGCCGTGCCATCGTCACCGCCTATGACCGCGCCTTCGCGGATTCAGCCCCGATCGTGGGAATCTGGCATTCCGGCGGTGCACGCCTGCGCGAGGGCGTACTGAGCCTTGACGCTGTGGGTCGAGTGTTCGCCGCGATGACCCGCATCTCCGGCAAGGTTCCGCAGATTTCCATCGTGCTCGGCCCCGCCGCAGGCGGCGCCGCCTACGGCCCCGCTCTCACCGACATCGTGATCCTCGGCCCGCAGGGCCGCATCTTCGTCACCGGCCCCGAGGTCGTGCGCTCGGTCACCGGCGAGGACGTCAACATGGAAACCCTTGGTGGAGCCGAGCCGCATGGTCGTCGCAGTGGCGTCGTGCACATCGTCTCGGAAACCGAGCAGGACGCCCTCGACGAAGGCCGCCGACTCGTTCAACTACTCGGTCACCAAGGTTCCCTCGATATGGCGAAGATTGACGATGTCGATCTCGGCGCCTTCATGCCTGAGTCTGCGCGCCGCGCATACGACGTGCACCCACTCGTCGAGCACTTTGTCGACGCTGACAGCTTTGTCGAACTGCATGCTCGATGGGCTCCGAACATCGTGGTCGGTCTCGGCCGTCTCGGTGGTCGCACCGTCGGCATGGTTGCCAACAACCCACTTCGTCTCGGCGGCTGCCTCGACTCTAATTCGGCAGAGAAAGCCGCTCGCTTCGTGAGAATGTGCGATGCCTTTGCCGTACCGCTCGTCGTGTTGGTCGACGTTCCCGGTTACTTGCCCGGAGTTGGTCAGGAGTGGGAAGGCGTCGTGCGACGTGGCGCGAAACTGCTGCACGCCTTCGCGGAGTGCGTCGTGCCGCGTGTCACCGTTGTTACCCGCAAGGCCTACGGCGGCGCCTACATTGCCATGAACGCATCATCCCTCGGCGCCACGAAGGTCTTCGCTTTCCCGACCGCCGAGGTCGCCGTCATGGGTTCGGTTGCAGCGATTCGCATTCTCCATCGCCGTCGCCTCTCCGAGGTGCCCGACGAGAATCGCGCGCAGGTCGAACTCGAGCTCGCCGCTGAGCATGAGGTCATCTCAGGCGGTATTGCGCGCGCAGTGGAGATCGGAGTCGTCGACGAGATCGTCGATCCGACGCAGACTCGTCGTGCGGTGGCTCAGGTGCTGCTGGATACGCCGGGCGTGCGTGGTCAGCATGGCAACATTCCCCTCTAGGGAATGTGTTCAGAAGCGGGCAACATTCCCCTCTAGGGAATGTGTTCAGAAGCGGGCAACATTCCCCTTGAAGCCCTAGACCACCTGGTGCATCAAGCGAACGGTTGAGCCCTCGTGCACAGACCGGAAGGGCTCCAGTTCGTCATCCCAGGGTGACCCGATGAGTCGTGAGATCTCCTCGATGATCGATTCACCCGTGGCGCGGCTGCGTGCGAGTGCCGTGCGTAGCCGCTCCTCGTGCACCATGATGTCGCCGAAAGGTCCGATGTTAGCTCGAAAAAGACCAAGCCTGGGCGTGGCTGCAAACCGCTCGCCCTCTCGGCCCGGAATGCCATCTTCGGTGACCTCGTAGTGCACCTGGCTGAAAGCAAGCAGGGCGCTCGCCAACCTAGCGCCGGTGCCCTGAGCTCCTGTCCAGATGATCTCCGCTCGCACGCAGCCAGGCGAGATGGGCTGCTGGGCCCAGTCGATATGAACCTCGACACCAAAGACGGCAGCAAGTGCCCATTCGAGATGAGGGCTCAGCGCCCGGGGGCACGAATGTAGGAAGACAACGCCACGTGCGGTCATCTGCTCCGAAGCAGCGCCCGTGCCGTCCTTCGCGGTCACGTAGACCGTCATGAGGCCCCCTTTCGAGTTCGCCTTCCCCAGCGCTCGAACAGACCTCGCCCCCACGATACCCCTGCAACCTAAGTCACACCAATGGGTGACCCATTTCGCACCGATCTGAGGAGGAGTTGGGTATGGTCGCCCTACGCGATCCACGCGGACATACATCGGAGGTTTCACATGGCACTGGCATCCCCCCAGCCGCGCGTCCTGGCTGACGTCGTCCCGCATACCTGGGTTCGCCAGGCCATCTTGGTCAGCGGCGGGGCCGCCCTCGTCGGTCTCGCAGCTCAGATTGCCTTCTATCTTCCCTGGAACCCGGCCGTTCCGGTCACCTTGCAGACCTTCGCGGTCCTGCTAGTTGGCGGCGCCCTGGGATCCATGCGCGGAGCAGCAGCCATGGCTCTCTACGCCCTCCTCGGGGGTATCGGCCTGCCCTGGTTCGCCGGTCAGAGTTCAGGCTTCGGAGGCGCGGCCTTCGGCTACATCATCGGATTCATCGTCGCCGCTTTCATCGTAGGCAAGCTGGCCGAGCATGGCGCGACTCGGAACTTCTTCAAGGCTGTCGGACTGATGCTCGTCGGTAGCGTTGTCATTTACGCCATTGGCTTCACCTGGCTCAAGTACAACCTGAATGTTCCGTGGTTCGGCGCTGACTCGGCATGGGCATACGGCGTGAAGGACTTCATTCCCGGCGACATTGTCAAGCTGCTCGCTGCTGCAGGCCTTCTGCCCCTGACCTGGCAGGCGTTGAAGAAGGCAAAGCTCACCGACTAAAGGCAGCTCACTTACCAGCCGCTAGGCGGTAAGCCCGGTGACCAGCAGATAGATCCCGAACACCACGCACATCGCGGCCAGGATCTGGAACTGCCGGTTCATCACACACGAATAGATCGGCGAAAGAACTCCCTCCGCCCGTGATCCGAGAAGTATTCGGATTGCGGGCGGAGTCCATGTGGCCATCAATGCGAGCACAAAGAAGATCAGCACGAAGATCGCCTGGATGATCAGGTCGGCCGAGGAGACAGTGATGTCGTGGAGAGCCGGTGCCATTACGGCAAAGCTCGAGAGATCGGTGATGCTGAAGTAGAAAGCCAATGCCGCGAACTCCCAGGGCTTCGCCCTGCCTTCCACTCCTTTCAACGCCGACTGCGACTTCGCCAGCAATTGTGGGTGGGGAATCAAGAAGAAGATTGCCGTGAGGAACAAGATGACCGCAGCGATGATGCGAATCACCGGATACGAGTGATCGTGGTTGCCGGTGCCGGCATCCGGTAGTTGGGCCAGGCCGAAGAGGAGCAGCCCCCCGACGATCGAGAAGGCCAGTGCATTCGCGAAGAACACTGCGAGAGCGCGCTCTCTCCATTTGGGCCCGGAGACCACGATGATCTGAAGCGCAATCAGCCCGGGCGTGATCGCCGCGGCGATTCCGAGCGGGATGACATCAAGCATGCGGCGAACCTAGCGGAGGGTCTCAAGAACCTCGCGGACCATCTGCTCGGTGGTATTCGGGTGCAAGAAGACCAGGCGCCCCACGGGTTCACCGCGCCACGAGCTGTGGGCCACGAAGGCAATTTGCTCGCTCAGCAGGTGCTGGGCCCAGGCGTTGTACTCAGCGACCCCCCAGCCCGGGCGACGGAACAGCACGATCGAGAGGCCGGGCTCGCGCACCAACTCGAGGTGGTCACTCTCAGAGATCACCTGCGCCGCAAAGGCGGCCATGGAGATCGAGTGCTCGACAGCCTCGCGGTAGGCATCTAGCCCGTTGACGGCTAGCGAGAACCAGAGTGCAAGTCCGCGTGCACGGCGGGTGAGGTGATACGCCAGATCACTCGGGTTGAAGTCATCCTCGCTGGCGTGGATCACATCAAGGTAGGACGCGTCCTGAGTGTGCACTGCACGAGCGAGCCTGGGCTCGCGATACATGAGCGCTGCACAGTCGAAGGGTGCGAACCACCACTTATGCGGATCCATCACGATCGAGTCAGCATTCTCGATACCGGCATAGAGATGTCGCACGCTCGATGCCAGCAACCCGGCTCCGCCATATGCAGCATCAACGTGCATCCAGATGCCACGATTGCGCGCGAAGGCAGAAACAGCCTCAAGATCGTCGACGATGCCCGCATTCGTAGTTCCGGCAGTGGCGACGATCGCCACGACATCTTCGAGCTGCTCATCGGTTACCGAGGCAAGGGCCGCAGCGTCCAGTCGACCGCTCACCGTCGAGATCACGAGCGGGTCCATCGCGACGATATTGAGCGCGTTCTTGATCGACGAGTGAGCCTGATCGCTGACGAGCACGCGAAGACGACCGTCAGGTAGCCCGGCAGCCTGGCGTGCGCGTCGCGCGGTGTCGCGTGCGACGACCAGGGCCGACAGATTGCCGGCGGAGCCACCGGAGACGAAGACGCCGCCCGCGCTCTGCGGTAGGCCGGCGGCATCCATCATCACGCGCAGTGCCTGGTTCTCGGCAGCGACAGCCCCTGCCGCCTCCAGCCAGGAGCAGCCCTGCAGCGACGCTGCCGAGACAACCATGTCGAACAGGAGCGCAGCTTTAGTCGGCGCCGCTGGGATGAACGCCCAAAAGCGCGGACTGTCTGCAGACAAGATCGTGTCGGCGATGTGGTCGACATACAGGCCGAGTACCTCAGCGGCGGGCCGGCCGGCATCGGTCATCAACCCGTCGAGGGCCTCGTGCAGCTCGGAGCGGACTCCGAGGCCGTCGACAGGGGTTTCTTCGAGCGAAAGTCGATCTCGCACGAATTCCAGGATGAGATCGGTCATCTCAGGGTTGAACTGGTGCATGCGTCCTGCATCGGCGGTCATCCGCGGGCCTTCCATGAGCCTGCGGAGCCTCACGCAGGATCGTGCGCCGTCAGTCTTCCTGCCAGCAGGCACTACCTGAAGTCTAGCCAGAATGCCGTCAATCTGAACATCATCAAGTTTCGTGGCACACTGGGGAGGTGAGCGCAGAAGCAGTGGCCCCCGAGCAGGTCGGGCGCAGTTACCACCACGGTGACCTCAGGTCGGCCCTGGTCGCTGCTGCCGTGGCACGGGTCGAAGAAGTTGGTGCCGAGCACCTGTCACTTCGGGCGGTCGCCGCCGAGGTAGGCGTGAGCCCGAGCGCGGCGTATCACCACTTTGCCGACAAGGACGCCCTGCTAGGTGAGGTCGCGGCTACCGGACTGCAGATGCTTGTCGTATCTGTGAGTACCGACGTTGCCGCGATTCCCGGTGATTCCCGCGAGGCAGCACGACTGCGTTTTCGCGCCGCGGGTCAGGCATATGTGTCGTTCGCGCTCTCGCACCCGCAGCTCTTCCGCGTCGCGTTCAGTCCGTATTGCCTTGATCAGCCCGGCGTGCCCACGACCGACGATGGTTCGGTTCCTGTCCTCACCGAGCTTCTCAATGACCTCGTCAGCACGGGCGGCATGAACGCTGCCGTGCGCGACGACTCGGAGGATGTCTTCGTCGCCACCTTGCACGGCCTGGCCACTTTGGCGCTTCAGGGCATGATCCCCGCCGACCGCGTGCCACAGCTTTTGACCAAGATCGAGCAGCTGATCGGCGCCGACGATCTCTAAGGCCCCACTAGCCGTGAAGTATGACCAGTCTCTCTTCGGTCATTTCGCGCACTGACCACGCCGGGCCTTCCTTGGTGTTGCCCGAGTCGCGCAGGCCGCCATACGGCATCTGATCCGTACGCCAGGTAGGCACCTCGTTGATGAGCACGCCGCCGAAGTCGAGGGTGCGAGCAGCCTTAAGACCCTTGGTGATGTCAGCGGTGAAGACCGCTGCCTGGAGACCGAAGTCGGTCTCGTTCGCG
>JBIJBU010000100.1:0-7102 GCA_044345075.1 Candidatus Nanopelagicales bacterium | reverse complement strand
AGGCACCCAGCGTCTCTACGGCTTCCGCGACATCCTCATCCTTCGGATCGTCAAGCGCCTGATCGACACCGGCGTCTCGCTCCCCAATATTCGAGCCGCGGTTGAGCATCTCGACCAGCGTGGTGGCGATGACCTCTCGAATATCACCTTGATGAGTGACGGCGCGAGCATCTACGAATGCCGTAGTGCTGACGAAGTCGTCGACCTCGTGCGCGGGGGCCAGGGGGTGTTCGGGATCGCAGTCGGCAGTGTCTGGCGTGAGGTTGAAGGCACACTTGCCACCTTGCCGGGGGAGAACCCCGATGGCGAAGTCTCAGTTCCCCCCACCGGCAGTGATGAATTGGCTGCTCGCCGCGCCCGCCGCGCGGCCAGCTAGTCCGCCGCGCCGCGCTCCACCAGGCAATTTCGCCCCCAGCCGATAGGCTTCAGGGGCTGATCGACCCTGCACGGGAGAGCTGGCCTGCGTGAGCAGAGTCAGCGCCGAAGGAGCAAGTCTCCCCGACAATCTCTCAGGCACCCGGACCGTGTGGGGAAGGCATCTCTGGAAGGCGGGAAGGAATTCCCCACCGACGGTGAAAGCCGCGAAAGCGGTGAAGCTCTCAGGTCGCGCGGTGCGCGGAAGACAGAGGGGGAGAGTGGCCACGCCGTGGCCGCTAACCCGATGCGCCCGAGAGGTCAGCAATGCCTTCGACACCCAGCAGCCCCTTCGTCGACCGCCACATCGGTCCTGATGAGCAGGCAATTGCTCGCATGCTCGCCGCCATTGGGTACAGCAGTCTCGATGACCTGACCGACGCGGTTGTTCCTGGCGTGATCCACTGGCGCGAGGCGCTCGAGATTCCTGCTGGGCGCACCGAGCCTGAGGTGACCGCAGAGATGCGCGACATCGCGTCTCGTAACCGTGTGCTCACCTCGATGATCGGACTCGGGTACACCGACACGATCATTCCGGGTGTCATCAAGCGCAATGTGCTCGAGAGTCCCGCTTGGTACACCGCATACACGCCTTATCAGCCAGAGATCTCCCAGGGGCGACTTGAGGCTCTCTTGAACTTCCAGACGCTCATCGAGGATCTCACCGGGTTGCCAGTTGCTGGTTCGTCACTTCTTGATGAGCCAACGGCAGCTGCAGAGGCCATGGGCATTGTCTTCCGCAGCGGTCCCAAGAACGTCATGCGACTGCTGGTCGACTCCGATACGCATCCGCAGACCATCGCTGTTCTGCAGACCCGTGCCGAGCCACTCGGAGCAATTGTTGAACTCATCGATGTCACGCAGCCCCTGCCTGATGGAGACTTCAGCGGCGTCGTGCTGAGTTACCCGGGTACCTCAGGAGCTATCCGCGAACTGCGCGGTGTCGCCGAATCAGCTCATGCGCGTAAGGCGCTCGTGATTGTCGCCGCTGATCTCCTCGGTCTCACCTTGCTCACCCCGCCGGGGGAGTGGGGCGCAGATGTCGTCGTGGGTTCTGCTCAGCGCTTTGGTGTTCCCATGGGCTTCGGCGGCCCGCACGCTGGCTTCATGTCGGTGCGCGCAGGGCTGGAGCGCAGCATGCCAGGGCGACTCGTGGGTGTCAGTGTCGATGCTGACGGAAATCCTGCTTACCGCCTGGCATTGCAAACTCGCGAGCAGCACATCCGTCGTGAGAAGGCTACGAGCAATATCTGCACCGCTCAGGTTCTTCTCGCAGTCATTGCTTCGATGTACGGCGCGTACCACGGCCCTGCAGGCCTCATCGAGATCGCCCAGCGAGTGAACCGCTACGCACGCCTGCTTGCCGCAGGAGCAGTCTCACTCGGGCTCTCCGCAGGCGACGGGGTGTTCTTCGACACGGTTCGACTCTCCTCCAAGGGCAACGCCGCAGCCCTTGTTGCGGCTGCTCTCAATCAGGGCATCAACATCCGTGCAGTCGACACCGACACGATCAGTGTGACAACCGATGAGGTCACCACGGATGCGCATATCGATGCATTGCTCACAGCTTTCGCCTCGGTAGTGGGGGGAGTGGCACCTACGACCGCGGACGTTGCTGTCTCGCCTGACGGTATTCCCTCGCCGCTGCGTCGAACCTCGCCGTTCATGTCGCACCCGGTCTTCACGACTCATCACAATGAAACCTCAATGCTGCGCTACCTGCGCAAGCTTGCCGATCGCGATATCGCACTTGACCGCGCGATGATTCCGCTCGGTTCTTGCACAATGAAGCTCAACGCCACGACCGAGATGGAACCAGTGACGTGGCCCGAGTTCGCGTCACTGCATCCGTTCGCACCTATTGATCAAGCAGCCGGCTATGTGGAGATGATCCAGGATCTTGAGCGGATGCTTGCAGAGATCACCGGATACGACGCTGTCTCTGTTCAGCCCAATGCCGGATCACAGGGTGAGTTTGCGGGCTTGCTGGCCATCCGCGGCTATCACCTAGCCAATGGCGACACCCACCGTGATATCTGCCTGATTCCGAGCAGTGCGCATGGCACGAACGCGGCAAGCGCCGTGATGGCGGGCATGAAGGTTGTCGTCGTGGCCTGCGATGAGAATGGCAACGTTGATGTCGACGACTTGCGCGCGAAGATTGATGCGCACGCAGCCAATCTCGCGGCGTTGATGATCACGTACCCGTCAACGCACGGTGTTTTCGAGACAGCTGTCACCGACATCTGCGCCATGGTGCACGACGCCGGGGGACAGGTGTACGTCGACGGCGCCAACCTCAATGCCCTGGTGGGCCTTGCCAAGCCCGGCAAGTTCGGCGCTGACGTCTCCCACCTGAATCTGCACAAGACGTTCTGCATCCCGCACGGAGGAGGCGGCCCGGGCGTCGGTCCTGTCGGAGTGCGCTCGCACCTCGCTCCATACCTGCCTTCTCATCCGCTGCGTCCGGAATGCGGTCCGAGCGGCAGGGGAGATGCCGACGGAGGTGTCGGGCCGGTCAGCGGAGCCCCGTGGGGCAGCGCGGCCATCCTGCCGATTCCGTACGCCTACATTCGGCTAATGGGCCCCGATGGGCTCCTGAAGGCGACCCAGGTAGCCATTGCGTCGGCGAATTACATCGCCAAGCGGCTGGGGGATCACTACCCGGTTCTCTACACCGGCGAGAACGGCCTGGTCGCCCACGAGTGCATTCTCGATTTGCGGGGGATCACTGCCCAGACAGGAGTCACCGTCGATGACGTCGCCAAGCGCCTCATCGACTACGGATTCCATGCCCCGACGATGTCGTTCCCGGTGGCCGGCACCTTGATGGTCGAGCCCACCGAGTCCGAGGATCTCATCGAGCTCGATCGGTTCTGCGACGCGATGATCGCCATCAAGGGGGAGATCAACGCCGTGGAAGCCGGTACGTGGCCGCTGGTGGACAATCCCCTTCACAACGCCCCGCACACGGCTGACTGCCTGATCGGTGACTGGGACCATGCCTACCCGGCACGTCTGGGCGCATTCCCGCTGGAGTCACTGCGCATGGACAAGTACTGGCCGCCGGTTCGACGCATCGACGGCGCCTACGGCGATCGAAACCTCGTGTGCAGCTGCCCGCGCCCGGAGGAGCTTGCCTCGTCCTGATCCATCAGAGGGGCTCCGTGGGAGATTTCCCCTCACGGGGCGCGTTTCTTTGGTTTGACATAATGTACGTTATCGGAGGGACTCACACATTGAGGCCGCCTAGGTAAAGAGCATGTAAATGGTGTTCAGATCTGGTTTCACCGGGGAACGCGCGGGTATGCCGTGCTCGTCAGACATGACAAGCAGCACCCGATGCAAGGAAAGGAGTTCCCATGATCCAGGACACCTCAATGCGAGGAACCCGTCTCGGAGCCCTGAGCTACGAGCGCGATGACAACGTCGAGCCCGCTGAGCGCTGCATCGTTCGTTACGAGTGCGACAAGGGCCACGCGACCCTCGTACCGTTCTCTGTCGAAGCTGAGGACATCCCGCTGGACTGGACCTGCCGATGCGGCCGCCAGGCCCACGCGGCCCACAGCGTGCCGAATATGGCCCAGCCTGACGAGACTCCCGCCAAGCACGTTCGCAGCCACTGGGACATGCTCATGGAGCGCCGAACTATCGCTGATCTTGAGAAGCTGATGGCAGAGCGCCTAGCTGAGCTCCATTCCGAGGAACCTCAACTGGCACGTACTGCATAGATATCAGCTAGTGATCGATGGCCTCCCGTAAGGGGGGCCATCGTCATGTCTGGGGTCGTCATGTCTGGGGTCGTCCTCGTGAATGACCATTCCGGGAACGACATCGCCTGAGTCATAAGGACTGCGCATCTGCGCGGCTCCCCCGGAGAAATCCAGGAAAGTGACGTTCGCCTCCAGCCAGGCTCTTCCGCGTCGCTCGAGCGAACGCTGGATAGGCGGCAAGAGGAGTACGAAACCAATGAGATCGGTGACAAAACCAGGAATCGCCACGAGCAGGCCCGCGAGGAACCACACCGGCCGTTTGCGCGACGCCTTGCCCATGATGATGAATCCGACCGGAATGCCCAGGAGGAGCAGGATGATCGCGCTCCCCCAGCCGATCCATTGAGCGACCAGCCACAGGGCGATGAGCTCGACAATGGGATAGCCGAGGGCGATGAACTTCGTACGTGACATCAGCGACTGCTCGCGCGCCGCTTCTGAGTGCGCTTACGAACGCGGGTGACCTTGTCGTCAACACCCCACACGGTGACGCGCCACAGCGCCTCGACCACGATCTTCTGGCTCATCTTGCTCGAGCCCGCCACGCGTTCGACAAACGTGATCGGGACTTCCTTGACCACTAGACCGCGCTGCACGGCGCGCCAGGCCAGATCCACCTGGAAGCAGTAGCCCTGCGAGGCAACTTCGTGCAGATCAAGCTTGCGCAGGGTGCCAGCGCGGAATGCGCGGTAGCCACCGGTGACATCGCGGAGCGGGACGCCGAGCATCACGCGGGTGTAGAAACTGCCTCCCTTGGAGAGGAACTGGCGGCTCTTGGGCCAATTGACCGTGCCTCCCCCAGCTACCCAGCGGGAGCCCAGGACGAGATCAGCGGTGCGCAGTTGGTCCAGCAGCCGCGGAAGTTGCTCAGGCTGATGCGATCCATCAGCATCCATCTCGACGACGACGTCGTATCCATGCTCGAGCGCCCAGGCGAAGCCTGCGAGATATGCAGCACCCAGGCCTTCCTTGCCAAGTCGGTGCATCACCTTGACGTGGTCATCGGCCGCTGCGATCTCGTCGGCCAGCTTGCCGGTGCCGTCAGGCGAATTGTCATCAGCAACCAGGATGAAAGCCTCGGGCACAGAGGAACGCACACGACCGATGATGACCGGCAATGACTCAAGCTCATTGAAGGTGGGGATGATCACCAAGATGCGGCCCAGGTCGGCAAAAGTCGTGTCGCTCACCTCCCTAGCCTACGTTCTGCCTTCACGGCGCCGGCCCAGGCCCGCGAAGGCGGCCCACGTGAGCGTGATCACGCCCAGGAAGCTCAGCAGCACTTCCGGCCAGGCGCCGATCATCGTGGAGATCGTGCGCGAGCCCTGAAGGGTTACCTCACCGACCAGATACCCGGTATCCCCCGAATTGATGCGTTGCACAGGGGTTCCGCTGGAGTCGATGAGCGCTGAGACACCGGTCGTAGCCGCAACCGCCAACGAACCTGATGACTCGATCGCACGCAATCTTTCGATCTGCAGTTGCTGATCCGGCTGTGACGTATCGCCATAAGTCGCGTTATTGGTCTGAACTACGAGCAGCTGAGCTCCGGCGTTCAGAACGTCTCTCGGAATATCGTCATAGGCCACTTCGAAGCAGATGATGTCTCCGATGCGAATTCCACCCGCCTCCATCAGGCCTGGCTTCGTGCCCGGCACGAAGTCACGGGAGATGCGCTGGAAATCCGCGAACCAGGTGCCAATGAGGTCTCGCATCGGAATGAACTCACCGAATGGAACGAGGTGCGTCTTGGCATAGCGTTCCGCAGGTCCTGTCTGCGGATTCCACACGATGCCGAGATTCCAGAGCGACTGCGGCTGGCCCGGAACATTAGCCACGGCGCCCACCAGGATGGGCGCCTTAACTGTGTCGGCTGCTCTTTGGATCTCCGCGGCGGCAGCAGCATCGGCGAATGGATCAATGTCACTCGCATTCTCCGGCCAGATCACCAATTGCGGCTGCTGCGCCTTTCCGGATGCAACATCCTCAGCCAGTCGCATTGTCTGATTCACGTGATTGTCGAGTACCTCCCGACGCACGTCCATCGCGCCCATGCCCATCTGCGGAGTTCCCCCCTGAACCACGGCGATGATCGCCGTGCCCTGCGGCTCGGGTGAATACACCGCAAGAACGCGTCCGACGATCAGCAGCAGAACGAAGCCAACAGCCGCTGTGCGGGAAGCACGTCGATCAAGACGCGCATAAAGAATGACAGCCAGCAGCAAGGTACCGAGCGCCGCGACCCAGAAGGTCAGCAGTGGCATCCCGCCCAGACGACTAATCCAGGCAAATGGCGCATCGGCCTGCGAGTACGCCAGCCTCCCCCACGGGAATCCGCCCCAGGGAATCCGATCGCGCAGTGCCTCCTCAAGCACCCAGAGCGACGGCACGAGAACCACCCACCACCGACGTCGCGTGGCCAATGCGGTTCCCATGCCCACCAGCGCGATCCATGCTGCGCAGTACAGCGACAGTCCGACCCAGGCCTCCGTGCCAATGACGCGTAGCCACGGCATGAGCAACATGAAAAACACGAATCCCGATAACCCGCCGGCAACGAGCCCCTGCCACCAGCGAGCCTGCCAACAGGAGTAGGTCAGCAGTGCGACGGCAACTATCGCCATCGGCCACCAGCCCAAGGGCGGAAATGCTGAAGCAAGCGAGGCACCCGAGACTGCGCCGGTCAGTGCACGCGCCCACCAGCGGCTCAGCATGCGAGATCTTCCAATTGGCCGGAATCCCAACAGGCCTTCCCGTCAATGATCGTGCGCATTGCCGCGGCGCCAGGCTCCGGGAGTTCACCGCCTGGCATCGATGGCCAGATGGCTAGGTGCGCCATGGCACCCACGGCGAGACGGCCCGATTCACTCACCCCTGCAGCATGCCATCCCGCCCGCGTGTGGGCATCGATGGCA
>JBIJBU010000099.1:0-7105 GCA_044345075.1 Candidatus Nanopelagicales bacterium | reverse complement strand
AGCTTTGACCGTCTCCCGCAGGGAACTACGCGAAATCCCGAGGGATGTGGCCAATTCCTGCTCGGGGGGGAGCCGATCTCCGGGATTGATCCGACCACTCGAGATGAGATCGCGGATCTTCATAATGGCTTCGTCAGTAACGCTCATGTGGTGCCCCCGTTGCTTGGGTAAGGAGTGACGGTGTGCAGTACGGCCTTGCCCGCTCCGTGCTGATGAATTTTCCGAAGTCCATTGTCTGACCGCCTCCTTGGCATTAGTCTGCCGTAAACATCGGATCTTTGTATTAGTTCCGGAATTCCTGTCGGGAGTCCCGCGGAGAAAGGTTGGTCATGGCCCTCACCCCAGAAGATATCAAGGTGCTCGTGTCCTCATTTGAGGCATCGGACTGGGCTGAGATGTCCGTGCGAATCGGTGATACGACCTTGGAGTTGACCCGTACGGGCAGGCCGCCAGAGGCTTCCGCGGTGCGACCTGCTGCAGCAGTAGCCGCAGCCGTCGCTGCTCCAATCGCAGTTGCTGCACCGATCGCCGCCGCGCCTGTAGCAGCGGTGTCTGCTGCCGCACCTGCTCCGGTATCCTCTGGCACCGGACCGGCGCTCGCGCCCGATGGTCACGCGGTTCGTGCTCCCTCACTTGGTCTTTTCTGGCGTTCCCCGCAGCCCGGGGCCCCGCACTTCGTCGACGTCGGCCAGGAGGTCGATGCCGAGGACACCGTGGGCATCGTCGAAGTGATGAAGCTGATGAATCACGTCAAGGCCGGCGTCTCCGGCACCGTGATCGCCATCGAGCCTGAGAACGGTCAGATGGTGGAGTTCGGTCAGCTCCTCGTCGTGATCCGTCCGCACGACTAGCGCGCGCTATGGCATTGTCGAGGGTGTTGGTCGCGAATCGTGGCGAGATTGCGGTTCGCATCATTCGCGCGTGCGCGGATGAAGGTATTGAGTCTGTCGCCATCGTGTCAGAAGCCGACCGAGACAGCATGGCGGCGCACCTGGCCGACCGCTTTGTCTGTATCGGCCCAGGCCCTTCGACCGAGAGTTACCTAGACATCAATCGCGTCATGCAAGCGGCAGTAGCGACCGGATGCGACGCGCTCCATCCTGGTTACGGTTTTCTGGCTGAGCGCCCCGAGTTGGCCGAAGCCTGTGTGGAGAACGACATCATCTTCATCGGGCCCAGTGCTGACACCATTCGTAGAGGTGGTGACAAGATCCAGGCGCGCGCGGTCGCCGAGTCCATCGGGATTTCCACCGGTGCCGGAAGTGCCGCTCTCGAAAGTGTCGAGCAGGCCCGTGAACTTGCCGAGGCGATCGGCGTTCCGGTTCTCCTCAAGGCCGCAGCCGGCGGTGGTGGTCGCGGAATGGTGCTGGTCAACAGCATGTCTGATCTCGATGAGAGATTCGCGTCGGCAAGCAATGAGGCTCTTCAGGCTTTTGGTGACGGACGGCTCTACGTGGAGAAGTTCATTACCCAGGCTCGCCACGTGGAGGTTCAGATCCTCGCCGACACCCACGGCAACGTCATCCATCTCGGAGAGCGTGACTGCTCCGCACAGCGCAGATACCAGAAAGTCGTCGAGGAAGCCCCCGCGGTGTCTATCCCGATGGCGGTACGCGAGGAACTGCACATCTCTGCTGTCGAACTCTGCCGTGCCCTCGACTACGTAGGTGCGGCAACTGTCGAATTCGTCGTTGACGCAATCACGGGTGCCTATGCCTTCCTCGAAGTCAACACTCGAGTCCAGGTAGAGCACCCTGTCACTGAACTAGTGACCGGCGTCGACATCGTGCGCGAGCAACTTCGAATCGCGGCAGGCGAACCGCTCTCGGTGACACAAGCCGATGTTCGGCTCACCGGCCACGCCGTCGAATGTCGCGTGAATGCCGAGGATGCTCGAAACAACTTCATGCCCGCGCCTGGTCGAGTGACGCGCTGGATTCCCCCGCAAGGTGGCGGAGTGCGCATCGACAGTCACGTATACGGCGGATATCTCATTCCGCCTTACTACGACTCGATGATTGCGAAGGTGCTCACCCTCGGGTCAGACAGAGACGATGCTCTCGTACGCATGGACCGCGCTCTGCGGCACCTGACGATCGACGGAGTCACCACGAATATCGATTTCCTTCGCGGAGTGATCGCCGACGAGGAGTTCGTTGCACAGCAGCATCACACCAGGTGGGTCGAGCAGTCGTTCCTGCCACGTTGGGTTGAACCAAGTCATGCACACACCGCTGAGGAGACACCGTGACCGAGATCCAGTTCATTGACCAGTCCCTGCGCGACGGGCAGCAGAGCCTGTGGGGAATGCGCATGCGGGCCGGGCACAGTCTGCCGATCGCTGCCGATATCGACCGCATGGGCTTCCGCATTGTCGACTTCACCGGCTCATCTCTTTTCGAGGTGCTCGTGCGTTACTGCCGCGAGAACCCTTGGGAGGGGCTCGATCTCGTACGCGCAGCAATGCCGATGAGTCGCATGAGAGCGGGTACTCGCTCGAATGCCATCGTCGGGATGGGCCTTACCCCCCGTGCGATCCTCGAACTTTGGGTTAACACCCTCGTCAAGCACGGTATCGGCAGCATGTGGATCTTCGACTGCCTGTTCAATCTTGACGAAATGAAGTGGATGAGCGGCGTCGTTCAGGCGGCCGGTGCCGAGGCTGCTCCACAGGTCATGTTCGCCGAGTCGCCGGTGCACACCGACGACTTCTACGCCCGAATCGTGAGCGAGATGTCGACTTGGGGCACGGAGACAATCATCCTTGGCGACGAAGCTGGTGTGCTCTCGCCTGAACGTGCCGCCACCTGGATCCCCCGCATGGTCGAAGCGGCAAACGGCGTTCCGCTCGAGGCTCACTTCCACAACACGACGGGTGCAAGCACCTTCAACTACCTGACGGCAGCCAAGGCTGGCATCCACATTCTGCACACAGCCATTGGCCCGATGGCCAATGGCCCTTCCATGCCGTCTGTCGACATCACCGCTGACAACATGCGTCGACTCGGATTCGAGACCAATATCGATGAGTCCTTGATCCCCGTGATCGCTGAGCACCTCACGCGCGCGGCAGAGTCTGAGGGCTACACGATCGGCGCTCCGCGCGAGTACAACCTCGCGCACTCGGCGCATCAGCTGCCCGGAGGCATGACCGGCACCTTGATCAATCAGCTCAAGCAGTACGGAATGGAAAACCGCTATCACGAGTTGCTGGACGAGATCAGCATCGTCCGCGAGGAGATGGGCTATCCGGTTATGGCCACGCCTTACTCGCAGCTCGTCGGTATTCAGGCATTGCTCAATCTGGTCAACGAGGAGCGTTACACGGTATTCCCTGATGAGAACCTCATGTACCTCGCCGGGCACATGGGTCCGATCCCCGGTGAAGTTGCGCCTGAAGTTCTCGACAAGGCCTTCGGCAGCAAGCGCGGCAAGGAGTTCTTGGATTGGGAACGCCCTGATCCCTCGCTCAAGGAGATCCGCCATCAGCTCGGCGAGAACCTCAGCGACGAGGAGCTCATCCTGCGTTTCCTGATTCCCGGACCAGATGTCGATGCGATGCTCGCCGCGGGTCCGGTCAAGACAAAGCTTGCCTACGCGGATTCCCCGGAAGTCACGCTCGTACGGGACATGATCACGAATGCCACCGCCCAGTACCTTGGTTACGAGCACGGCGAACTCAGCGTCTCACTGAAGCGCTAACCGGTACCCCGGAAGACTGACGAGGAGAGTCAATGGACATCGGATCCCTGATTAGGCAGAGTGCTCGGCGTTTTGGCGATGCGCCGGCCCTCGATTGCGAGGGAAGAGTTCTGTCATTCCGAGAATTTGACCAAGTCACCGACCGCATCGGAAATGCCCTGATCGCCGCGGGGATGCAGCCTGGCGACCGAGTTGCCGTGATGCTGCCTAACGGCATCGAATGCCTGGCCACCTATTACGCTCTCGCGAAGTCCGGGCTTGTCCGTGTGCCGCTCAACGAGAAGGACACCGAAGCTCAGAACAGCTACAAGCTCGACGATGCCGGGTGCAGGGCGATCATTCACAATGGTCAGAGGCCTCCCGGCGGTGCGGACATCGTGTTCGAGGCGGATGTCTCGTGGCTCGATTCGATCGCATGGAATGGCCCGACAACTCCCTGCTACGTGCCGCGTGGCGCAGATGAGCCCTACCGACTGGGTTACACCGGCGGCACGACAGGAATGCCCAAGGCGGTTACCTTGACCATGCGCGGTGAGCACGCCGAGGTCGCAAATTTCCTCATCGATCTCATGCCTGACATCGGTCCTGGTGACACCTTCTTGCATGCGGCACCGATCATTCATGCCAGTGGCGCCTACTTCCTGCCTTCGTTCTCGCGCGGCGTCCGCAGTCGGATCATGACTAAATTCGACGCGAAGACCTGGCTGGAGGAATTGCAGAGTACCCGAGCTTCCTACAGCTTCCTTGTGCCGACCATGATTGCGCTCGTTCTCGACGTTCCCGGAGTAGAGGACTACGACACCTCGTCCCTCCGGCGCCTCTGCTGGGGTGCCTCCTCGATTCCGCCATCTGTGGCCGACAAGGCCCAGCGGGTCTTTGGCAAGGTGCTCGCCCAGACTTACGGGCAAAGCGAGGCGCCGATGGCCATCACTGTTCTTCAGCCGGATGAGCATGATCGAGTCGGCTCAGCGGGCCGTGCGTACACCTTGATGGAAGTCGCGGCCATGGATGAGGACGACAACTTCCTGCCGCCGGGCGAGGTGGGGGAGATCGTCACGCGCGGCCAATTGCTCATGCTCGGATACTGGAAGCGTCCCGACCTCACGGAGCAGACTATTCGCAATGGCTGGCTGCATACCGGCGATCTCGGCTACGTCGATGACGAGGGATTCGTGTTCCTTGTGGATCGCAAGAACGATCTGATCATTAGCGGGGGTTCGAACGTCTACCCCCGCGAGGTGGAGGATGTCCTCAACGATCATCCGGCAGTTAAAGAGGCGGCAGTCGTGGGCATTGCGGATGACACGTGGGGTGAGGTTATTCATGCCGTCGTTGCTGTTCGTTCCGAGGTTTCCGAGCAGGAATTGCTGGAGTTCGTCGCAGGGCGTGTGCCCCGTTACAAGCGGCCACGCAGCATTGCTTTCTGGCCCGAACTTCCGAAGAGTCCGGCGGGGAAGATCCTGAGGCGTGAGGTGCGAGATCGAGAGCGCGAGCGTCTCGGCTCATAGCTATCGTCCGTAAGGGAAGCAGGTGCACGAGTGAATGGCATGGATGCGTACGTCGTCGACGTCGTCAGGACTCCCTTCGGAAAGGGTCGTGAATCGGGCATTCTCGCTGGCGTGCATCCAGTTGATCTTCTTTCAACTGCTCTTGTTGCCCTCGCTCAGCGCACGAGCATCGATCCTGGTCTGATCGAGGACACCATTGTCGGCTGCGTTCAGCAAGTAGGTGAGCAAGCCGGCAACATCGCTCGACATGCCGTCCTCGCATCAGGCTGGCCGACTTCCGTACCTGGAGTGACCCTCGATCGCAAGTGCGGCTCCTTCCAGCAGGCAGTGCACTTTGCGGCGGCAACCGTCGGCTCCGGGCAGATGGATGTCATCGCCGTGGGCGGCGTGGAGATGATGAGCCGGGTGCCGATGAAGATGAATCGGATGGGCCGTGATGAGCTCGGTCCGCGCTTTAGGGCCGCACTGCCGGAAGGACTCGTGGGCCAGGGCATCTCAGCAGAGATCATCGCCGGCCGGTGGGGAATCGATCGCGAGGCGATGGATGCACTGTCCGCCGCGTCGCACCAGCGGGCAGCCGCGGTACGTGATTCGGGGTTGCTGGCGCGTGACATCGCTCCGGTCACGCATGAAGGATCCGTTATCTCACATGATGAGGGCATTAGGGATTCGACGACGATCGAGATTCTCTCCGGCCTGAAGCCCTCATTTGAGAATCCGGATATGTCGGCGAGATTTCCAGAGATTCACTGGGGCGTTACGGCCGGCAATTCATCGCAGCTGACCGATGGTGCCGCTGCCACGCTCATTGTCTCTGGTGCGGCATTGGAGAAGTACGGTCTGACGCCACGCGCCCGGGTGATTGCGACAAGCGCCGTCGGCGATGATCCGATTCTCATGCTCGCAGGCGTTATCCCTGCCACTCATCGCGTGCTTCAGCGAGCCGGCATGGCCATAGGTCAGATGGATACCGTCGAGGTTAATGAGGCATTCGCCTCAGTTGTCCTAGCTTGGGAGTCCGAGTTCGACGTACCCGATGCCCTGGTTAATCCTTGGGGAGGCGCCATCGCCTTCGGGCACCCTGTCGGAGCCTCGGGCGGTCGCTTACTGGCGCAGATGATCGGCCGACTGGAGCAGACCGGCGGTCGATACGGACTGTGGACTATGTGCGAGTCGGGTGGAATGGCCAATGCCACGATCATCGAGCGCATCTAGTCGGCATGACCATCTCTGCTGAGCTCTCGGATCGCGTGGCACTTGTCACCGGGGGAGCCGGGGGAATTGGCGAGGCTTGCTCAGTAGGGCTCGCCGCGGCCGGCGCTCACGTAATGGTTACTGACATCGATGGGACAGCCGCCTGCGATGTGGCTGCCAGGATCGTGGAATACGGTGGCTCCGCTACCGGTGTGATGATGGACGTCAGCGACTCCGATTCGGTTTGCGCGGTGGTGGCGGCAACTCTCGCAGTCCACGGTCGGCTCGATATCGCCGTGAACAATGCTGGTCTCAATATCGCTCGTACCCCACTCGCCGAACTGGATGACCAGGGGTGGCATGCCATGCATGCCGTGAATCTCCACGGGGTCTTCTTCTGCATGCGCGAGGAGATCCGTGCGATGCGTTCCGTCGGCGGATCGATCGTGAATATCGGATCGATGCTCAGCACGGTCGGATATCCGGATGCTGCGGCCTACATTGCCGCCAAGCATGCGGTTCTCGGGCTCACGCGAAGTGCAGCAGTCGACTACGCCGGTGCAGGGGTACGCGTGAATCTCATTGCGCCGGGGCACGTTCGCACTGGCTTGGGGCCGGTGGGCATGACAGCAGAGCGGGAGCGGGAAGTAGCTCAGGCATACCCCCTCAATCGTGTCGCGGATCCCTCCGAGGTTGCCGAT
>JBIJBU010000015.1:0-22991 GCA_044345075.1 Candidatus Nanopelagicales bacterium | reverse complement strand
CAGGCAGCGGCAAACCACCTGGTGTCACTCGGTGTCGTCTGCGCGATCATCACGCGCGGCGGTGACGGCGCGATCTGGGCCACCGCACATGGCTCCGGGAGCATCGGGGTCTTCCCGGTGACACCTATCGACACAGTTGCCGCCGGCGACGGATTCTGCGGCGGACTCGTCGCTGCGCTCGCGGAAGGACTCGACATCGACGAGGCAATGCGCTGGGCTGCTGCTGCAGGCGGATTGGCGACGACAAAGGCTGGCGCCGTGCCCTCACTGCCTTCTCGAGTCGAACTCCTCGCGCTGCTGAACACCTGATCGCAGCGAGGTTACGGGCGCGGCAGCGCGGTGGTGATCGTCCTCGAACCGCGTGAAATCGTCACTGAGTCGGCGTTGATGGTGGTCGTGACGGCTTCTCCAGAGGTTCGTGGCGTGAAGACAGTGACCTGAGTGCTCGTGGAGGCACCCTTGGGTAGGCGCAGTTCTCGCATCAAGACCGCGCCCTGAAGTCGCTCACCCCAGTTGCCGGTAAACCAGCCGACACTCGAACCGAGCTTGGCTGTCTTGACCGACCACCCGCCGTCACCTGACTTCGTGACGTCAAGGCGCTGATCACCCTTGGCCAAGGCGAAGCCACCGTTGACCTGCTCGGCACCGATGCCGGGCGGCAACTGCCACCGCTGGGTCACGACTCGCTTGCGACTCTTGCTCTTGCCTGCGTTGACGTAGTCAGTCACGACGACCGCATCGACCGAGCGGACGTAAGTGACGCACCGGGTCACGATGACGTTGCTCCAGGTGCTGTCGCGCAGACAGGTGTTGTCATTGCCCCCCTTCGGCCAGTCGGAGGTAGTCACGAGTGTGTTGACCTTGCTGGCCTTCGTTCGCGCGACGTTGCTGACAGTGAAGGAAGAGTGCGCGTTGCGGGTCTTGAGGAATCCGCGAAGTGCACTGCCATTCTCGTATCGATACGGGCCGGGATCGCCGATCCACTCGACTCCGCGCGAGTACAGAGTCATCGAACCACCGTCATCGTGGGCATGCGGCGTGTTGGGACGCTTTGACGAATAGCGAACTGAATAGAAGGTGTCGGCTCCACCGGGCTGCGGGTTCCATCCAGCGCGGGCGAAGACGTAGCCGCCGTCGTAGTACGAGTAGAGCATCGATGGCGGTACCCCCGCTGTTCCGGAGCTGCGCAGCCAGTCAGCGCGAGGATCCCCCGGCGCGAATGTGTTCGAGAGCCGCTGATTGATCGTGTCGCCGATCGAGACGAGCTTGTAGTCCGGTCGAGTGGCCGTGGCCACGAAGTCGTAGAGCCGAGCCTTGAGTTCAGTGACCTCACCCGCCGGAATCGCGCAGGTCGCGGCAGCGCGTTCGACATCTTTCAGGATGTTCTCAAAGTAGATCGCGTAGCCCGGAGATCCCTCAACGTCACTGCCATCGGCCTGGACGATTCCGCGAGTCACTCCAAGAACATTGCCCCACGCGCGATCCCGGTTCGCAATATCTCCGATGGAGCAGAACACTCCGAGAGCTCCGGTCTGGCGAATGAGATCGGTGTTGTTCGCTCCGATGACGGCATTGCCCTGCGAGTTACGCGAGCCGATCATGGTGCGTGCATCGCGCAAGGCGGCGTTGGCAATTAGTGGGTCACCGAGAGTCTGCGCAGCGCAGAGCAACGTTTGAGTGCGTAGGCCGCCGTAGATCGAGCCATCGACCCAATAGGCGCGCTTACCTTGATGATCATTGATCCAATACGTGATGAGAGTGCGAAAGCGATCGATCATCGGTTGGCTCTGCACCTGAACGCCGCGGTAGAGCAGCGGCAGCGCCCAGTTCAGTGAGTTCACATGGCGATCGCCAGAGGTATCGGTGCCTGCCTGCGGCTGCCAATTCGGGTGCTCCGCAAGTAGGTAGGTGCCACCCTGCGACATCGTCGCCTTACCGCCCATTAAATTCCATGCGGCGTTCTTGACCGAGTTCGTGGCACCCGGTGGCAGAAGTGCTCGACACCAACTGCCGAGCTCCTTCGGCAACGGCACAGGAGTTGTCGCCGGCGAGGGTGCGACGGGGGCTGCTGGAGTGCTTGAGGCAGTCGCCGATGCCGCCGGTGATGCAGGTGCGGTAGCCGAGGCAGATGCAGATCCACTCGAAGACGCACTCGCGGATGCACTCGGGCTCGCGGTGGTTGAGGCAGACGGCGACGCAGACGATGAGGCCGAAGGTGAAGCAGATGCCGTAGCCGTAGCCGAGGCAGAAGCAGAAGAAGTCGGGTCAGCGGCCGGCGCCACCGCACCTGCCGGTGCCGCGAGGCCAGACATCACGATGCCGGCACCGACAACGGCGCCCACAACGCCCGTCAGAGCGGAACCCGTAGAACGCCTCACCAGCCACATGCGTTCCATCATCACCCGACATACGGGGGCTGGGTCAAATCGGCGAAACCTCGGCGAGTCGGTTGATCCGGGTGAAAGCGGACTGCATGCTCGGGGACTGGGGGCCCAGCACGAGGCCCAAGGTGCCCAGCATTGCGCCCACTGCGGGCTTGGCGAGAGTCAACGGCACACTCGGCAGCTTCAGAAGGGCGCGGTGCTCAGCGGGCATGGTGGCCACTGCGCCGGCGAAGAGCAATGCATAGGCCGGACGGGCAGGCACGGGCATCGGCACATGGCGGATGAAGTCCACGGTTTTGTCGGCTGCTTTCCCTCCGCGCAGATCTGGAAGAAAGTCACGCAGTTGCTGCTCGAGTTCGGCTACAGACCTCGGCGGGTTTACAACACCGACGAGCTCACCGGCCTTCGCCCACTCGCGCACGTAGGCATCCTCGCCACCGGGAATTGCACCACCCCAGACACGGTGCGTGGCAAGGAAGGAGTCAGTGAAGGCCACGTGCACCCACCGCAGCAGATCAGGATCCATCGCGGAGTAGACGCGTTCTGCGCCGTCCGCGTCATACGTACCAGACACCTTGCGGTGCATGCCACGCACGCGAGCGCATTCGCGATCGGCCGCGGTCGTATCGCCGAACGTGACAACAGTGAGCCACTGGGTCGTGCCTGCAAGCCGACCGAGCGCATCAGCTTCGTAACGTGAGTGCTGCATGACACCGGCCAGGGCGCCCGGGTGAAGGGCCTGCATCAGAAGCGCGCGAATTCCACCCACGATCGTCGGCAATGAACCGTGGACCGCCCAAGCGGCTGAGCCAGGGCCGAAGTAGCCGACGTCATCGCCATCGGCCATCCCGCGTACCCAGTCGGGTGCACCTGTCGGATCGCCGGAGACGATGCGGCGAAATCCTGCCGCAATCTGCTCACGCGTGGAATCGAGAGCACCACGCGGAGACGGAAGGGAAGGAAGGGACGGCAGCACCCTCTAAGCCTGCCCTCGCACGACAGTTCACGCATCTTGGACACGCCTGAACATGAAGCAGCGCGCCCAGGTCGGGAGGAGGACCGACCGGGGCGCGCTGCTGGCTTGCGTGATTAGCTCTTCGGAGCCGACTTGAGTGTCAGCGGGAGCTGAATCACCTGGTCGCCGTCGCGGACGACCGTCAAGGTGATGGTGTCGCCAGGCGCATTAGCGCGGATGGCCACGACAAGTGCGGTGGAGTCCACAACCTTCTTGCCGTCGATCTTGGTGATGACGTCACCGGACTGCATTCCTGCAACTTCAGCAGCACCGCCTGAGGTGACTTCTCCGACCTTGGCGCCGTCACCGGTGTAGCCAGTGTCGAGCTGCACGCCGATAACCGGAGTGCTCGCGGAGCCGTTCTTGATCAGCTCATTCGTAATGCGCTTGACGGTGTCAATGGGGATGGCGAAGCCGAGACCGATGGAACCGGCCTGCCCGGCCGAAGAGCCCATGCTGGCAATCGCAGAGTTGACGCCGATAACCTCACCGGCTGCGTTGATGAGCGGACCGCCGGAGTTGCCGGGGTTGATCGCTGCATCGGTCTGGATTGCATTGATGAATGAGGTGTCGCCCTGTGACTCTCCGGCAGTCACCGGACGGTCGAGTGCGCTGACAATGCCGGTGGTAACCGTGCCTTGCAGGCCAAGCGGCGAACCGATGGCGATAACACTCTGGCCGACCTTCAGATCACGAGAGGCGCCCATCGGCACTGAATCGAGCCCGGTGCGATCCACCTTCACCACCGCAAGGTCATAGTCAGGGCTGGCACCCACGAGCTTGCCCGTGGCCGTCTTGCCGTCAGCGAAGGTGACGTTGATGCTGCCGTCCTTGCCCGCGGGTCCGGCGACGTGATTGTTCGTCACGATGTAGCCGTCGGGGCTGATAACGAAGCCTGAGCCGGTACCCGAGCCACTCCCGCCTGACACGTCGAGCTGAACCACTGCTGGCTGCACCGCAGCCGCAAGATCCACCACGGTGTTGCCGGTTGCGGTCGCGAGGTTCGCGCCGACCGAGCCCGATTCCGACGATGCGATCGCGACGGTGGGGGTCGAGTTATTGCTCGCCACCGTGTAGCCAACGGCTCCACCGACTGCGCCGCCGAGCAGCGCGGTCACGGCCGCACCGCCGATGACGGCTGCGCCGAGGCGAGACTTCTTGGGAGCGGGGGCGAAGTACTGGGGGGTGGGCTGCGCCATCGGTGCCTGGTCGGCCTGGGGCATGCCCGCGGGGGTCATGGGGGTGGTCATGATCGTCTCCTTCTGTGCCGACCCGTGCCGGCTACATCTATTCGAACCCAGATCTACCCGCGCGTCTTCCCCTCAAACCCCCTTCGGAGCAGACCTAACCCTCCCTTTACATACGCATGACCTGACGGGAACCTGTCACCTGGTGAGGGAGTCCAAGGGATGGTCAAATGACCGAGCAAAGGTGAGGCATCCTTAGAGGGTGAGAACAGGGAGCGGCATGCGAAATCGAACCGCCAAGGGCATTTCTGCTGCCCTGGTGTCGCTGACCGTCGTCGCGGCTTCTTTCTGGGCGAGCTCTGCAGCGGCTGAGCCGATCGTCGATCCTTCAGCTCCCGCGAGCGCCTCCCCCAGTGCAAGTCCCTCTTCGAGCACCGCACCTCTTCCGGCAGCAGAACCTTCAGCGACTTCGAGCGAGTCATTGCCGGCCGGCGTAGGTCGATACATCGTCACGGTCGATCCGGGCACGCAAACCGCTGTCGCGAACACGGTGACCGATGCCGGCGGAGTCGTCACCGCCACTTACGACAAGGCGCTCGACGGTCTCGCCGTGGAGATGACCGCAGCGGATGCCACTGCACTGCGCGCCGACACCAACGTGGTGCGCGTGGAAGTCGATCAGCCAGTCGCTATCTCGAGTGGCGCGGTGATCACCGATTCAGGATGCACCGCCAACAGTCTTCCGCGCGGTGACGACAACGGCACCTCTGCGGTGTCACTCGGCTTCAACGTCAATTGGTTCGGCACCAGCTACAACCAGATCTTGATCAATAACAACGGCGGCATCTCCTTCAATGACGGTGGCGGAAGCTTTACCAGCTACCAAGGAATCGATCTCCGCACGACGAATCGTCCGCTCGTGCTTCCGGTGTTCACCGACCTCGACACTCGCAACACGCTCACCACTCAGGTGACTTACGGCCCCATTCCAAACTTCGATGGTGTCAACGGCTACTGCATCAACTGGGTCAATGTCGGCCGCTACAACCAGAGTGCTCCGTACTACTCCGCCCAGCTGCTGATTCTCAAGCGCGGCGCTGCTGGTGACGTCGATATCGTCTTCAACTACGACAACATCGATGCCGCCACTGCTTCGAACAGCCTCGAGATCGGATACGCAGATCCGAACTCCTCAGCCAATGACCGTCGCTTCGCATCGAGTGGAGTAACGCCTAACCCCTACGTTAACGGCGGCAGTTCCGCACTGATCTCAAGCCAGGTAATTCCTTCCGGATCGACAATTCCCGCGATCAACGGCCGTTACGCCTACGAGATCCGTCCCGGTGCAGCGCCCACGGCGACTCCCACGCCCACTGCGTCAGCAACCCCCACTGCCACTACCCCGACTTCTTGCAGCTCAAGCACTCCCTCGGGTACTCAGGGTTGCGCCCCCTGGGGTCTTGATCGCATCGATCAGCGCTCCCTCCCTCTCAGCACGACGTTCACGCCTGCCGGAACAGGCTCGGGCGTGCGTGCCTACATCATCGATACCGGCGTCTACGCCAGCAATGACTTCTCCAGTCGTCTGGTTACCGGATATGACTTCGTCGACAACGACACGAATGCGAATGACTGCCAAGGTCACGGCACCCATGTGGCGGGCACTGTTGCCGGTACCACCTACGGAGTCGCGAAGAGCGCAACCGTCGTTCCGGTACGCGTGCTCGACTGCAGCGGTAGCGGCTACACCAGCGATGTGATCGCCGGAATCAACTGGGCCATTACCGATCATCAGATCAACCCAGGGCCGGCCGTGGCGAACATGAGCCTCGGTGGCGGCGCGAACAAGTCCTTGGATGATGCCGTCGCAGCCGCTGTCGCAGCCGGCATCACGATGGTCGTGGCCGCGGGCAACAGCAACGTCGATGCCTGCACCGCTAGCCCAGCGCGCGAGGTCACGGCGATCACGGTTGGCGCAACCGATAGCTCTGATGCACGTGCTTCGTTCTCCAACTACGGCACCTGCGTCGACATATTCGCGCCTGGCGTCTCAATCATCTCCGACGGAATCTCGAGCCCGACATCAACGGCCACTATGAGCGGTACCTCTATGGCGGCGCCGCATGTCGCCGGAGCAGCGGCTGTCTACCTCGGCTTGAATAGCAGTGCGACCCCCGCGCAGGTTGTTGCCGCATTAACGGCTAGCGCCTCCACGGGTGTGACCAGTGCAGGTGCAGGCAGCCCCGATTCCTTGCTCTACGCGCGCTCCTTCGTCACGAACACCGCGAGCCCATCTGCCTCGAGCGGCGGTTCGGTCGGCGGCGGTTCAGGTTCTTCCGGCGGTGGCGGCAGCTCGGGCGGTGGGGGTTCATCCGGTGGTGGCGGAGGAGGCGGCGGCGGCAGCGATGCCGACATCACCGAGGTACGTCCGGCCTTCGGCCCGACAACCGGCGGCAACACCATCAACATCCTCGGCTACGGCTTCTGGGGTACCAGCGGCGTGACCATTGGAGGCAAGGCGGCAAGTTACAAGGTCATCAACGCCGCCAATATCGAGGTCGTCACTCCCCCGGGTATCGCTGGCTGGCAGGACGTCATCGTCACGCTCGCCGTCGGCCGCGCCGTGGCCCTCGGCGGTTACCGCTACGAGGCACCCGTGACACCGCCGCCCGGTCAAGTCGTGATTCAGTCCACGCCCACTCCCTCAGCAGTGCCTGCAGCCGTGTCCTCCACGGTCCCTGTCACCAAGGCGAGTGTCAGTTCGGTGCGTATGGCCGCAAACGGCACGATGACCGTGTCGATGAAGGTAGCGGGCGCAACCATGGGCCAGCAGGTAACGCTGTTCAAGGCGGGCAAGAAGATGCGCAGCGGCAAGGTCACCAAGACCGGCACCGTGTCGTTCAGCGGCGTGGCCCCTGCCTCCGGCGCCTACACGGTCGTGCTGAGCAAGGCGGGTAAGCCAGTCTCGCGCACGCTGCCGATGAAGATCACAGCTCCTCGTCGCTAACTTGTCCGCACGGCCGAGCGATTCAACAGACGTGCGCTTGAATGGCCCAATGCTTCTCATCACCGACCCGAGCGTGGCAGCACTTCGCCTTCGTGACGGCGGGTTGGTGGCAGTGCCCACCGAGACCGTCTACGGGCTTGCTGCACGAGCTGACGATCCGCATGCCGTGGCGCGCATTTACGCCGCAAAGGGGCGGCCGGCTGATCATCCGCTGATCGTGCATGTCGCGAATGCACAGGCGCTTGATCTATGGGCAGCGTCAATTCCTGATTTCGCTCGCGCACTTGCCGATGCGTTTTGGCCTGGTCCGATGACTCTGGTCGTCAAGCGCAGCAATCGTGCTGGCGACTTCATCACCGGCGGACAGGATTCAGTCGCGGTGCGCGTCTCCTCGCATCCATTGATGGACGAAACGCTGCGCGCGCTCATCCAACTCACCGATGATCCGTCGATCGGCATTGCGGCCCCGAGTGCAAACCGATTCGGCCGCGTCAGCCCGACAAGCGCCCAACACGTGCGCGACGAGTTCGTCGATGTCCTCGGTGAGACTGACCTGATCCTCGATGGTGGCGAGAGCGCAGTCGGCGTGGAGTCAACGATCATCGACTGCACCGATGAGATTCCGCGACTCCTTCGTGCGGGAGCAATCACCGTCGATGACATCGAACGCGTGACCGGAGTCGTGCCGGGCATGACGTCAACCGTGCGCGCATCGGGAACCCTCGAGTCGCATTACTCGCCATCCGCGAATGTCGTCATCACCGATGTCGCAGGTCTCGCCGCCAGTCACTCGACCGATGAAGCTCGCGTCGGCGTGCTCGCAGTCGCATCAGTCGAGACCCCAGTCGGCATGGTGCGCCTGTCGGCGCCGGATTCCAATGACGAGTACGCCCACGTTCTCTATGCAGCCCTGCGCGAGGCCGATGCCCTGCAGCTGACCACCGTGCTGGCCGTGCTCCCGGACGAATCAGGTCTTGGCGCCGCTGTCATTGATCGACTGCGGCGAGCAGCTCACTCGTAGCCGAGCTCCTCCAGGCGCGCATCATCAATGCCGAAGTGATGCGCGATCTCATGGACCACCGTGATGCGCACTTCCTCCACCACCTCATCCCTCGTTGCGCACATCGACAAGATCGGCTCCATGAAGATGGTCACCTGGTCGGGCAGGAACCCGGCATAGCTCCCATCGCGCTCAGTGAGCGGGATCCCCGAGTACAGCCCCAGCAGGTCAGGATCGTCGGCCGGGGCAAAGTCCTCCACGACCACCACGACGTTGCTCATCAGTCGGGCAAGATCGGCCGGGATCGAGTCAAGCGCCTCCGCCACCAGCCCCTCGAACTCGTCTCGGCTCATCTCACGGGGATCCATGGCCCCATTTTGGCTCCTCGAGACGGCTGCCCTATGCTTATGCGGTCGCCAGCGGCATCAGGTCGACGGAGACATAGGTCCCCATCGTCTAGTGGCCTAGGACACCGCCCTTTCACGGCGGCAGCACGGGTTCGAATCCCGTTGGGGATACGCACGACAGCACCACCAGTAAGGCCCCGTAGCGCAGTCGGTTAGCGCGCCGCCCTGTCACGGCGGAGGTCGCCGGTTCGAGCCCGGTCGGGGTCGCCATATCGAAGGTCAGCGAAAGCTGGCCTTCGATTGTTCGGCCAGGTAGCTCAGTTGGTACGAGCGTCCGACTGAAAATCGGAAGGTCGACGGTTCGACCCCGTCCCTGGCCACCAGTCGTTTCCCCTGGTCAACAGCCCTCGTGGCGCGGCCTGAACACCATCAGTGCGTCTAGGGCCGACTCGGGACGGCCGCGACGCGGATCGCAGGGCCCATCCCCACTCGGCGGAGGAAAGCGAACCGGCCTTCCGGCACTGCGCGAGCCTCGGCGGCGATGGCGCGCGTGATCGTCCGGGCGAGGCCCGACCTCGGATGCTCAGTGACCGCGCGGGCGACGAGATCGTGCGGTAATTGCCGCTCCCGCAGGCCTACGAGGTCGACCATCGCCCCAGCCTGCGTGTAGAAGCCGAGGGCACCATCGCGGACCGGGTCGATGCCGACCGTCGTGTGCACGACGATCGCGTCCCGCAGACTTCCGGCGGCATCCAGGCGCCCTGCACGCGCCGCCACATCCACCGCGGCGACGGCGCTGCGCACAGTGAAGTCCTCGCCCACCACCGGGCTCTCGAGGCCGACGTCATGAAGGAGTCCGGAGACGAAGAGGAGCTCAGGGTCGACGTCCGCACCATCGATGAGCGCGAGGGCACGAGCGAAAACAGCCGTGCGATAAGCGTGCCCGAGGATCTCGGGACACTGAGTGCGAGCAACGTCCACGGCCTCAGCGACCAGCGCGGTATCCGGAACCAGCATCGCTTCGGACAGGTCTCGCTGAGACTTCCGACGAGGGCTCATGCGTTGCACGAGCAGCGTGCGCTGCGTCGCGATCGAGATGCCGAGCATCTTCCTTCGCTGCGACCTCGAGAGCCGGCCGCCCGTCGCGTCCAGCCATCCGGGTCCACCCACGCGATTGGGGTCAGGATGCGAGCTCATCCGTGGCCCTTTCTCTCCGCTCCGGGTCGCGAGCCTAATGCTGAATCACATCACGAATCGTCGACCGCAGTGCGATGTCGGCATGTCTAGGGCCTCCAGTCGGGCCGCCGGCATGCAGTTCCTCACCTACGTCAATGACCAGGACGGCCTCTAGGTCGTCGTCATGATTATCGCCATCAGGTCGTGCAACTCTTGGCGGAAACGCCAGTCCCCCGCTCGAGCTTGCGGATACATTCTCCACATGCGTCCACGCCTGCAACGCTCCATGATCATGGCCATCTCCTTGTCCGTGATCCTCGTCGGTATCGCCGTCCCCGCCTCTGGGTCGCCCGACACCAACCTGGCAAGCGGCGGCAAGCCGCCGGGCGGCTGGATCGTGGATCCGTCGGTCTACCAGTCGATCTTCGGCGGAGTCGGGGTAGGCGCACCCCAGGGGAGGGTAGTTGCCGACTCGGGCTTCCGGCCGTACCCCCACGGATTCCCGATGCCCAACTGGGGAACGAACCTGGACTTCGCCCAGAACGCCCTGGTCTATGGCATGCCCACTCGGGTCACACTCGAGCAACTTGATGGCGACAAGTACCAGAGCCCGGCACCCTTGAACGCCCTTTCGCTTCGGCGAAGCCTCGGCAACGGTGTCTGCCGCGATCCTCGGAGCATTGACCCGAAGACGGGTAAATGCGACCTGATCCTCGGGGCCGAGCTGCTCGCCCAGATGATCGAGACCGGAGCGCAGGGCGGTCACTGCTTTGGCCTTGCGGCCGCCGCGGCCGCCCTGTACAACGGGCAGCTCCCGGCGAATCAGGTCGGGGCCTCGGGCTTGGGGATCAACGCCGCGAATCCGATGGGCGATCCGGCGATCCAGACCATCACGCGCCTGTTCGGGGCGCAGTTCCTCGCCCCCGACTTACTCCCCGCAGCCGTAGCAGGTCAGTCACCGACCGAGCTTGTCGAGACTCTGAAAAGAACGCTCCCCGGGGGCACGGTTCCATTCGTCCTGACCGTATTCGGCGAGTCCGGCGGTCACGCCATTACTCCCTATGCGGTCCTCGATCGCGGGAATGGCTTATACGACATCGCTGTCTACGACAACAACTTCCCATTCCGCGCATTGGCGGTCACCGTCGACACGAATACTGACAGCTTCCTTTACACCTCCGCCGTAAACCCGAACTCCGCTTCCTACACCTGGAGCACGGCGAACAAGTCCACCATTGCCCTCGTCGACATCGACGATGTCCTGGCACAGCAGCCCTGCCCCGTGTGTCGCGGCAAGGACCAAGGGACGCTGCTCGCGTTCAGTTCATTCCCATCGGCGAATGCTGAGGAAATTACTATCGTCCTGCTGACCCCCGAGGGTCAGCCTCTTGCGAGCGACCTCTACCGAACTCTCCAGCCACTCAACCCACCCACAGAAAGCCAGCAGAGCGCGCCGCTGATCTTCGTGGATCCGGGCGTGGACTTCCTCGTCGGGGTTGCGGCGGGGAAGCTTGCTGCATCACAGCCGATTGAGGTCTACGCGCTGAGCAACGGTGCATCGTCATACCTGCTACTCGAAGAGGTCACCTCCGACAGCACCATCGTGTTCGGAGTCGGTGAAGATGCGGCTACCTTCCAATCCACTAAGGCATCAAGCCCGCGGATCCAGCAGCTCTATGACGGCCGAACTACAAGCTATGACGTGAATGGACATCCGCTCCTGCTGCCCAAGGAGGTCAAGGTCAACCAGGACTGGGACCGATCAGCCAAGAAGGTGCGGTACAGCAGTAGCGCGAAGCGGACCCTCTCGTGGAACGTCCAAGTAACCGGCGTCCGCGACAGCGGAGAGGCAAGCTGGGTCGCACTGCGTGTCCCCGTACCTGCTGCCGCGGAGATCCTGGTCGATTACTCACGCGCATCCGCGACGACCGCCCCGCTAGCTTGGGTGGTCGCCAAGGACAAGACCCGCACCCCGATGCGCATGCAACGGGTGACGGACAGCCTCCTCGATCAATACCGTGACCAGCTCTACGCCGTTCAGGGCCCGTCCTGACGCCAACGACGGGCGCTTGCGGAGGGGACCCTGCTCGACCTGATCAGGCCATTGGCAGGATTCAGGGGTGACCGGAGCCTTTGCTAACGCGACCATCATCGCCTCCTTGGCCATGGCCGCATGGGCATTGGTACACCTGCTCATCGCAAGACCCATGAGCCGGTGGCTCCATGCGAGCCAACTTCTTCTCGCAGCGATGTTCGTCGTGCTGGCAGTGGGTGGCATCGTGCAGATGATCGGCACCGACCGAGACTTCGCTCGTGTCGAGTTTGTGGGCTACCTGTTGCTCAGCCCCATGATTCCGATTGGCTCGTGGTGGTGGACTCGTGGCGACACCACGCGGATCGGCTCCGCCATCGTGATGGTCGTCGGACTCGTGATGCCCGTACTCGTCGTGCGAATTCAGCAGGTGTGGTCGGGAGTACCCCTTGGCTAACGCGCGAACGAACGGTCACGCATCAGGATTCGGCCGACTTCTCGTGGTGATCTACGCGATCTTCGCCATCGCTGCGACATCTCGATCAGTCATTCAACTCACGACACGCTTCGACGAAGCGCCCGTTGCCTATCTGCTTTCAGCACTAGCCGCTGTCGTGTACATCATCGCGACCATCGCTTTGGGTGTGGGCGAACGCGGCAAGAAAGTTGCAGCCGCGGCGATCACCTTCGAACTGGTCGGTGTTCTCGTAGTCGGCACGCTCAGCCTCATCGAGAGCTCGTGGTTCCCCCGTGCAACCGTGTGGTCCGGCTTTGGGATCGGCTACGCCCTTATTCCGTTCATCCTGCCGATTGTCGGACTGTGGTGGCTGCGTCGTGAACGAATTAGTGGTGGCTCAACCAACAACATCGCACGGTAAGACTGCCCTTCAATCACGAGGGCTTCGTTCAGCAACTCTCTCATTGGATCCTCGCCGCGGGGGCGTGGCGACGCTCAAGGATGGTGTGCCCAGCGGGCCTAAAGCCGGCACGACGGACCAATCGAGACATAGACTCACCGACGTTAACCATCGACACCTTCATCTATCCATGGATCGTCACGAGGAGTATTGAGATGCGACGTTCAATCGTGATAGCTGCAGCGTGCGGCGCACTAACCATCACCGCTGCAGCGCCGGCTGATGCAGAGACCCTCGCCAGCCAGGATGTAGCAAAGGCCTACTCGATCATGATGACCAGCGGTGAAGGAAAGTCGCTCGTGGGTGGCAAGAAGATGGTGCGTGCGTTCTCCGTGCTGAGCGCTGACTCCGGACCCGCCGACTCCCCTTGGCTGTGCGACCTCTCAGGTTCCGATGAGATCGAAGGCAAGGGTGGCGGGGACGTTGTCACGGTGGAGTTCGTCTCGGAAAAGGGTCCGAACATGAGCGAAGCTCTACAGGAAGTCTTTGTGTACTCGACTGCGAAGCAGGCAAAGCTTGCCTACGACCGCATCGTCCAGGACATCAAGCAGTGTGAGGGCCTGCACCGGCCTACTGCCAACGACGGAGAGCCCGCTGAGGCTGATGATGCCTCCGGGTCCACAAGGAAGTTGACAAACGGAACCAAGAAAGCCGCTGACGGTGACACGTTCTTGTGGGTGAGCTCCACAACGACAATCGCCAGCACAGGCGGGGTCTTCCAACATGACTATAGGACGGTGCGCCACTTCGGCTCTTTCCTGCAGATCCTCCAGGTGGAGAGCGAAGGAAAATCGGCGCAACGGATATCTACCCAGCAGATTCGGGTAACGGATCGCTTGACGGATTCACTAGGCGATCGTTGGCAAGCCAATTTCGTGACCTCGCGCTAGTCGAGGATCTCTTGACCGCCTCACGTTGATGCGTGAAGGTGTGCGAATTGCTCAATGACTCGAGGAGTGCGATGCGCATCGTGTGTCAGCAGCTCGCCCCAACCGTGGGCAATGACGCTGCGAATATGGCCGCTGTCGGGAAAGCCATCGATGAGGCAGTGGCCTTGGGTGCCGATCTGATCGTGCTTCCCGAGCTGTGCACGAGCGGATACGTGTTTGAGACCGAGGCAGAGGTGGCCGCAGCAGCACTGAGCATTGACTCGCCCGTCTTCGACGAGTGGCGAGCGAAGCTGACTGGCAGCGGTGCAGTGCTCGTCGCCGGCTTCCCGCTGAAGGAAGCCCACGAGATCTTCAATGCGGCTGTGATGCTCGACGAATCTGGGGTACTTGCCGTGTATCGGAAGGTACATCTGTGGAATGACGAGAAGAGCTGGTTCGTCGCCGGCAGCGAAGCACCGCCGGTTGTCGACACTCGTCATGGCCGTATCGGCATTCTGGTCTGCTACGACCTCGAATTCCCTGAGATGGCCCGTGGCCTACTCCTCGCCGACACGGAGGTCATCGCAGTGCCCACGAACTGGCCGCTCGGCAACACTCCCGATCAGGAACGACCCGCTGAGCTGCATGACGCGATGACCAGTGCTCGGCACAGCCACCTGATCATCGCCGCGTGTGACAGGTGCGGTTCTGAGCGTGGCGTTACCTTCACGGGTGGCAGTGCGATCATCGGTGCCGACGGCTGGATCAAGGCGGAACGTCCTCAGCGAGATGCCGGCGTCATCTCAGCTGACATCGATGTCAAGACAGCGCGCGATAAGACCGTATCGTCACGCAACCACACACTTGATGACCGACGGCCGGATGTTTACGCGCGGATGGGCACCTGAAAGCAACCCTTGTGATGTCGCGCTACGCAGAGTAGATATTCGCCGCACCAGTGACGCGGATCCGCACCCGCTCACCCGCGACCGCCGGTGACTCGCCAGGCACCCGCACGGCGATGTCCTGACCCGTGGCTAAGTGCACGTGCAACAGGCTGTCGTGCCCGTGATACGAGACCCGACTCACGGTGCCGATCGCACCACCCGAGAGCGAGTTGTCGATGGAACTGGCATCTATCACGGATAACTGCTCGGGACGCAGCACCGCGACGATCTCGCCAGTTGAGTGGTTCGGCTTACCACGCACAGCAACACGACCCAGCCATGTGTCGACGTTGTCGATGCCGCTCCACTGGGCGGGAAGTTCCACCGCATCACCAACGAACCGCGCTACGGCGAGGTCGGCAGGGTTTTGGTAGAGCTCTGCCGGTGTGGCCATCTGCACGAGTCGGCCGTCACGCATGACGGCGACCCTGTCGGCGATGGACAGTGCTTCCTCTTGGTCGTGGGTGACCATGACCGAGGTGGTGCCGAGGGACTTCAGGAGTTCACGCACCTCGGCGCGCAAGGAGACGCGCATGCTCGCGTCGAGCGCGGAGAAAGGCTCATCCAGCAAAAGCACATCGGGGCGTGGTGCAAGTGCGCGCGCTAGAGCGACCCGCTGCTGCTGTCCGCCCGAGAGTTCTTGAGGGCGCGCATCTGAGAAATCCTGCATGCCCACCATCTCGAGCACCTCCTCGACCCTCCGCGAACTCTCGGTTGATCGATCAAGACCAAAACCCACATTGCGACGCACATCCAGATGCGGGAAGAGTGCGCCCTCCTGAGGCACGATGCCCAGGTGCCTATGCTCCGGCGGAATCCACGCATTGGCACTCGAGATCACTTTCTCGCCAAAGATCACGGATCCCGACGAGGGCCTCAGGAATCCGGCGAGCACGCGCAGCAATGTTGTCTTGCCTGATCCACTCGATCCGAGCACCGCGACAAACTCGCCCGAATTCACGGCCAGGCTGAGATCAACGAGAACCGGGTCACCGCCGTATCCAGCGCTGACCGACTCCACCTGAATGCTCGTCACGCTCCCACCGTATCCAGTTCTGAGGCCGACCTTCGAGCATCAATCGACGTCGACTCTTTGTTACCGCCCCGCGACATTGCCATGGACAGTGCGAACGCAGGGATGGCAGCCAAAGCGATCAGTGCAAGTGCATAGGGCGCGGCAGCACCGTAGGCAGCCACCTCGGTACGACTCCATAGTTCGGTGGCAAGGGTGTCGAAGCCGGTCGGACGCAGCATCAAGGTCGCGGGTAGTTCCTTCATCGCCGTGAGCAACACCAGCAGGCCGCCCGCCGCGATACCCGGCCACGCGAGTCGGAACGTTGTCTGGGTCCAGGCCCTGAACGGACTACGGCCGAGGGTCCGAGCGGTCTGCTCGAGCACGGGTGGCACTGCGGCAATCGATGTTCGGGTAGCACCAATTGACTTGGGGAGGAACAGCACCGCATACGCAAAGGCGAGTGTGAAAAGGGTCTGGTACAGAATCGGCACAGCGTTGATCGTGAAATATACGAGTGACAATCCGATCACCACGCCAGGCAGGGCGTGCCCCGCGAATGCTGCGCTCTCGGTGCCGGTGCTCCAGGCCGATCGATAGCGCGCAGTGATCAGCCCGATGGGCAAGGCCAACGCAACGGCAATCACTGCACCCATCGCAGCAGCTCCAGCAGAATTCAGCGTCGCGTTAAGTAGTTCACCGATGTCTAGCGGTCGTCTACTTCCCTCGCTGAGACGCAGCAGGAGGGACACGACCGGAACGCCAATCGCGATGACGACGATGGACGTGGTGAAGGCAAGCCCCACCAGTTTCAGGCGCGCTGGCAGACGGCTTAAGAGTGCGATGCGCTGGGTTCCTGAAGCAGTCCGATACTGAAGCGACCTGCCACGAAGCTTGCGCTCGGCGAAGACGAGCACGAGTGCCAGCAGCACCAGAATGCTGGCCAGGACCGCAGCCGAAGTTCGATCGAAGCTTGCGCGGTACGAGGCGTAGATGACTCGCGTGAATGCATCGACGCGGAACAGGGATACCGCACCGAAGTCGGAGAGCACATACAGCCCGACGAGCAGTGACCCTGCAGCTGCAGCCGGGATTGCCTGCGGCAACGTCGTGGATCGGAATGCAGCGAACGGGGATCGGCCTAGGGATCGGGCAACTTCCTCGAGCGCCGGATCAGTCGACCGCAGCGCGGCGACAACCGGAAGCAGGACATAGGGATACGAGACCGCAACCAGGATCAGCGCCGCTGCCCAGAATCCGGACATCGACGGGAATTGCGCGAGCCACGCGTAGGCGGCTACATACGACGGGATCGCGAGTGGAAGCGCGAGAACAGTCAGCCAGATCCGCCGTCCGGGCAGGTCAGTGCGCGTGACAAGAGACGCAGCAGGGATCGCGATGATCAGGCAACCCAGGACGACCACGACCATCAGCGCAAGGCTCGTGAGTGTTGTCTCAAACGTGCGTGCGCGAAACAGACTCTCGGTGATCTTGGCCAGACCAGCTGAGGCCACGCGCACGATCAGGTACACCAGCGGGATCAATGCCAGGCATGCAGAAACCACCGCGGCCGCAATGAGCGGCCGCGGCGGTCCAGTTACCAAGCGTTTGATCACAGGAGTCCGACATCCTCCAGCATCGCGAGAGTGCCGGGCAGATCGGCAAGCTCTGCCAATTCAATATCGGGTCCACGGAGCGATGAGAGCGGAGGAAGACCATCTGCCGCGGCAATCGACTCGATGACCGGGTACTCAAAGGTGGTGTCGACGAAGTACTGCTGGGCCTGCGGTGTGAGCAGCCACTCCACGAAAGCCTTCGCGTTCTTGCTTTCCGCAGCCTTCTTGGTGATGCCCACGCCCGCGACGTTGACCAGAGACCCAGGATCCTTCGGTGCCGTGAACGCAATCTGCGCGCGCATCGCCTCGGCGCCTACTTCGGCAGCCTTCTCGTACCAGTAGTAATGATTGATCAGGCCGAGCTTCGCCTGACCTGCATCAACAGCGTCGAGGATGAGCCCGTTCTTCTCGAACTTCTGCACACCATTGGCCACGAGGCCCTCGAGCCAGGCGCGGGCTTTCTCATCGCCATCGGTCACGCGCAGCGCCGTGACGAAGGACTGAAAACTGGCGTTGGTCGGTGCAATCGCGACCTGGCCTTTCCAGGCCGGGTCGGTCAGGTCGAAGATTGACGTGGGCACCTGCTCGGCGGTGAGCTGCTGGGCGTCATACGCGATGACGCGTGCGCGGCCACTTACTCCTACCCAGGTGCCATCAGCGGCGCGATAGTTGGCCGGCACCGCGTTGATGACGTCGTCGGGCAATGTGGTGAGGAGTCCCTCGGCGGAGACTGCACTGAGTGCGCCGGCATCCTGAGCGAAGTAGACCTGCGCGGGGGTGGCGTCACCCTCCTCGATCATCTGAGCGGCGAGTTCGGCGGTGTCGCCGTATCGGGCCTGGATCGGGATGCCCGTCTCCGCGGTGAACTGGGTGAAGAGGGCGCCGACGAGCTCCTCACTGCGGCCGGAGTAGACGACCAGACCGTCAGCAGGCTCATCGGACGCACCCGCGGAGCCAGAGGAGCAGGCCGTGAGGGCAGAGCTCGCGGCGAGGATGCTGACTGCGACGAGTGCCGCCCGACGGGTGATGCGAAACATGACTGTCCTTCCGAATCTAGAAGTTAGGGTTGCCTAACTAAGGCTTACCTAACCAGAAGGCCGGCGTGGAGGCAAATTCCGCCCACGAGCTTGTCGAAACCTGCGCGCATTAGCCCGCGCACCAGGCGGTCAGCGGGGAGGGCAACAGCGAAGCTCATTTACGCGAGAACGTGCTCGATCTTCTGAAACGCCCCACTACAGTTCACGTTCCATTCGCATGACCGTCGCGTAGTGATATCCCTCCCGAAACCCTGCTATCGGACCCTGAGAGCACTTCCCCACGAGGCTGGCTGAAAGCACGAGACAGCCTGACGACTATGGATGGGGAGTAATCATGATTTACGCAGATCTGGTCTGCCCTGTATGTCATACCGATGACTTCGAAGTCACACGCAACGACACTCACGGATTCATCGTGTTGTGCAATGAGTGCGGCTACGCACGTGGTGCGACACTGCAGCACTTGCTCGCTGGCTAGCCGACCTGCACTCACGTACACACTCGGTTACCGTGGACCTATGTCCACCGAGAAGCCGCGTGCAGAGATCGTCCCCACGAACCACGAGTGGAAACGAGCTGGTCGAATCGAGGTGAACGCCCCGATTGCCGACGTGTTCGAGTTGATCGCTGATCCGCGCATGCACGCCGAGTTTGATGGCTCCGGCACAGTGCAACGTCAGATCAAGGGGCCTGATCGTCTATCGAAGGGGGCCACCTTCGGGATGGCGATGCGGGTCAAGTTCCCTTACACGATCACCAACACGGTCGAAGAGTTCGACGAACCCAGCCGCATCGCATGGCGACACCTGGGTCGTCACCGTTGGCGTTACGAACTCGAGGCTCTTGGTGAATCATCGACGATGGTCACCGAGACATTCGATGGCAGCACGGCGCTGTTCCCGCCGTCCCTGAAAATCATCAACGCCTACGAGAACAACCAGACGGCAATCCTGAAGTCGCTCGTGCGACTCAAGGCGATCGCGGAACAGCGGTCGCAGTCCGCTCGGACCTGATTGCGAGGCGTTCACACCGCTCAGCCTGGGGAGTCGATTACTCGAAGAGATCCTCGAAGAAGGACCTCTTCTTCTTGGGATAACTCGCCTTCTTCTGGTCGCTATAACCGGATGACTGCGGCGCTGGGGCTGCAGGGGCAGCCGACCACGAGGACTCCGCCGAGATCAGGTGCTCCAGCTCACCTCGGTCCAGGAAGATTCCTCGGCATTCGGTGCACTGGTCGATGTGCACTCCATTGCGCTCGTAGGTTCGCATGTTCGCATGGCACTTGGGGCAGATGAGTTCGCTCATCTCTAGATACTCCGTCACACTTTCAGATTTGGCAAGCCGTGTCGCAGACCTCGCGCCAGCCCCGGTTTTCGCGAACTAGCTCGCTGCTGATTTCTCGAGAGTCGGTTCAACGGATACCCGTCGGCCTCGGAGATGCGCAGATGTCACGTACGCGACGAGCCCGGCCCATACGACGGCTTCAACGATCAGCAGGGTGGCCTGAGCTGCAGCGTTGACCTCAAAGGCGCGCGTGAGCGTGAAGGAGTTCGTGAAGATGATCATGCCTCCGACCGTGACACCCATGATGCGCATCGGAAGTCGGTGAGCGATCCAGGCGGCGAAGGGTGCGGCGATCACGCCGCCAATGAGCAGGGGCAGCAGGATGTCCCAACGAATGGCCGAGAAACCGAGACCGACAATAAAGCCGACACTTGCGCACACGGCGACCACGAACTCCGCCGCATTCATCGTGCCAATGACCCGATTGGGTGCCATGCGGCCGTTGGCCAGCAGCGCCGGCGTGGTCACCGGTCCCCATCCGCCACCACCAGTGGCATCGACGAATCCGCCGACTAGCCCGAGCGGGATGAGCAGCCTCTGGCCGGGACGTCCCTTGCGAAGGGTGACCGTGCGCTGGACGAGGAACCTGATCAGTACGTAGACGCCCAGGATCAGCAGCAGGGTGCTGGCCCAGGGGCGAGCTGCCTGCGTCGACAACCCGGAGAGAACGGTTGCTCCTACGAAGGCGCCGATGCCGCCGGGGATCGCGATGCGCTTGAGCACCCTCTTGTCGACATTGCCGAGCTTGCCGTGCGAGATCGCACTGGCGGCTGAGGTGCCGATCTCTGCGAGGTGAACCGACGCCGAGGCGATGGCCGGGGTGAGGCCGATGGCCACGAGCAGGGTGGACGAGGTGAGCCCATAGCCCATGCCGAGCGAGCCATCGACGAGCTGGGCGCCGAATCCGGCCAGGGCAATGAGGAAGAGGGGTCCCATGCACTTAGTCTATCTATTTAGTAGGGAATACCCAAATCGACCCCTGCCCTCGGCGAGCCTCTTCGCTAGTGGGCAGCAACGTCGGGTCGCGGCACGACCCGATCACCCCAGCGCGGGATGAGCCGCGCCACGACTGCACCGACCAGGGCGGCCGGAACCAAGGTCCACGTTCCCATCATCAGGCCGAGAACTACACCCAGGATGATCACGATCGGCCACTTCATCGGGGCAGTTGCGATCAAGGACGCGATGACGCCTACGACAATCGCGGCCGGCACTGAAGGCCCTGAATCACCCATCGCGAGCGAGATGAGCAGGCCGACTGCTGCTCCGATGAACATGGCCGGGAAGAACGGGCCGCCGCGGAAACCGGAGCCGAGCGACACCGCATAGGCAATCGCCTTGAAGATGATGATGGCGAGAACTGTCGATGCTGATGTCAGCGCAGGAAGCTTGGTGATGAATTCCTCGCCCGAGGTCACGATGAAGACAATGCTTTCGCCGGTGCGGCTCTGCACGATGAGCGCGCTGACGCCGATGATCAGCGCCGCGGCGACCAGAATCGGAAGATGGGGGCCACCACCTGTGGCACGTGCGAGAACTGCTGCCGCCGTGCGGGCAAGAGTGACAACAACGGCAACGATGATTGCGACAACGATGGCCCAGCCGAGTTGATCAACCTCAATTGCGTCAGGGGTGCTTCCGAGTTGCAGACTGCCGGAGAGAATGGGACCAACGAATAGAGCAAGAATCGCGCCGAGTGCACCGAAGCCCACGACTTTCTTCTGATCCTTCGCATCGGTGAAGTGCATTCGCTTTGCTACGAGCCCGCCGATCATTGAGCCGGTCGCGACAAGAGCGACCTCCGGGCCAAGCACCACACCGCCCCACAGCGAGGCGAGGATCGCGAGGATTACCCCCACGTACTCCTTAGGCGTGATGCTGCTGACCTTGATACCGCCGATCGGCGAGTGCCCCGCGTCGCCCACGAACTTGCGAATCACGAAGACCAGAACTGCCGCGATCAGCAAGACCGCGATGACGTACCAGGCCGGAGTTGTCGTCCAGGTCTCCGGAATTGTCTCCCAGATCACGACGATCCCGGCGTTGACGACCTCCAGGACGATGTAACCCAGAATGAGGCTGATGACTGCAGCGAGCAGCATGGCCGGGATCGGACGACGGGCAGCAGGCGCAGAGGTCATGGGCGTATCCCACCACGTGCTGGGTCTGTTCGGAACACGGGACTTGCGCGTGCCGCCTGTTTCTCCTGCCATTACCCTGCGGTCATGAAGATCATGCGCTCCCTCTCAGCCCTGCTCATCGGCCTCGTCGCTCTGGTCGTCATTGCGACCCCCGCGCAGGCAGCGCCGAAGTCGGGCATCACCACGGTCGCCGTCTACCACCAGCCCGTGGTCCCGACAGCTGTCACCGGCGCTGGCATCGGCACAGTGCGCTACTTCTCAATTCCCATGGCCGTGAATGGAGTGGCCGCGGACGGCCAGTATCTGACCGGCACTCTCACGACTCTCGATATCGGTGTTCCCGGTGGGCGAGAGATCCGCGCCTCCGACCTGAACTTCGTCTTCGGCTCCTCAGACGACCAGCTCGTCGTCGGCGGCATTGCCATCTATCCGGCTGCCGGCGCGACGCTTGCCGACGGAGCACGCGTGGTGCGCCCCGTCATTGGTGGATCCGGCAAGTACGCAGGTGCAGCCGGCCAGGCGATATCGACGAACCTCGGTGCCAAGGGCTGGACTCACGTCTTCAAGATCCGCATTCCCTCGTAATGCACGCCAGCCCGACAGCCTGAGTTCCTGACGAGTATCCGGCGGTCGACCTCTACGATTCCCGTATGTCCACGACTGACACCGCTACCTCCCGTCGGCAAATCTGGCTGAAGGCCTACATCGCTCGCACCAGTGGCCTTTTGTCCACACTGGCGCTGGTGTACCTGGTCACGTACTCAATCCAGTCGATCTGGCACGACCCCGGGCAGACCTGGTTCATCTGGCTCGACCTCTTCGGAAAGTTCCTCTGGCTGCTCTTCGCCGTCGACCTCGTGTTTCGCTACTTGATGACGTCACCGAAGAAGCGGTTCTTCCGGAATAACTGGCTCGACACCATCACCGTTGTGATTCCGCAACTTCGAGCACTTCGCGCGC
>JBIJBU010000098.1:0-7217 GCA_044345075.1 Candidatus Nanopelagicales bacterium | reverse complement strand
ATCACCGGGATGCCGTTCTCGATATCGAAGCGTGCCTTGCACACCGTGCACACGATCTGGTTCGCGGCGTCATCAGCCACGAGCGCGCCGTGCGCCTCGCATGGGCAGGCCAGGATCTCCCACAGGCGCGGGTCAAGACCCAGGGCGCCACCCTTGCTCGAGCTCATGACTCGCTCCTCATGATCGATAGCACTGCGTCGCGCAGCTCGGCCATTTGCGCATCGTCACGCGCCTCAACATTCAGGCGCAGCAACGGCTCAGTGTTGCTCGGGCGCACGTTGAACCACCATTCGCCGCCATCAACAGTCAGCCCGTCCATCTCGTCAGTGGTGGTGCCCTCGGCGTAGGCGAGACGGATCTTCTCGGTCATGGCCTTTTGATCCTTGACCTCGGTGTTGATCTCACCGGAGTTGCTGTAGCGATCGAACTCGCGCATCAAGCTAGAGATCGTCGTGCCTGCAGGAGTCTCCCCGAGTGCGGCGAGCGCATGCAGCGCCGCGAGCATGCCGGAGTCAGCGCGCCAGAAATCACGGAAGTAGAAGTGACCGGAGTGCTCACCACCGAACACCGCGTTTGTCTCGGCCATGGTCGCCTTGATGAAGGAGTGGCCGACGCGCGTGCGCACCGGTGTACCGCCGTTCTCGAGGATGACCTCGGGCACGGCCTTCGAGGTGATGACGTTGTGGATGATGGTCGAGCCCGGCGCCTTCTTCAGCTCACGTGAGGCGATCAGAGCGGTGAGAGTTGACGGACTGATGAGTTCGCCGCGCTCGTCGACCAGGAAGCAGCGATCGGCATCACCATCGAAGGCCAGGCCGATATCGGCACCGACCTCGAGAACCCGCTTCTGCAGGTCGACAAGATTCGACGGCTCAATCGGATTCGCCTCGTGGTTGGGGAAGGTGCCATCAAGCTCGAAGTAGAGGGCATCGATGTCGAGCGGCAGGGCCGGCAGTCCGCAGCCAGTGCCAAGCACGGCTGGAACGGTGAAGCCACCCATGCCATTGCCCGCATCGACGACCACCTTGAGCGGGCGGATTCCCGAGAGGTCGACAAGCTGGCGCAGGTACTTGGCGTACTCGGTCAGCATGTCGCGCTCGCTGATCTCGCCCATCGGGCCGTCATAAGTGGGGATCGCGTCGTTCTCGATCATCGCGCGGATCTCACGGAGGCCGGAGTCCTGCCCGACAGGTGCTGCGCCTCCGCGGCACAACTTGATGCCGTTGTACTGAGCCGGGTTATGACTCGCAGTAAACATCGCACCGGGGATGTTCAGGTGGCCGGAGGCGAAATAGAGGCCGTCGGTCGAGGCCAGCCCGATGAGGATGACATCGCAGCCCTGCTCGCGAACACCGTCAGCAAACGCGGCGACGAGTTCGGGGCCGGACGGACGCATGTCGTGGCCGATCACCACCACGCCTGGGCCACCGTCGCGCGCTGCGATCTTGAGAACACGGACGAAGGCAGCGCCCACGGCGTGAGCGAGATCGGAATCCAGCTGATCGGGGTAGATGCCCCGGACGTCATAGGCCTTGATGATCTGATCGAGTGAGCGCACAGCCCAAGGCTATCGAGGATCGAAATCCTGGTCGTCGTCGAAGTCGATTCCGTCGAAATCCTCGAAGAACTCGCCCTGGCGGGAGGCAGGAGCGACCTCGGCCGGCGCCTCCGCGGGCAGGTCGTCAACGCTGGTGAGCATGCGCAGGTGACCGCGGCGTGCCACCTCAACTGAGCCGTTCGGCACTGCCGGATGCGGGTCGGCGTCGGGCGTGTAACGCGGGCGGGCCGCCTCGCGCACCGCATTGGCCAGTGCCTCCAGGTCATCGCCGGTCGGCTTCAGTGCATCGGGATCAGGGGTAATGCGCACGATCTCCCAGCCACGCGGCGCAGTCAGGCGCTCGCTGTGCATCTGGCAGAGGTCGTAGCAGTGCGGCTCGGCGTAGGTGGCCAGTGGCCCGAGCACTGCGGTGGAATCGGCGTATACATAGGTCAAAGTCGACACTGCAGACCCGCTGCATGACGGCTTTGAACAACGGCGACGACTCACGCCATGAACGGTAGTGCGAACGAGCGTGAGCGCGTTTGCGGCGCGCCGAAGGAGTGTCGGCATCGGACTTGCGGCGCGCCGATGGCGACGCGCCCGTGATGACGCCGCTACTGAACCGTGAGACCCGGGTCAACCTGCGCTGTCGGCACGCGCACCTGAGTACGCAAGGGCGACCACGGATAACCGGTGACCAGATCGCCGAACCTCGACTTCTCGCGCACACGATGCGAGGCCAGGTACGGGCCTGAGCCCTCGACCGGCGTAATCACGGCGGTGAACCACTCAGCTTGTGGCTCGGGAAGCAGCACGAAGCGCACCTGACCGGCAGCCACAGTCACTCGGATCGGATCGGTGGGCTTCGCAGCTTCCTTGCCGCCCTTGAACGGCAAGAGCACGATGTCGACCTTCACCTCGGAGCCAGGCGCAGTGATCGCGAGGCGAACATCGGTGCTGACACGAACGGGCAGACCGCTGACTGCCGACGTGGTGGTCATGGGCTGAGCGCTGGAACTGAACGCTGTTTCTTCCTGAACGCCCTTGCCGCCGAAGAACTGGCGCATGCCTGCCACCACGGGGACATCAGACGTGACTTCAACGGTTGCGGCATCACCGCCGATGACGTCGGACATGTCAAAAGTCACCACTGACTCAGCCGGCACGTCTACTTGCTCGCGGTCGGCCGGTGCGAAGGTGCCGTTCGGCGAGATCACGCGCAAGCGAACAGTCGCGTCATCAACACCCGGCGTGACAATCGAGAGCACCCGCGCGCCCTTGCCTGGCATGACGCCGGGGACGTAGAGCTTGGTAGACGGCGCTGTCGACTGAGGGATCCAGTCAGTGCCGACCGCATCGAGGCCAGACATCTGTTCGTCGGCAACCGATGCGCCAACTCGACCAGCGCGCGCGATCACGTGAACGGCCGTGGCCTTGATCCCCGGGGCGAGCACATCAAGTCGCACCACTGCGCGGTCAAGACCCTTGATGACAAGACCCTTGCCGGCAGGCGCATCGATCAGGCCGGCGGTGCCGTGCACGATGACATCGACAACGGCCGGGGAGTCGTCAGGGTTGACGAGCACGACGCGGGTTTGACGGCCGGCGATAGCGCCGCCGCCGACGAACCAGAAATCAGAGCCGGCACTTGCACATGCCGTGCTGGCCATTCCGCGGCCCTTGCCGCGGGGATCGCGTCCCCACTGATTGGCGATGAGTCCAGGGGCTAGTGAGCCCACGCCGTACGCGCGAATCGCGGGCAGCCGCTCGCCGAATGCAGTGATCTGCGCCTGGCCGCCAGGAGTCTCGATCGACGACTTCGCGGATTCCTTGCCGGGCAATGTCTCCAAGCCAGCCCTGCCGGGTCGGTCGACCTGACCGTCCTGGCCCGGAACCACAGCAGCAGTGATGCGGACGCCGAGATCCGATCCCGCACCAGGCTCGGGGCACAGCAACACAGCCGAGCCGACCGGCTCTATTGCACTCGCATCCGGGATCGACTCGGATCCTCGCTTATCGAGCAGAGTGCCGACGAGAACAAGGATCACCACGACAGCGATCGCGATCCACATCAAGCGCTGGGCACGCAGCGCATTCATCAGACGGTTCATGCGGCACCCCCTGGCTCATGCATCGGATCTGCGAGCGGACTATCGAGATCATCGGGGTCGGGATCGCTGATACGTCGCGAGGGCAGCGCGAGGACGAAGAAGACCAGGACGATGACCAGTTGCAGGCTCATTGCCTGGGACCTCAGGCCGCCTTCGAACTCGACGGTGATGGCCGGATTGCCTGCCGGAACCTCGAATGCCTGCGACCACGAGTACATGCCCACTGCTTCGACGGGATCGAGTTGCACCGTCTCGCGCGTGCGCTCATTGGTCGCGACCGCACGCCAGCCACCGTCACTCGTGGCGCCGAGCAGCAGTGTGCGTGATGACGGGGAATCAGAAACGCGCTCGTCGATGTAGGGGCTGGTGCTCGATGCCCCTGGCGTAGCAGCAGGCACGGTCGATTTATCAGTGCCCTCGATCAGTCGAGCGCGCGATGTCGTGCCATCAATGCGCCAGAGCACTTCGCCACCCGAGGACGACACCCGACGCAGTCCGGGCTCGGAATCGAGCACGGGGACGATCTCCTTCGTTGAGGTATTGCTCAACAGCACGTAACGCACGCCGAAGCCGGCAAGTGCGTCAACCTCATCGCCACCGCGCCCGGAGGCGAGAGCAGCAACCTGCGTGTCGAGCCGCGCCAGGACATCGACACCTGGACTCACGTCGGCGTCGCCCAACACCGGGCCGGCGCCATTGATCAGGTTGTAGGCCACGCCACCGGATGAGTTCTGGGTGAGCACCAAGGTGCGAGGCGCATCGGTGGTTGCAGCGTCTGCCGCGACGAACGCCGGCACCGCCTCTGCCGGTGCTCGACGCATCTGCCCCTGAGCTTCGGGGAACCAACCGACAGCGATCATGAATGGCGCTGCGGCAGCAGCGATGGCCACGATGACCGCGATGGGCTGAGCAATGCTGAACGACTGATCGGCCATCTGCTCGCGCAGGCCGTCAACGGCGAACGCTGCAGCCGCGATGAAGCACAAGCCGAGAACAAGGGTCGCCGGACCAGGCCACGGATGCAGCGGCACGGTGGATCCTGGGGGTGCCACGGTCAGGATGCTCTGCACAATTCCGAGGATCAACGCCAATGCAGCGAGAACCCAGCACGCCGCAACCTGACGACGCTTCTCGGCGCGCAAGATCGCGAGGAAGCCGGCGAGCACGATGCCGATCGTCAGCCACATTGGCACTGCGCCGGAGCCGCCCGGGTGCAGCATCAGCACCTGCAACGGCGACACATTCGGATCAGTGCCGGCAGTGACGTTTGCCGCACCGGGCTCGAGCAGGAACAGCACGGGATGCGTGATCAGGTAGCCCGACCACGGGAACAAGATCAGTAGCGGTCCGACCACGGCAATGAGCAGGCGACGGTTGACGTCTGTCCAGAGCCCGCGCATGCCATTCCAGCGCGAGATGACGACGATCAGGGCGAAGACCACGGCCAGGAGCCACAGACCCGGTGCCGCCGCAATCACGACACTCATCAGCAGCGCGGTGGCCGCGGCTCGTCTGGTGGTGCCACCCGGCGATGTGATGCGCATGAAGCTGCGAATCGCGAACGGGATCGATACCGCCGCAATGGCAGTGCCGAGTCGACCGGAGGAGATTGCACCGGTGACCGCCGGTAGCAGGCCGTAGGCAATGCCGGCCCAGATGCGAATGGCGCGAGTCTTGATCACGCCGCGCAAGACGAAGTAGGCGCTCCAGCCGGCGAGCGGAATCGATAGGAGAAGAAGAACGCTGACGGCTAGTGGCGCCTTGCCCAGGAGCAGGGCGGATGCGGTGAACACGACCAGGAGGTAGGGCGAGCTCGGCGTCGAGGAACCGGTCATCACGTTGTGCCATGCCTGCGTGTACGACTCCCAGAGGTCGCCTGCGCCGAGCGGTGCGGGCAGAAGCGCACCGCCTTGCAGCACTCCGTCACCGAACCACAGAGCACGTGTCGCGATTACCGAGAACACGGTCAGCGCAGCGAAGAGAAGGAAGCCCGGTCGCACGAAGATGCGCCGCAGCAGGCCCGGGCTGCCCGAGTCGAGATAGGCGGCATCCTCGTCAGTCGGCCCTGATTCGATCGCGCTCACGGTGGGCTCAGTCGAGGCGCCGCTCGTCGAGGCGATGCCGACAACGCCCTCGAACACCTGCCGAAGCTGCGAGGCGGTCGTGGGTCGAAGGGGGCGCACGATCGAGATCGGTTCATCGGCAGTGTTGCCGTTGAGATCACGCGAGAACACCAGGCGACCTGGGTGCAGCGCGACGTCAAGAACTGCACCGACCTCATCGCGCGCGCTCTTGAAATCTTTGCCCAGGAGATAGGCCAGAGCGTGGAAGGCACTTCCCACCAGCAATCGAAGCGCGACGAAGATGCCCGCAAGTCGACCGGACTGCGCGAGGAGCACGTGCACCGCGGCCTCACGGTCAAGGCGATGCGGACGCTGCTCGGCCTCATCGCTGCCGGTGCGCTCACGTCGACCGTGGGCTGACGCCTCGCGATGGTGCATGACTGCATCGGTCGCGATGACCACTCGCTCACCGGCGCGATGTGCACGCCAGCAGAAGTCGAGATCGTCGCGGAAGAACGGCACCTGGGGGTCGAAGCCCTGGAGTAGCTCCCACACATCGCGGCGCACCAGCATGCCCGCAGAGCTCACGCTCATCACATCGCGCACGCCATCGTGCTGACCCTGGTCGTGCTCACCGCGTTCGAGGCCGGTGTATCGACGGCCGGCACCAGTGATGCTGACACCGACTTCAAGTAGCAGTCGTCGGTCGTGCCAGCCGAGAATCTTCGGCCCGAGGATCGATGCGCTCGGATTGTCGTCAGCGGTGTTGAGCAACGCTTCAAGGCAGCCGGGATCAGGTGCGCTGTCGTCGTGCAGCAGCCATACCCAGGTGATGAGCTCAGCAAATTCGTCGCCCTCTTGCACCTCGATGCGACCTACGCGCTCGAGGCCAGTGCGCACCGCGTGGCCGAAGCCCTCATTGGCCGTGGTGATCACTCGGTCGAGACCGAGGGTGGCACGCAGCACAGCGGCGGAGTTATCGGTCGAGCCTGTGTCGACGCCCACTGCGCCGTCCGCGGGGCGAGTCTGGCTGGCCAGGGTGCTCATCACCGCCGGCAGCCAGGTGCCGCCGTTGTGGGTGACGACTACCGCGGTGACGTGATGGTGACGACGCGGCAGCAGCGGCTCGGGTTCGGCTTCATCGTCGAAGGTGAACCATTCGGTGGTCTGCTCCACCGAGAGCTCATCATTGAGCTCACTCGACCCGATGAGATCGAGCTGGCCTTCGATCGGTTGATCAACGGCGTCGGCGTCGGCCAGTAGTTGGTCCGGCTCGATCAACAAGGCTGCAGTGGTCGACCACCATTCATCTTCGGTGGCATCGGGGCCGAGCGGGGGGTGCTCGGGATCGACGAGGCCCTGGTCTCCAGACGGTTCGTGCGAACGCCGACGGGAATTGTCAGCCGTGGGATCAAAGTCGTCAGGCGAGGGCTCCGAGATGTTCTCGTCCACAGGCCCGGTCACTTCTTCACTCTACTTGCCGTCTGCACGGGAAGGCATTCC
>JBIJBU010000097.1:0-7281 GCA_044345075.1 Candidatus Nanopelagicales bacterium | reverse complement strand
CGGAGCGCACGTATAGCCCGACCGGGCTGAGGGTAGGAACCGCGCTGCGTGTATTCGATGCTCAGCGCAGCAGGATTTGCGCAGCATTGAGTAGGGGAGTCGCTGACTCCGTCTGGCCTGGGCGTCCGGCCAGTGACTCAATCCGGCGCAGAGTCTCGGCGTCGTAGGTGCGTGATGTTCGTGCGGTGTCATCGGCGAATCCGTACACCACCGCCATCTCAAGGGCGTCGCGGTTCATTCCGTAGTCGAGGGCGCACTCGTTCGTGCCGAACGGCTTCCGGGCGACGACCTCGAAATCCTCACCCGTCCAGTCGCCCACTGCCCCGTGAGAGTGGTGATTAAGCAGGTCGACGACGGGGATGAGCACTCGTTCAGATGCTGCGTCATCAGTCATCGGGATGCGGAAGCATCGGTTCGCCCAGAGCACGTCGGTCGCAGCCATCATGGGATTGCGGAAGCTCGGGATGAGTGCGCGCACAGCGTCAACGAGATCAGCGGGTAAACCCGGATCAAGGCTGGGATGAGTGCGCTGCATCCACTCGAGCTTCCCGCAGGCGTTATGCAGGGCTACTTGCAGGTAGAGCATCTCGGTCTCGACGTCCGAGAACTCCTCCGGAACGTCCACGATCACCATGCGACCGTCCTGTTCTGCCCAGGTGACGCGATCGACGCGCACGAAGCACTCGCGGGGGATCCGTAGCAGGGGCAGGCCGTCATCCGCCGTGGATTCGAGGCTGAGCTGACCTCGTCGTTCGGTGAGACGCGTGGTCGGAGCGACGAATCCACCGGCCTCGCGGATGATCTCGAGGGTGCCCGCGAGGAGATCCGCGACGAACGAACTTTCGGCGTTGACGAGCGGATGACTCATGAATCATTCCTTGGTCGAGGCTTCCTTCGTCGACACTGCTTCAGGTGATTCACGGGCGCCGCTTGGTGAACAGATCGATGAGCTCGCGCCAGAACTGCGGCTGCGGCGGGTTCTTGACCTCGAGGGCATCCCACTTCCAGCCATTCCAGTGACGGCGTAGGGCGGGATTCGCGTCATCGTCGTACCAGCCGGGTTCGCGATCGAAGTCGTTGTTCATGCCTGACTCATCGGGCTGATCGCTCATGTCATTCACGACCCATCAGCTTCTCGACCTGTCGACGATCGCGCTTAGTCGGGCGCCCTGCACCTCGGTCGCGGGTTCCGGTGCTCACCCGCTCTTCTTTGGGCGGCTCCGGGGGAGTGAGATCCTCATACATCGTCACCGCGACAGGGGCGCCTACGCGCTTGTCGATTAACCCGACGACTTTCACGATGCGTTCGCCATGGGTATCGCGAATGCGAATGGTGTCGCCGACCTTGACTGACTGCGCCGGCTTGGCGCTGGCCGCGTTGACCTTCACGTGACCGGCCTTCACGGCTGCCGTCGCAGCGGAGCGAGTCGGAAAGAGTCGAACAGCCCATGTCCAGGCATCAACGCGCGCGCTAACTGCAGGGGAGCTTGGGGGCATGTGCTCAGACTACGAGCCGCCTGAGGTGATCCGCGGAAGTTCACCCCTGGGACGAGGCCGCGGCCCTAATGTCGGGGCACGGGGCAACATCTACCAGGCAAGGACACCACGACATGCATCGTCTCGAGGATCGCGCCGAGATTTCGGATCAGATGTTCGTCTACGCGCGGGCGACTGACTGGCTTGAGACTGAGAACCATCTTCGCGTGTTCGCTGAGGAGTGCGTGTTCGCGTCCCCGCATAGCGGTGACATTCACGGCGCTCAGACCGTGGTCGATTGGATGAACAAGGTGCTTGCTCAGTTTGAGGCCACCCAGCACCTGATCTCGAACATCACGATCACCTTTACTGGCGAGCACACGGCTGACGCAGTGAGTTACGTGCGCGCCTGGCACCGTTTCCTCGACCAGACCAAGCCCGACATGATCCTGTGGGGTGAGTATCACGATAAGTGGGAACGCATTGATGGCACGTGGCGTATTCGTGAGCGCCGCGTGCTGGAGGCGGGCATTGAGCCGCGCCGTGATGGCGGTGCAGTTAATCCTCGTCGGGCCAAGCAGTGAAGTTCGGAGTTGTCTACCCGCAGAACGAGACGCACGGGGATCCTCAGGCACTTCACGATCTTGGGATAGCGATCGAATCGCTTGGCTTCGACAGTGTGCTCTTCTACGACCATGTAGTAGGTGCCGATCACGCTGATCGCGAGCCACCGCTCTGGGGCCCGTACACGGAGAAGGATTCCTTCCACGATCCACTCGTAGCCTTCGGCTACCTCGCCGCGATCACCTCGAGAATCGAGCTCGCCACCGGGGTCCTGATCCTGCCGCAACGGCAGACAGTGCTCGCAGCGCAGCAGGCAGCTGATGCTGATCTGCTCTCCGGCGGTCGCCTGCGCATCGGTGTGGGCACCGGTTGGAACTGGGTGGAGTACGACGCTCTGAACGAGGATTTCACAACGCGTGGCAAGCGACTCGATGAGCAGATAGTGCTGATGCGAGAACTATGGACTAAGCCCTTGGTGACCTTCGACGGAAAGTTCCACCAACTTGAGCGCTGCTGCATCAATCCACGTCCGAATCGTCAGATCCCGATCTGGGTCGGTGGCTTCAGCGAGCCGGCCTTCTCTCGAGCAGCACGACTGGGCGATGGCTTCACCTTCGCTGGGGATCAAGATGACGCGATTGCGGGCATGGCACGGGTGCGCGAGCTGCTTGCTGAGAATGGACGCAGCGTTGCTGACTTCGGCTTCGAATACACGCTCACCCGGGCGCGCGATGTCACATCCGTGCTGGTGGCGACCGAGCGTTGGCAGGAGGCAGGGGGTAACGGAGTCTCCGTGCTGACCCAGAAGATCGGGTTCGACTCCGTGGCAGGTCACATCGATTACCTCGCCGAGGTAAAGCAGGCGATCGACGCTCGGTTCGGCTCCTGAGCTGTGCTCGTTCTTCGGGAATGCGGAACTGCCTTCCCATGTTATTCTAGTTGAACCTTGAACTACTGACTCAGGAGTGATCATGCCCGCCGCTACCGCCGATGCCCTGACCCTGCCGCGCTTTGCTGCGGCGCCCACTGCAGCCTCACGCTCAGTTCTTTCGGTCACCCGTGGTCCGCGTGCTTTCGAGGGTGAAGGCTTCCCCGTGCGCCGCGCCTTCGCCGGTGTTCCCTCAGATCAGCTCGATCCCTTTATTCATATGGATCAGATGGGGGAGGTTGAGTACGGCGCCGGTGAGCCCAAGGGCACACCGTGGCATCCGCATCGTGGGTTCGAGACCTTCACGTACTTGATCGACGGCCAGTTCCTTCACCAGGATTCCAATGGCGGCGGTGGTGTCATTCTCGACGGCGGCACTCAGTACATGACTGCCGGTGACGGCATCCTTCACATCGAGACCCCGCCTGAGGCACTCGTTGAATCCGGTGGGCTTTTCCACGGTGTTCAGCTGTGGATCAACCTGCCGCGTGCCAAGAAGCGCATCGCGCCGCAGTACCAGGATCTTCAAGGCAATGACTCGGTGATGGTGGCTTCCGCTGATGGCGGCTCCTACGTTCGCGTGCTGGCAGGCGCAGTTGGTGGGCATCAGGGCCCTGGCATCTCGCACACCCCGCTTGCCATTACCCACGTGACTGTCGCACCCGGTGGGAGCATCTCGATCCCGTGGCCGTCGAACTTCAATGCGCTGGCCTACGTACTCGCCGGCAGCGGCGCGATCGGTGCCGAGCAGCGCATCATCTCCGAGGGCCAGCTCGCGGTGCTCGTCAATGGCGATCTCATCCAGATCAGCGCCGATGCCAAGCAGGACTCTCGCACCGAGAATCTCGAGATCTTCCTCATCGGCGGCGTGCCGCTGCGCGAGCCGGTGGTGGCCTATGGCCCGTTCGTGATGAGCACGACTGCCGAGATTCAGGAAGCCTTCGAGGATTACCAGAAGGGTCGACTGGGCAGCGTGCCAGCGAATGCACTTCAGCCGCACAGGGCGGGTAACAACTAACCGATCGGTTTCTGGTTGGATCTCGGCATGACCGATACCACTATCGCCAGCCACCTTGTTCGACGATTTCGTGAACTTGGAATCGACTGCGGCTTCGGAATCGTGGGTGACTTCGCACTGAAGATGTTCTCGGCACTCGATGCCGAGGGTTTCCCGATCCTGGTGACGACTGACGAGCAGGGCGCGGGCTTTGCCGCTGACGCCTGCGCGCGGCTCAAGGGATTCGGTGTCGTTGCGGTCACCTATGGCGCAGGCGGACTCAAGGTCGCCAATGCGGCAGCGAACGCGTGGGCCGAGCAGGTGCCCATGTTGATCCTGAGCGGAGGCCCGGGCGTCGTCGAGCGCAAGGGCGACCCGAACCTGCATCACAAGGTGAAGGACTTCGGCACGCAACTTCGCGTCTTCGAGGAACTCACCTGCGCCCAAGCAGTGCTCACGAGCGGGCACACCGCAGCCGATGAGATTGACCGCGTCCTGCGCGAGATCGTGTCGCAGCAGCGCCCTGGCTACATCGAGGTTCCGCGTGACCTCATCGGTATTGCCATTGATCCGCCAGATTTCGGCATCGAGCCCGACCTGCCGGCCGTTGATGAGGCTGCCCTGCATGCTGCGCTGGCTGAAGTGCTCATTGCGATGCGCGAAAGCACCCGAGTCGCCATCCACGCCGGAGCCATGGTCAATCGCCGAGGCGTTGCGGATGCCCTGTTCTCACTGGCCACCAGCGCCGGTATCCCGGTGGCCACGAGTTCGCTCGCGCGCGGTGTATTCCCTGAGCGTCACGAACTCGGTCTCGGAATGTATTTGGGCGCCCTCACGCCTCCGCCGGTGCGCGAGCGGGTCGAAGGGGCCGATCTCGTGCTGAGTCTTGGCGTTCTGCAGACCGATCTCACCCTGGGTGGCTTCACCGCGGATATCGATCGCCGCAAGGCGATCTGGTGTTCCGACACTGATGTCACGGTCGGGTATCACACGTATAAGAACGTGCCTTTGTGGGCGTTCTTGCCCGCTCTTGCCAACGCTGTCTTCAGCGAGAGCGTGGCACTGCGACCTGATCCTCTTCCGGGGCATGTCGACTTCACGGCCACCAATGCTGAACTTACGGTCGAGCGCACTGTCGATGCGGTGAATGGGCACGTTGATGAGCGTCACGGCTTGATCCTGGATCCAGGCGAGGCGCTCTTCTCCTCTGTCGACATGCGCGTGCCGACCTGGGCACTGGGCAGCGCGTACTACGCGACCATGGGCTACGCAGTGCCTGCAGCGCTTGGCGCCGGAAAGGCTGATCCCGAGCGTCGCCCGTTCGTCATTGTCGGTGACGGCGCATTCGTGATGACCGCACTCGAAGCAGCATCATGCGCATTCCATGGAGTGCCAGCCATCATCCTCGTGCTCGACAACAGCGGCTACGGAACGCAACGACCGATTGTTGACGGCCCCTTCAATGACATCGCGCAGATGGCGCCGGAGAAACTTGTTGAGGTATTCGGCACGGGCCGCGGCTGGAAGGCGTCGACCGAGGTTGAGCTCGATAACGCGCTCAATGAGGCCATCGCTTCGAATGAACTGTGCATCATTCGAGCCGTGCTGCCTAAGTACGGACGCAGTGCTGCGTTGAGCCGACTTGGCGAGGCGCTCTCCGCCAAGGCCTGACCGGCGCATCCCATCAGAAACAACGAAGGCCCCACCAGTTGGTGAGGGCCTTCGTTAGTGAAGAACTACTTAGATGCCGAGTGCCTTGGCCTTGGCCGCGCTGAACTCCTCATCAGTGAGGATGCCCTGCTTGTGCAGCTCTGCGAGCTTTTGCACCTGAGCCATCGGATCCTCATCCGAGGCGGCGGGTGCTGCGGCTGCCGGAGCGGCTGCCTGTGCTGCAGCGGCATCCTGCGCTGCGAACTTCTGCTGCTGGTTGCGCTGGACGCGACCGGAAACTGCCGAAGCGGTGCCGGCAACTGCTGCTACGCGAAGAAGACCCATGATGATCCTGCTCTCTGTTAGTTGGTTATTCGAATGCTGAGGCGACGAAGTCGTCCACGACTGCGGCGGGGATACGGATAGTGTCGATCACGACAGCATCCGAGGCGATGATCGCATCGGCGAACTTCGCGGCCCAGGTGTTCTCGAAGGCGACGAGCAGAGCCGATGAGCCCGGCTCGAGATCCTCGCTGAGCTCTTGAGCATCTTCGTGATCGAGCGCACCGGCGTGGGTGACATCGATCTCGAGGTAAGCGGGGCCGTGCTCGGGATCGAGATCGGCGATCTCGATGGTGGTCACGGTGCCGTCGAGATCCTTGCTCACGAAGAGAAGGTCAATCAGGCGGATGGTCTTGTTCTCGACGAGCTCCAGCAGGGCCGGAGCAATCTGGCCGTTGAACTTATTGCCGGGGAAACCGATGATGATGACGTCGACGGGACCGAAGCCCATGTGAACTCCTACGTGGTGGAAGGTGCGTTAGTTGATGTCAGTGTAGGCCAGCCCTGAGATAGGGGACTTGCGGATGACGAAGGTGAACAGTCGGCCATTGGGCGAATTCTTGGCGCTCTCTTCCAGAACTCGCTAGCGCTCGTTCCTGACGGCCCGCGCGGCTCTTCGCCCGAAGATCACTCCGCCCGCCAGGCTCATCCCGCTGCCGTACTCATCGCCGTCCTGAGAGAGGTGCGAGGTGCAGGCGCCTGCGGCGTACAGACCGGGGATCGCTGAGCCGTCCTCACGCAGCACGCGCGAATCGGCATCCGTCCACAGGCCACCGAGGGACATCCAGTGGTAATCCGAGGTCGGGATCGACAGGTCGAATACGGCATACGGCGGCTCGAGTACCTTGATCCAGTCGGGGTGCTTGTGGAATTGGGTGTCCTCGCCGGTTTCGGCATCGGTGTTGTAATCGTCGAGGGTGCGCTGGAGAACTTCCGCGGGCACCTTCATCGCAGCGGCCATCTCCGGCACTGACTCGTACGCATCCATGAAGATGTGGGAACCATGCTTGGGGTAGTCGAATGATTCCTCGTCAAGAATCAGGAAGGCCTTATGGCCGGGCTGCTTCTCCGTGTAGACGGCGGTGCGACCGTGATAGGCATCCTCGGTCACGAAGCGCTCGCCGTTGGCGTTCACGATGATGCCCTTGATGAGCTGCGGCGGGGGATAGATCGACGCAGTCGGCACGGTGCCATGCATTCCGCGCTCGGCGCCGCCGACTGATTCACCGAGCAGCAGGCCCGCGCCATCGTTCTGCGGAGTGCCCAGCGGCTTGCCGTAGGTGGCGAAGGTCGGCATGTGCTTCATGGTGATTTCGGCATTGAG
>JBIJBU010000096.1:0-7361 GCA_044345075.1 Candidatus Nanopelagicales bacterium | reverse complement strand
CTCCGGGAGTTCACCGCCTGGCATCGATGGCCAGATGGCTAGGTGCGCCATGGCACCCACGGCGAGACGGCCCGATTCACTCACCCCTGCAGCATGCCATCCCGCCCGCGTGTGGGCATCGATGGCAAAGACCAGGTCTACTCGCTGGGAGGGCGTTCGATGTTCGAGGGCTGCGCGGATGGCACCCCACGGATCCAACGGGGTGACCGGTGCATCCGACCCGAATGCAATAGACACCCCGGCATCTCTGAGTTCACCCAGGGCATTCAACGACGCGGCCCGATCACGACCCAGACGGCTCGCGTACATGCCGCCATCTCCACCCCAGCGGCGATCGAAGGCCGGTTGCATGCTCGCGATAATTCCAAGACGTGCACACTCAGCAATGCTCGTCGAACTCATCGCTTCAGCGTGTTCAATCCGATGGCGCTGGCCTCGTACAAGCTCGGGCCCATGAATCTCGGCGGCGCGCGTGTAGGCCGCGACAACAGCCTCGGTCGCGGCATCACCGATCGCATGGAATCCGGTCTGCTGACCGGCACGCACACAAAGATCTACGTGCACGACGAGTGTGTCGTGATCCATGAACTCTCGACCACTGGTGTGTGGCGCGTCGAGATAGGGCTCGTGAAGGCAAGCAGTGTGCGAACCCAGGGATCCGTCAACGAATATGTCTCCCCCGGTGCCACGGGCACCTATATCTGCGGCAAGTTCAATTCCTCCGAGCTGTGCAACCTCACCCCAGTAGGCGACAACGCGGGTGCCACCCAGCTCATTAGCTGCCGACAGGAGGTGTCGGCAATCTGCCTCGCTGCTGATGACCGGACCGGCCATCTCATGGACGCTCACAATGCCCTTACGTGCTGCTTCTGCAAGAAATGCGTGCTGAGCGCGTGCCCGAGTGGCCTGACTTAAGGATTCCAGGGCGCTCTCGCGAAGTGCGTGGTGAGCCTCCTGCGTCACCCATCCCGACGAGTCGAAACCATTCATCTCGCTCACTCCGGGAACCGCGGCAATCAATGCGGTTGAGACCAGAGCTGAGTGCGCATCGACTCGGGTGAGATACACACGAGCCCCATTCGATGCCCGGTCAATCTCCTGAGCGCTTGGCAATGAGGGATCACTCCACCGTGATTCGTCCCATCCATGCCCGAGGATGACCGAGCCGGGATGTCGCGAGGCTTCACTCTCTACGGCTTCGAGGACCTCCAGAGCAGAGCAGGTGTGAGCGAGGTCGAGATCGAGCAGGGTCAACCCGGTACTCGTGGCATGCACATGCGCATCGACGAATCCAGGCGTAACGATTGCGCCATCTAGATCAGTAATACGCATGCCGGCACGGGTGATCCCCGACGCCTCCGCGTCGTCACCGATCCAGGCGAGGCGGCCATCCTCAATGATTAGGGCCGTCAGGGGGCGGGAATTCGGAGACAGAATTCGGCCGCCTCGATACAGGTGCGCCATGGCGCTTCTCAGCCGATGATCTGCAGGTGATGAGGACGATGATTGACCGACTGCGCACCTTCTGGCGTGCAGATCACGATGTCCTCGATCCGAGCACCAAAGCGACCCTCAACATAAAAACCAGGCTCGATGCTGAATGCCATCCCAGGCTCGAGCTCGAGGGTGTTGCCTGACACCAAATAGGGCTCCTCATGCGATTGCAAGCCGATGCCGTGCCCGATTCGATGGATAAACAGTTCGCCGATACCAGCTTGGGTCATGTAGTCGCGAGCGACAGCATCGACTGCCTCACATGTCAATCCGGGCCTCACGCTCTCGACAGCTGCTCGTTGCGCCTCATGCAAGATCGCGTAATGGTGCAGGAAATCCGGATCGGGCTCGCCCACTGCGTAGGTGCGAGTGCTGTCGCTGCAGTAGCCATCGGGCATCGTTCCGCCAATATCGACGACCACTGCATCGCCCTCCCGGATCACGCGATCAGAGACATCGTGGTGGGGGCTTGCGCCGTTGGGTCCACTTGCAACGATGACGAAGTCAACATGAGCGTGACCAGCGTCAATGATCGCGTCATGAATCTCTCGGCCGACCTCGCGCTCAGTTCGGCCCGGTCGCAGCATCTCACCTACTCGCTCATGCACTGAGTCGATAGCAGCACCCGCTGCGACAAGAGCAGCAATCTCCTCGGAGTCCTTGCGAATGCGCAGAGGGCCCAGGATCGATCCGGCGGGCTTCTGCACAGCCTGCGGCATTGCCTGGCGAAACCTCAGAACTTTCTCGGCCCACATGTGATCATCGAGTGCCACGACGTGCGCCGTACTCAGTCGCTGCGCAACTAGAGCAATGGGGTCCTCCGTCTCGGTCCAGGTCACGATCGAGAGCCCGAGATCGGCCAGGGGCGAGGCCAGGGCCGCAAGCTCCTCAAGTGCCGGAACCACCATGATCGGGTCACCTTCAGCAGGGAGGACGAGGCAAGTAAGGCGCTCAAGAGGCTTGGCGTCGTAGCCCACCAGGTAGCGCAGATCTGCGCCAGGCGTAATGAGCAGCGCGTCGATTCCCTCTGCGCGCAGGGATGACGCTGCTGCCTGCAATCTCAACTCGAATCCCACGTGATCAGCCTACCCGTGGGATGATCGGGCGTGCTCGTACTGCTGGATACCGCGTCGCTGTACTACAGGTCGTATTACGCCCTGCCTGAATCGCTTACCGCCCCCGACGGCCACCCAAACAACATGCTGCGCGGGTTCTTGTCGACAACCACCAAGCTCTCCCGCCAACTTGAACCAAGCGCCCTGGCCGCATGCTGGGATGATGACTGGCGACCTCAATGGCGCGTCGACGCACTCCCCTCCTACAAGACCCACCGTCTCGCAGATGAGGCCAGCGGTACCGAAGAAGTGCCCGACACCCTCTCCCCGCAAATTGATGCTCTGGCTGGGATTCTTGACGCTGCGGGCATTGCCCGACCAGGTGCGATCGGCTACGAAGCTGATGACGTCATCGCCACCTTGGCGGCGGCCCATGACGGAGCTGTAATCGTCGTGACAGGTGACCGCGACATGGTTCAACTGGTCAGCGATCGAGTACGCGTGCTTCTCGCCGTCAACGGCGGCATGGAGAAATGGCCGTTACTCACCCCCGAACTCGTGCTGGAGCGATTCGGAGTAACCGCTAGCGCCTACGTCGATTTCGCGGCTATGCGCGGTGATGCCTCTGATGGGATCCCGGGAATTCACGGAATCGGCCCCAAGACAGCTTCCACCCTGATCAATCACTTCGGCACCCTGGAGGGCGTTCTCGAGGCCGCCTCGCAGACCCCGGTAACCAAGCCGTTCACGCCACGACTGGCCGGTTTGCTGACTGAGCACGCCCACCAGGCCCGCATGGCGCGCCTGGTATCGACCGCCGCAACAGATGCGCCCGTCGGTCACTGCGATCTCTCGATACCCACCGCTCCACACGATGCATCGGAACTTCGAGGCTTGCTCGCTGACTGGGGTGTCGAACGTCAGTTCGCCGAATTGTCGAAGCAGTGGGGCGTTCAGCTCACCTAGAGCTGAGATGAGTAGGAGACAACTCCCCTGTTAAGCAGATCGGCTGCAATAACCGCCCGATCATGCAAGGGATCATCACGCGATGATGCTTGCGCAATCTGACCGAGCAGATCAATCGTCTGACGGGTCCAGCGCACGAAGTCGCCAGCAGTGATGTCGGTGGAGAGCAGCAAACTCTGCAGACTGGTGCCCGACGCCCAGCGTTGCATGACAACGGCAAAACCGGGATCGGGCTTACGCGTGATGCTGAGTTGATGCTTGCGTTCCACTTCATGCAACCCCTCCCAGATGCGCAGCATCGTGGAGATCGTGGATCCGGCAACACCGCGTGGCAGGGCCACGGGTTCATCCTCATCGAGTTTTCGCGACTCGAAGACCACCGCCGAAGCAACCCCAGCAAGATCAGCAGGCTCAAGCTCACCCCAGATGCCATCGCGGATGCACTGGGCGGCAAGTAGGTCGGACTCGGAGTACAACCTGCTCAGGACAGACGCTGAATCGGTGACCTTCATCTGGTCACCCTTGCCCTCGAGATAGCCAAGTTCTGTGAGGACATCACATACTCGATCGAATCGACGCGCCACGGTGTTAGTACGACCGTTGATGCGCTGCTCGAGATCCACGACCTCACGATGTGCCCGCATAAGCCGCTCAGCCCAGCGAGCGTGAGCTTCACGATCATCGCACCCATGGCACGGATGCTGACGAAGCTCAGCGCGGAGCTTTGTGATCTCAGCATCCTCACCACTCGCGGACTTGCGATGTCGCTCGCCAGGCGGAAGATCACGAGTGGCGTTGGCAAGTACCTGAGCCAGTTCGCGTCGCGCCTGGGCATTTCGCGCATTGAAGTTCTTGGGAATCCGCAGCGACAATATCGATTCGACAGGCGAGGTGATCTCGACGCTGGAGATCCGCCGCACCTGGCGCTCCAGAGTGAGCACCATCGGTCGAGGCTCATCAGTTGCATGGCGCATTCCCGGATCAAGGACGAGAACCAGGCCAGCGCGTCGGCCTCCTGGCACGGAGATAACATCACCGGGCTTGAGCTTGCGCAAAGAATCCACGGCCGCCTCGCGCCTACGAGCACTGGCATCACGAGACATGGTCTTCTCACGCTGCGAGAGCTGATCGCGCAGTCGGGCGTACTCCTCAAAGTCTCCGAGATGACAGTTCATGGAGTTGCGGTAACCCGCCATGGCGTCCTCGACCTTGCGGAGCTGGGTCGCGAGTCCCACGACCGACCGATCAGCCTGGAACTGCGCGAAGGATGTCTCGAGAACCTCGCGTGCAGGCCGATAGCCCATGCGCGAGACGAGATTCACCGCCATGTTGTACGACGGTTGGAAGGATGAGCGCAACGGATAGGTACGGGTTGAAGCAAGTCCCGCAAGATTCACCGGATCAATACCCTGATGCCAGAGCACAACCGCGTGGCCCTCGACGTCAATACCTCGTCGGCCGGCGCGACCGGTCAGCTGTGTGTACTCCCCTGGCGTGAGATCAACATGGGTCTCGCCGTTCCACTTCACGAGCTTCTCGAGAACCACGCTCCGCGCAGGCATGTTGATGCCAAGGGCCAAGGTCTCGGTCGCAAACACGACTTTCAGAAGACCTGACTGGAAGAGGTGCTCGACCACCTCCTTGAAGACCGGGAGCATGCCTGCATGGTGGGCGGCGATGCCACGCTCCAGGCCATCTATCCATTCATTGAACCCCAGGGCATCAAGATCCTCATCAGGCAATGAACGAGTCATCTCAAGCACGATCTCGCGAATGCGCGTCTGATCATCTCGACGCACGAGGCGAAGGCCCGCGGCCAAGCACTGGCTAACGGCATCATCGCAACCCTTGCGGCTGAACAGGAAGTAGATCGCCGGCAGTAGTTCGGCCTGTTCAAGCCGTTCGATGACGTCGGTGCGCCAGGGAGTGTGTGCACCTCGTTGACGATTACCACCGCGGCCTTTGCCGAGCTTCGCTCGCTGTACTTCATCTCGCGCAATCCGGGTGAGCTCAGGATTTACGATTGTCTGCTCGTCGTCGACGAACAGGTCGTACATGCGATGCCCCGCTACCACGTGCTGCCACAGGGGCACCGGCCTGTGCTCTTCGACAATAATCGCCGTGTCACCTCGAACAGCCTCGAGCCAGGCACCGAACTCCTCGGCGTTGCTTACCGTTGCCGAAAGGGCTGCCACTGTCACCGAAGCCGGCAGATGAATGATGACTTCTTCCCAGACAGCGCCACGGAAGCGGTCGGCCAGGTAATGCACTTCATCCATCACCACGTAGCTGAGTTCATCAAGCGTGCTGCTCTCGGCGTAGAGCATGTTGCGCAGCACTTCGGTGGTCATGACAACAATCGGCGCCTCGCTATTGACGCTGGTATCGCCGGTGAGCAGACCTATCTTCTCCGGCCCATGCCGGTCGACGAGATCGTGGAACTTCTGGTTCGACAGCGCCTTGATCGGCGTGGTGTAGAAACACTTGCGCCCGGCAGCCAGAGCGAGCTCAATAGCGAATTCGCCGACGATGGTCTTTCCAGCGCCGGTGGGAGCCGCGACCAGAACACTTCGACCGGACTCAAGGGCCTTACACGCTTCGATCTGGAAACCGTCGAGACCGAATTCGTATGCAGCGACGAAATTCGTGAGTAGGGATCCGCGCTCAGAGGTACGGGCCTTCGCGGCTGCGTACCGTTCTGCGGGCGATGCCATGACACCAGACTATGGGCCAGCCGCATGGGCTCCGCTCCCCCACGCACGCAGGAGGAGTCGACTAATCCAGAGAGGACGACGGAGGCAGCGGTGAAATCTCGTCATCGTCCAGTTCGTCGTAGTCGATCTCGCCAGAGGCCCTGCGCTTGCGACCACGACGACGATCATTGAGAAGACAGATCATGACGGCGATGGCGAGCAGGATCAGGACGGGTACTGCGAGTAAAAGTAGATTGATCGGGTCGCCGGTCGGAGTTGCTACGGCGGCGAACAGGCATGTGATGAAGATGATCCAACGCCACCAAGACAGCAGCTTTCGACCAGGCAGAATGCCGGCGAAATTCAAGGAGACCAGAATCAAGGGGGCGAGGAAGCCTGCGCCGAAAATGAGAATCGTTCGGATGAAGAAGCTGAGGTACTTATCAACAGAGACGATGTTCTCGACATTGTCGGGAGTAAATCCGAAAAGAATCTGCAGACCAAGAGGCAGCACCTTGTAAGCGAGGAACACACCCGCGCCGAAGAGCGGAACCGCGACCGCGACAAAGGCCACGGACCAGCGCTTTTCATGACGGTGTAGCCCAGGGGTGATGAAGCGCCAAAGTTGATACAGCCACACGGGCGAACTGAATACGAGCCCCGCTACCGCCGCAATCTGCAGCTGAAGCACGAAAGGATCGGCGACACCGGTGAGCGCGAGCGTGACATCGCGACCTTCCGAACGAGCCTGCTCAATCACGCTGTTGAACGGCTGACTGAGCCAGGCGAAGATCTGGCTGTAGTAAACCCACCCGACAACCATGCCCAAGGCAATGGCTATGGCCGATTTCACCAGGCGCGAGCGCAACTCACGCAGATGCCCGGTCAGCGGCATTGCCGCGGAGGGATTACTTCGTGCCAAGGAGGCCTAGGCCTCGGTGCGGTCGACCGGTGCAGCTGTCGGCTTTGCCGGCTCCTGCGCACTCGAGGCCTCAGGAGCGTCAGTGCTCTCGTCAGTGTTCAGGCCCTTGGTCTCAGACTTCAGGATGCGCAGGGAACGACCGAGTCCGCGAGCTGCCTCAGGCAGCTTCTTCCCGCCGAAAAGGAGCAAGACAATGATCAAAATGGCGGGAATCTCCCAGCCTTTCAGCGA
>JBIJBU010000095.1:0-7422 GCA_044345075.1 Candidatus Nanopelagicales bacterium | reverse complement strand
GCGAGTCGACACGCACGTCGGTGATGATGTCGTCGGCTGTCAGGTGGTGAAAGACGCCATGCGTCGCATCGCAGATGTCGGCGACCGTCAGCGCGATCATGCGGTCGCTCCGTGTACATCGGCGAGTGCGCCACGAGCGACTACGCGATCATCGAATTCGGTGACAACCCCTGCGACGTCCTGCCCGCTCTCATGACCCTTGCCCAAGATTGCGACGGTATCGCCGGGCCCGGCTTCAGCGATGGCCTCGAAGATCGCCAGCGCGCGATCGCCGGTCTCGCGGATTTCAGCCCGCTGATCTGCCGGCACTGTCATGACTCCCTCACGCACGGCCGCCCTGATCGCGGCCGGATCCTCTGAACGTGGATTGTCGTCGGTGATCCAGACGGCGTGAGCCAGGCGCGCCGCGATGGCGCCCATCTCAGGGCGCTTACCGCGATCACGATCGCCACCGGCGCCAATCACCGCGATGAGACGGCCACCGCCCCGAGCCGCGGTCAGTGCTCGTTCGACCGCATCGGGGGTATGCGCGTAGTCGACGAGCACACGCACCGGGTAACCGGCGGAGACATCTTCCATGCGCCCGGGCACCGCGATTTGTGACCACGAACGCGCGATGTCAGCAGCTGAGATGCCGATGCTCCGCAGCATGGCGAAGGCGCACACGGCGTTCGCACGATTGAAGGCGCCGGGCAGGTGGAACTCGATCTCGCAGGTCTCCCCGGGGCCGGTGATCGTGATGGCATGCCCTGACTCGGTGACCGACCAGTCAGCGGCGCGACCCTCTGCTGTCCAGGTGACGTGCTCGATCGTGCAGGTGCTGGCTAGACGAGTGCCCCAATCGTCATCGATGCCAATGACAGCGCGCTTGGCATGTGCCGGCGTGAACAGCTCAGCCTTGGCAAGGAAGTACTGCTCCATTGAGCCGTGGTAGTCGAGATGATCCTGCGTGAGATTGGTAAAGCCCGCGATGTCGAAGAGCAGCCCATCGACGCGGTGCTCGCTCAGTGAATGGCTCGAGACCTCCATCGATACAGTCTCCACTCCCTGATCTCGCATCTCGGCGAGCAGCTCGTGCAAATCGGTTGATTCGGGCGTCGTGCGCGAACCGGGATTCATCTCGCCGGCAATGCTCACCCCAACCGTGCCGATCACGCCGGTGCGCTTGCCTGCCGTGCACAGAGCAGCATCAAGAAGATGGGTCACGGTGGTCTTGCCGTTCGTACCGGTGACACCCAGCATCGTGAGCCCGTCAGCGGGGCGAGCATTCACTCGTGCCGCGAGCTCACCTAAGTGCGCACGCGGGTTCACAATCACGAGAACGGGAACACCAAGATCAGCACACTGCGCGAGCCCAGCAGGATCAGTGAGGATCGCGATAGCGCCGCTCGCCACTGCACTCGACGCAAAGTCAGCGCCATGACGCACGTGACCGGGAAGCGCAGCGAAGAGATCGCCGGTGCGAACAGCACGTGAGTCGAGGGTGACACCAGTGATCATCAGATCATCGGCAGCCGGTGCCCCGGCCCACTGCACTGCTTCAATCAGCCCGGCCAGGCGCACCGGGGCCGATGTGGGCCGCTCCATGCGCGCCATCTCGCTAGCCGTTCTTGCTGAACTTGAGCGGCATATTCGGAGCTACGGTGCCGGTCGGTGGCACATGACGAGTCTTCAGTGCACTCATCATCACCTCCTTGAACACCGGCGCGGCGAGCTGGCCACCGTAGCGGCCGACCTGCGGCTTCACGATGGTGACAGCCACGACGAGTTCAGGCTTGTCAGCAGGGGCCACACCGACGAACGACGCAATGACCTCGCGACCATAACCACCGGGAACGGCCACCTGAGCGGTGCCCGTCTTGCCTGCAACGCGATAGCCGGGGATGCGGGCCTTCGGGGCAGTGCCGTTCTCGGAGACAACGTTCTCGAGCATCGCGAGAACGGTCTTCGCTGTCTTGGGGCTGACCACCACGGTCTCCTCGGGCGTAGCGCCCGGGGTCACGGTTCCGTCAGGTGCCGTAATGGACTCGATGAGGCTAGGGGTCACGCGCTTGCCGTCATTGGCGATGGTGGAGTACACACTCGCCACGTGAACGGCATTCATGCTCATGCCCTGGCCGAACACCATCGACGGGAAGCTGGTCTGTGACCAGTCCTTGTAGGGCATCAAGCTGCCCTTGCTTTCGCCCGGGAAACCGAGGCCGGTGGGCTGGCCCATCCCGAACTTGCGCAGGTACTGATTGAACGTGCGCGAGCCAATGCGCTCGGAGGCAAGGATCGTTCCGATATTGCTCGACCGCGCGAGAACTCCGGTGAGAGTCAGATACCAGGTGCCGTGCGGGACATCGTCATTGAAGACCTTGTCACCGCGCTTGAGAGTGCCCGGGATCGTGAACTGCGTGTTCGGAGTCGCGGCGCCTTGATCGATCACAGCCGCCATTGTCATGGTCTTCGCCGTGGAGCCGGGCTCGAAGACGTCACTCAGTGCGCGGTTACCGAGATCACTGGAGCGCGACTTCGAGATGTCATTGGGATCAAAGGTCGGCACAGTGGCGAGGGCGAGGATCTTGCCGGTGTGCGGATCCATCACCACGACGGAGCCACTCTCCGCGCGAGACTCGGCGACCTTGTCGGCCAGTGCCTTTTGCGCCGTGTACTGGATATCGCGGTCGATGGTCAACGTGACAGTAGAACCAGCCACGGCGTCGATCTTGGAGTGCTGTGCGGTCGGAATCGCACGACCGCCCTGTCCGCGCTCGTAGACCTGCTCGCCGTCGGTGCCAGCGAGAACATCCTGCAAGCCGCTCTCCAGACCGCCCAGGCCCTTGCCGTCTGCGCCTACGAAGCCCACGAGGCTGGCGGCCAGGTCGCCTGCGGGGTACACACGCTTGGAGGTGCCCTCCTTCAAGATGCCCGGCAGGCCGAGATCTGCGATGCGCTGCCAGTTCTCGGGGGTGATGTTCTTGGCCACGTAGACGAAGCGTCGATCACCGGTGAGTCGAGCGGCAAGAGCCGCGGGGTCAACAGCCAGGATCGGAGCCATGGCTGTCGCCGCAGCAACAGGATCGGCGATCAGAGTCTGGTCAGCGGTCACGTTGTAGGCCTGCACGGTCACGGCCAGCGGATTTCCGGCTGCATCGGTGATGGCACCGCGCGTCGCCGGGAGCGAGATCTCCTTCAACCGCTGATTGGTGGCCTCACTGGCCAGCGCGGAACCGCGGAAGGCCTGCAGTTCGACCAGCCGACCGATGAACACAGTCAGAATCAGTGCGACGATGACGAGAATCGCGGTGCTGCGCTTTCGGTGATCGGTGAGAGTTATCCACTCACTCTCGACTCGTCCACGGAGATCTGAAGAACTGGCGGAACGGGATGCACGCGGCCGGGTCGGGCGCTGATTCATCGTTGACCGACTCATGGTGGATGGATTATCCGATCGCGGTGGCGCTTAGGCCAGCGTCGTTCTTCGCGATCTTTGCCTTCTTGCCGGGCTTGCCGGTGCGCGCCGCCTTCGGTGCCTCGGTGACCTCGACGACCTCGCCCCAGGCGGTGTCCTCGGGCGTGGCCGTAGTCGCATCAGCAGCAGCCGGGTCGTAGTTCGGGCCGACAGCCGGGGGGAACTCACTGCTCACTGCACCGTTGTCGACTGCCTCGACTGCGGTGAGGTCAGCAGGGGTCGAAAGTCGCGGGAGCTGCGCATTCGGAGAGACATTCGCACCGTTGGGCTTGCCGAGGATCGAGCCATCACCGAGGTTCAAGAAGACAGGGTTGCGGCTCGGCTGCATGCCCAGGGCAAGCGCCTTGGCCTCGAGGTTCGCCGGGCTCGACATGGCGTCGACTTCCTTGGCCAGTGCCTGCGCCTCGACGGTGAGTTCGGACTTCTGCGTCTGCAGCTCACTGACGACGAATGCGCCGGATGCGAGTGAGGTGTTGATGACGAGCATCACGATCAGACCGGCACCGAGCAAACCGCCGACGAGCAGGGCGAAGACTCCCCTGCTGGCCTTCTCCGGGCGAAGCTGCGAGACGAGCTTGAGCTCGGGGCGAGAGAGCTTGCGAGCCTTGGCACCCTGCGTGGCGTACTCAGTTGCTGTCGATTCATTGATCGGATCAACAAGCTTGCGGGCGTTCGCGCTCATGCGGCCACCGCCACTTTTTCGGCAGCACGAACTCGTACTGATGCAGCACGAGGATTCGACTCGATCTCTGACTCGGAGGCCATCTCGGCGCCGCGAGTGATCAGGTGCAGCCACGGCTTCATCGAGTCGGGAACGATCGGCAGATCGCGGGGGGCCTTGGACTCAGCGCCTCGGGCAAGTGCCTGCTTGACGATGCGATCCTCGAGTGACTGGTACGACATCACGACGATGCGACCTCCGAGGCTCAAGGAATCGAGCGCTGCGGGGATCGCTGCACGCAGAACGTCGAGTTCGCCGTTGACCTCGATGCGCAGGGCCTGGAAGGTGCGCTTGGCCGGGTTACCGCCAGTGCGACGAGCAGCCTGCGGAATCGACTCGCGAATGAGTTCGACAAGGCGGGCAGAGTTGGTGAACGGCTCACGTGCGCGTTCGTCAACGATGCGCGAGACGATGCGGGTGGCGAACTTCTCCTCGCCGAACTCACGCAGCACTCGCACGATGTCACCGGCCGGGTACGTGTTCAGGATCTCGGCTGCCGTGAGCTCCGTGGTCGGATCCATGCGCATATCGAGCGGTGCGTCATTGGCGTACGAGAAGCCGCGATCGATCTCGTCGAGCTGCATCGAGGAGACACCGAGGTCGAACAAGATGCCCTGCACTGAGGGAATGCCGAGCGACTCGAGAACTTCGGGCAGTTCGTCGTAGACCGCGTGCACGAGGGTGGTTCGGCCGCTGAACGGTGCGAGACGCTCCCCCGACAGGCGCAGGGCCTCCGGGTCGCGATCAAGACCGACGAGGTGGATGTCCGGAAACTGAGTAAGTGCCTGCTCTGCGTGACCACCTAGACCCAAGGTTGCGTCGACCAGCACAGCGCCTGGAGTCTCCAGCGCCGGGGCGAGCAATGCCAGTACGCGGTCACGCATGACCGGGATGTGGCGGGTGGAGGTCGACATGATCAGGCCCAGGTCCCGACGATCGAGTTGAGACCGGCCATGACGGCGACGGTGAGAGCAGCGGAGGCGACGAGAACACCAGCGGTGCGCGCGGTTGAAGGTACGCGCTGTACCTGGCTGATCAACGTGCTCATGTGTGTCCTTTTTCGTCGCGGTGGTGGTGCGGGGCTTGCTGTTTACTTATTCGGTTGGCGCTGATCGATCCGCGTAGCCAGGTCCCCGCCCGCTTTCTCAAGCGGTTCTGGCACCGGGGAAGTGGTGTCAGAGCGGAGGCGGGAGGAGACCTCACCGCGCGGATCCTCTAGAGAATTCCCGGCACGACCTCCTCGCTGATTCCGGAGAAGCCCTCTTCCTGGCCTGCCAGGTAGGTCTCCCAGCTGGTGGCATCCCAGATCTCGACGGTGATGCCATTGCCGACAACAACAACGTCGCGGTCCAGGCCGGCGTACTCGCGCAGCGCTGCAGGCATGGTGATTCGACCCTGGCGATCAGGAATCTCATCGGATGCCCCGGAGAACAGCACTCGCAGGTAAGCCCGGACCTGGGCGTCAGAACGGGAGGCCTCGTTCAGGCGCTCAGCGTGGGCCGCGAACTCGGCCGCCGGCCAGACCACGATCGAACGGTCCTGGCCCTTGGCCAGGACGACACCTGCAGCCAGTCCCTCACGGAACTTGGCGGGGAGGACGAGACGGCCCTTGTCATCGAGGCGCGGTGAGTGTGTTCCCAAGAACATCTTCTGCACCTCCAGCCCCACTCGTCACCCTGGAACCTCCAGGTGACGCCACTGTACCCCACTTCCCTCCACCGTCAACCACCTCCGCCCAATTTCCTGAGAATTCCCTCCACCTCACAACGGGCTCCCTCGTGGGCACCATCCACCATGGTCATCCACCACCATCGGCCCTCCACCCGGGCCTCAAATAGGGCCAGAACGCACAAAACCCGCCCCTTGCGGGGCGGGTAAGGCAGAAAAACCTAGGGATTAGTGGGCAGGCGGCCGATTAGGCGGTCCCAGGGGGCGGACCGCTGCGGATCGTGGGCAGACCCACCACCCAGTCATGCACCACGCTAGTGCGCAGCACGACATCCTGAAGGGATCGATTCGCGGGGCTGAAGATCACCCAGATCAGGCCGATAGGGAACAGCATGCAAAAGATCGAGCGCAGGGCAGCGACTGGCAGGCGTACGCGATGCCCGGAGTAACCGACGATGCGCAGGCCCATGATGTGCATGCCGAGACTGCGCCCTGTCGTGCTCCAGGCGTATGTCCAGGCGAGCCAGAGAAGTAAGAAGCCGAGTGCCACCGACCAGCCGAACTGCGGCAAAGTCGCACCTTGCACCCGCTCGATAATCAATCGAATGAGGGCAACGACCAGATTGACCGTGAACACGAGTGCAATGACCGAACCGAGATCAATAAGAGCTGCAAGAGCTCTGGAGATGAACCCTGCGCGATGACCTTGATAGGGGCGGGCGTCCTTGGGAACCGAGGTATCCACATCGAAACCAGGCTCACCGGAGTCAATACGGCGCTTGTACTCGCTGAACGAGTTCACGAGGTCTCCCCCGAGTACTCGGCGGCAATCTCACCGGGCGCTGTGGTCTTGCGGGCCTTGCGGCGCAGCATGATCGTGTCGACAACCTTCTGCACGAGATCATCGGCATCAATGGCCTGCATACGCGTGGTATTCATGGCATCGGTAGCGATGCCGCCTGTCGACTGGCGAATGATCTGCGGCAGGTCGATCTCGTCAATGATGTAGTTCGCGAGATCAATCAGCGGAAGACGATCGATGATTTTCTCCAGATCGGCTTGCGCGACGATCTCGTCGATGTCGACACGTTCGAGAACGATCTCGGTCAGATTCATGCGGCCGATCACCGCGTTGACCGCGTAGGGCACCACCTTGTCGAGGGCGGAATTCACCAAGGCGGAGTTCGCGACGGTCGAGACAGTCGAGCTGACTGTCTGCTCGGCCACCGCGAACAACGCAAACACGGCCGAGGCCGAGATCTCGACGACGGCGCCCAGGGGGTTCGCGGCAGCGGAGCCAGGGCGTGGCTCGAAGACGATGACCTCGGTGGCTTCACTCACGCCCACATCCTCTCGCATGCCTCGGGCATGGGGAAAGGCAGTACATTCAAGGAATGCGAGTAGTGAAATGGGTCGCCATCGTCGTAGCGTCGATCGTCGTGATCGCCATGATCAGCACGATCTGGGTGATCTCGGCCCACAAGCTCTCGGTATCGCGCGCGCAGGCCAAGATCGCCGCCTTCTACGTGCCCCCGACTCCCCTGCCGGCAGAGCCCGGCACAGTGATTCGTACCGA
>JBIJBU010000094.1:0-7447 GCA_044345075.1 Candidatus Nanopelagicales bacterium | reverse complement strand
ACCGTGCTCACCGGCACCGAGAGTGACCGCGCCTACCGCGAGGAGATCTTTGGTCCGGTTGTGGTCGTGGTTCCATTCGAGGACGAAGCCGATGCGATTCGGATGGCCAATGACTCTGAATACGGCTTGTCGGGCTCGATCTGGACCCGTGACATCGGTCGCGGCATTCGCGTGGCCCGTGGCGTCGAGACCGGAAACCTCTCCGTGAACTCGCACAGCTCGGTGCGCTACTGGACCCCCTTCGGTGGCTACAAGAAGTCGGGCCTTGGCCGCGAGCTTGGCCCCGATGCCGTCGACGCCTTCACCGAGACCAAGAACGTCTTCATCAGCACCGAGGACTAATCTCGTATCTAGTGAGCTGAAGTACCCGGCACCACCTGCACAACACGAAAGTCACCATCCGCATTGATCCCGGAAGAGGAATCATGAGCAACAGCAAGTGCAGCCGTCTCGAGGGCCGTGTAGCCGTCGTCACCGGTGGCGCCAGCGGCATCGGCCTCGCGTCGGTCCGTCGCCTCGCCGACGAAGGCGCGCACGTCGTCATCGGCGATCTCGACCCCGTCACGGGCGAGGCTGCGGCGGCCGAGGTCAATGGCACCTTCATTCGCACCGACGTCACGAACGCCGACGACGTCGCAGCGATGTTCAAGAAGGCCAAGGACACCTACGGCAGCGTCGACATCGCGTTCAACAACGCCGGCATTTCGCCGCCCGATGACGATTCGATCCTCGAGACCGGAATCGACGCCTGGCGCCGCGTGCAGGAGGTGAACCTCACCAGCGTGTATCTGTGCTGCAAGGAGGTCATCCCGATCATGCTGGAGCAGGGCAAGGGCTCAATCATCAATACCGCGTCGTTCGTCGCCACCATGGCTGCAGCTACCAGCCAGATCAGCTACACCGCTTCTAAGGGCGGCGTGCTGGCGATGAGCCGCGAGCTCGGTGTGCAGTTCGCCCGCAGTGGCATCCGCGTCAACGCACTCTCGCCTGGCCCAGTCAATACCCCGCTGCTCATCGAACTGTTCGCCTCGGATCCCGAGCGCGCCGCTCGTCGCCTCGTACACATCCCGATGGGTCGCTTCGGCGAGCCGGATGAACTCGCAGCAGCAGTCGCCTTCCTGGCCAGCGACGACTCGTCGTTCATCACCGCCTCGAACTTCCTGGTCGACGGCGGCATCTCGGGCGCATACGTCACCCCCCTGTAGCCAGACCAGTTCGCGCAATCGCCGTCGAAGGAGAGGATCCGCATGTCGATCCTTGTCTTCGATGGCGATTGCGCGTTCTGCACTAAATCTGCCGGCTTCATCACCCGGCGAATCAGGCCCACTACTGACGTTCAGGCCTGGCAGTCACTCGAACTCGAATCTTTCGGCCTGACTGCCGACCAATGCTCGACCGCGGTGCAGTGGGTCAGTGATTCCGGCCAGATCAAGTCCGGCGCAGCGGCAATAACAGCAATGCTCAAGGAGGCCGGCCCAGGCTGGGCAGCACTCGGAACGATCGGAGACCTGCCCGGCATTCGATCAGTCGCGGCAGGCACCTACCGCGTCATCGCCAAGAATCGTCATCGACTGCCCGGCTCGACAGCCGCGTGCGATACCTCTGACTAGAGCGACGCTCGGTATGCCGTCGCGGCATCCAGGAAGTTGCGGATCAGCCCGACATCGCGCACTCGACGATCAGGGTGCTCCGGATGCCACTGCACTCCGATGACGTAAGTGCCACGCGGGTCCTCACAGACCTCGATAGTGCCGTCGGGTGCGACGCCGGTGATCTGAAGATCCCCGGGATCCTTCACCGCCTGGTGATGCGAAGAATTCACGACCGCCTCGGTGCCGCCCATGGCCCTGGCGACGAGGGAGCCTTCGATGAACTCGGCCTCGTGATCGTTGAAGTGCCCGGGCTTGATGCGATGGGTGACCTCGGAGATGTCAGGCATGTTCTGGTGCAGCGCGCCACCGTGGGCAACCGCCATGATCTGAAGGCCGCGACAGATTCCGAACACGGGCATGTCACGCTCGCGAGCCCCGCGGTACAGCGCGATCTCCGAGGTATCGCGCGACACCCGGGGAACATCAGTGGTCTCGTGTGGCTCTTCGCCGTAGAGCGACGGATCAACGTCAGCGCCACCGACAATCACTAGCCCATCAAGTCGATCAAGCACCGTGACATCGGGGTCGACGTCCGGGGGCAGCAGCACTACACGGGCACCGGACTCCCGGAAGAGATCGAGGTACCAGTGCGGCAGCACGGATGCGGTGACATCCCAGGCACCCCACTTCGCCTGCTCGAGGTAGGTGCTGACGCCTATGACGGGACGCGACACGTGATCTCCTTGATTGTCGTTCTCACCGCTGGGGTGCGGCGCCGGTCGAGTTTCGCACGATCAGTTCGGGACGGAACATGAATTCATCTCGCGGAGCCCGCGTTCCGTTGATTTCGTCCATCAACGCCTGCACGGCTGCCGTGCCCATGGCATGCACCGACTGTCGCAAGGTGGTCAGCGGCGGGTCGGTGAACGCCATCAGCATCGAGTCGTCATAGCCGATCACCGAGACGTCACCGGGGACACTCAATCCGCACTGACGCACGGTACGCACGACACCAAGGGCCATGAGATCGGAGCCGCAGACGATCGCCGTGCAGCCGGCGGCCAGCAAGTGGTGAGCTGCTGCTTGACCGCCTTCCACGGTGAAGAGCGAGTGATTGACGAGCGACGCGGCTTCTTCAGCGTTGACACCCGCATGGCGCTGCATCGCGTCGATGAATCCTGCGCGCTTGCGCACTACCGGCACGAAACGGTCGGGGCCCACTGCTAGGCCGATGCGCCGGTGACCCATCGAGGCAAGGTGGGCGACGGCCAGATCCATGGCGGTGAAATCATCATCGGAGATGAAGGGCGCATCGATGCCCTCGGCGTAGCCATTGATGTAGACCACGGGCAACTTGCGCTCGACCAGGGCCTGATAGCGCGACATATCAGCGGAGATATCGGCATGACCGCCGCTGACGAAGATGATGCCGGCAACTCCACGCTCGAGCAGCAGGTCGAGATACTCCTCCTCGCTCACGCCGCCCGGAGTCTGGGTGCAGAGCACCGGTGTGTAGCCAAGCTGGGCGAGCTGGGTCTCCATGCCCTGAGCCATGATGGGGAAAATCGGATTCTCGAGCTCAGGCACGATCAACCCGACCAAGCCGGCTCGAGCGCGTAGCTTCGACGGGCGCTCGTAACCCAGCACGTCGAGTGCGGTGAGCACCGACTGCCGAGTGGCATCGGAGGCGCCCGGCCTGCCGTTGAGTACGCGCGACACGGTCGCCTCGCTGACCCCGGCCTGCTCGGCGATCAAGGCGAGGGTTGCCTTGGGCGCCGGCGTCTCGGACATGACATCACCCTATCGAGACCATCGCAGGCGCCGGGCTATCCAATTCCGTCATCGCTGACGGGTGAGAGCACCAAGCATTCAGTCGAACAGAACCTGCCGAAACAGCGCGCTGGGTCAGCGGCGAGCAAGTGATGCAGCATGCAAGGCGATACTCGTGGCCACGGCGGCGTTGAGTGACTCGGTCTTGCTGTCCATATCGATGCCGACGAGCCAGTCGCAGGTCTCGCTGACCAGACGGCCGAGGCCTTGGCCCTCTGAACCGACGACGATCACGATGTTGCCGCCCAGGATCACGGGATCGAGATCCTGCAGCGACTTTCCGGAATTAGCGGCAAGCCCGATCACTGTGTAGCCGGCCTTTTGGAGACCCTGCAGCGCGCGCGTGAGGTTGGTGACCTGCGCGACGGGCACGCGTGCGAGTGCACCTGCGGAGGTCTTCCAGGCACCGGGAGTAACACCTGTCGAACGACGTGACGGGATCACAATGCCGCCGGCGCCGAACGCTGCTGCCGAACGCGCGATAGCGCCCAGGTTGCGCGGGTCGGTGACGCCATCGAGGGCGACGAGCACGGTTGCAGTCTTCAGTTCATCGAGCTCGGTGTACTCGTATGCGGGCACCGAGAGCACGAGACCCTGATGCACGCCGGTATCCGTCATGCGATCAAGATCAGTGCGAGTGACTTCCATGATCGGGATGCGGAATGCGGTCGCGAGCTTGAGCGCCTCCCGCCAGCGATCATCAGCTTCAGTCTTGACCTGGACGTAGAGCGCCTTCGCGGGAATCTTCGCGCGCAGTGCTTCCACCACGGAGTTGCGGCCCATCAGGAAGCCACCACCGTCAGCGGTCGGGCGCTTGCGCGGACCCGCCGCACGGCCTGCAGCTGCGACACCTGTGCGCTTGTTGATCTTCTTGCCCGCGGCCTCGTCGGCCCGACGCGCAGCAGCGCGCTCGCGGCGCGCAGCAGGATGATGCGGGCGCTCGGTTGCCTTGGGTGTCGGACCCTTGGGCTGTAGACCCTTGCGACGAGCACCACCGGTACCGACCGTCGGGCCCTTCTTCGTGCCCGGATTGCGCATGGCCCCCTTGCGCTGTGAATTGCCTGCCATTACGCCTCCAGATTCCAGCGGACACCAGTGGCGGTGTCCTCGATCTTGATACCGATGGCATCAAGGCCGTCGCGAATGGCATCCGCTGCGGCAAAGTCCTTGCGAGCACGCGCCTCCTGGCGCTGATCAAGTGCGACGCGCACGAGGGCGTCGATGGTGGAACGCGAGGTATCGGTATCGGCCGAAGTTGAAGCCCAGGCCCACGGGTTCACGCCCAGAACGTCGACCATCGCGAGTACCGAGACGAAAGCGTTGCGCACAGCGGCAAGATCACCTGCGGTGAGTGCGGCATTGCCTTCACGCACGGCCTCGTGCAAGACAGCCAAGGCTGCGGGTACGGAGAGATCGTCGTCCATCGCGGCATCAAAATCGGCCGAGCGAAGGGAAGGGCCGCTTCCGTTCGACGATGCGGCGACGTCGAGAAGTGAGGGATCTGAGTCCAAGGCTTCAAACGCGCGCTGCAAGAACCCTTCGATACGACGGTAGCCCTGACCGGCTTCCTTCACCGAATCGTCGGAGTACTCGAGCATCGAGCGGTAATGCGCACCCACCAGGTAGTAGCGCAGTTCCACCGGGCGCACGCGCTGCACGATCTCGTCGACGAGCAGTGAATTGCCGAGCGACTTGCTCATCTTCTCGCCGGCGGTCGTGACCCAGGCGTTATGCAGCCAGAAGTTCGCGAACTGATCACCCGCAGCCTTCGACTGCGCAATCTCGTTCTCATGATGCGGGAAGACGAGGTCGAGTCCGCCGCCGTGAATGTCGAATTGCGCACCGAGGTACTTGTTCGCCATGGCCGAGCATTCGATGTGCCATCCCGGACGACCCGGACCCCACGGGGTATCCCAGTACGGCTCGTCGGGCTTGGCGCCCTTCCACATCGCGAAGTCGCGCGGATCGCGCTTGATCTGTGCCTCGGAATCGGGCGACGCGAGCATGTCGTCAATCTTCTGGCCGCTGAGCGAGCCGTAACCCACGAACTTGCGTACGTCGAAGTAGACATCGCCATTCATCGCGTACCCGTAGCCGGCGTCAATCAGGCGCTGCATCATCTCGATCATCTCGGGGATGTGACCGGTGGCGCGGGGCTCGTAGGTCGGCGGGATGCAGCCGAGGGTGTCGTAGGCGCGGGTGAAGTTGCGCTCATTGCGCATCGCGACGACCCAGTAGGGAACATCGTCGTGACCGGCGTTGTGGATGATCTTGTCGTCGATGTCGGTCACGTTGCGAATGAAGGTGACGTCGTAACCCCGGGCGATCAGCCAGCGGCGCAGCACATCGAAGGCGACCGACGAGCGAATGTGGCCTACGTGTGGCGGGGCCTGCACGGTGGCGCCGCACAGGTAGATGCCGACCTTGCCCGGCACGATCGGGACGAATTCCCGGGTAGCACGCGTGGCTGTGTCATAGAAGGCGAGAGGCACGGGTCAAGGGTACCGACTCCCGAGAGCGCCTATTGCCATCCCCAATCCACGTGGAAGAGCCGCCGACGAGCCCAGTTGAGGCCGCCCGAGCTGCCTCACAAGACGCAAGTGAGGGAACGAGGTCAGCCGAGTCAGTTACTACGAGCGATTCGCGAGGCCATGAGGACACTGCCTGAGGTCTCAGGATCTTTCGGACCTCAACCGTGCCACGCTCCCATTCAACTCCGAGATCTTGGTTACCCCGAGCAACTGCATGGTCACTCGAATCTCCTTCTCCAGGATCTCCGCGACTCGGGCCACGCCGTCGTAACCGCCGGCCATGAGGCCGTAGAGATACGCGCGTCCAACCAACGTGCCACGGGCGCCGAGGGCAAGTGCGGCGACGATGTCGGTACCACTCGTGATCCCGCCATCGATGTAGACCTCCACGCGATCGCCGATGGCGTCGGCCACTTCGGGCAACAGCTCGAGCGGGGCTCTGCCCATGTCGAGTTGGCGGCCACCATGGTTGGACAGCACCATGGCATCGACGCCGAGATCAGCCACCATCAGCGCATCATCGAGGCACTGAATGCCCTTCACCATGAGTTTGCCTGACCAGTTGTCGCGAATCCACGCGATGTCTTCACCGGTCACGCCTGGATCAAGCACTCGAGTGATCATTTCACCAACAGCGCCGTCGGTACTCGTCAGATTCGCGAAGGTCAACGGCGGCGTGGTCAAGACGTTCAGCCACCAACGCGGATGCATGGCCATGTCGGCCATAGTTGACAGCCGTAGCTGGGGCGGAATGGTCAACCCATTGCTTATCTCGCGGCGGCGAATTCCACCCACCACAGTGTCGACAGTGAGAATGAGCGTGTCATATCCATTCGCATCAGCACGGCGCATGAAATCTTCTGCCTGAGCGCGATCGCGCGACACATACAACTGGAACCACCGACGCGTGCCCGGGCTTGCTTCCGCGAGCTCCTCGATGCTGGTAGTTCCGAAGGTGGAGAGCGCGTATGGGATGCCCCGGTCTGCCGCGACTCTCGCCACTGCCGGCTCACCGACGTGGTTCATCATCCGCGTGAAACCAGTGGGGGCGAAGGCGAATGGGAGTCGACTCGACACTCCCATCATCTCCACGGTGAGATCGACATTTGCTACATCACGCAGCACGCGAGGGGTGAACTCGACACTGCGGTATGCCTCGCGACTGCGTCGCAAGCTCGACTCCGACAACGCCGCACCATCGGTGTACTCGAATACCGCACGAGGAGTCTTGCGACGGGCCAGTTCTCGGATATCAGCAATGCTCGCGCACCGCTCCAGACGTCGTTGAAGCGGTGATTTTGACCGATCTGGCTTGCCGATGAGAGGAAGGATGTCCTTGGGTCTCGGCAGACGTCGTTCATTCCACGTAGACATCACAGGGCCAGCCAACCACCATCGACGGGAACGTAAGCGCCTGACATGTACGAGGAGTCCTCCGAGGTGAGAAAGGCACAGACCGCCGCGACCTCCTGGGCCAACGCCGGACGACCGAGC
>JBIJBU010000093.1:0-7452 GCA_044345075.1 Candidatus Nanopelagicales bacterium | reverse complement strand
TGGAGTACAAAGACTTGCGACCGTCCAAATTCGTCACGATTTCTTCGATTCTGCGGTTGACCCGACCCTCGTCGGGGCTCACGCCCGAAGGGAGCGCCACGGTCGACCAGAAGCCGACATTGACGTAAAGCACCTGCGGATCGAATTCGTAGAGGGGCCAAATGGCGTTCGGGTCGCGCTGCTTCAGCGGGCAGACCCACACGGGCTCAATGCCCACCTCGCGATGGAAGAAGTCGAGGAACTCGGCCAGGCGGTCGATGGGCACCTCGACGTCCTGAACCACGGGCTCGCGCTGGGGTTGCTTGCGCAGCTTCGCGATCTTGCCCGAGACGTCGCGCTTGCGATCGAAGGCCACGAGCTTCCAGTAGACATCGCTGCGAAGCTTGCTCTTTGGCCAGATGCGCCGCAGCCAGGTCTTCTGCGCACCGAAGGCACGTGAGCACCAGAACCAGTCGGTATCCCAGCGCCACAGGTAATCGTGAATGGTGAGGACGTCTTCACTGTGCTGTTGGATCGAGCGGTAGTAGATGCCCATGCCCGTGTAGTCACTGACCGACAGCCCCTTGGGCACTGAGTCGACCATCTCGCCGAGGGTGAGGTACTGCTCGTGCGCGGAAAACACCGTGCCATCGAGGAAGTCGACGCGTACGCCCTTGTACTCGTATTCACCGTTCGCGCGCGAGTCGACGATCTGCGACATTACGACGGCCATGTCTTCCGCAGTGTCGAAACGGATGTGCCGCAGGTGCACGTACGGCTTCACGGGCTCGAGCTCGATCTGCAGTCGCAGCGCGTAACCGAGTGAGCCATAGGAATTCGGGAAGCCGTAGAACAGTTCGCGATTGGGGTCATCGCTGGCGCCCGTCACGGTAAGGATCTCGCCGCTGCCGGTGAGGATGTCCATCTCCTTCACCGACTCATGCGGCGTGCCGAAGCGGAAGCTCGCGCTCTCGATGCCCAGGCCTGTAACAGCGCCGCCGAGGGTGATCGTGCGTAGCTGCGGCACGCACATCGGCATCATCCCGAAGGGCAGCGTGGCGTCAACAAGATGCTCGTAGGTGGTCATCCCGAGAACCTCGGCCGTGCGAGCCTCGGGGTCGACATTGAGCACGCCGTCGAAGGCGAGAACATCGAGGCCCGGAGAGGTTGCGGCGGCCCGGGGGCGGAAGAGATTCGAGGTGCGCTTAGCGAGTCGAACGGGGGCGTCGGCAGGGAGCGCGCGGTACTGCTGCTGCAGTCGCGTGGTCAGCGCGGCGTACTGCGTACGCCAGTCCTGGGCCTCTAGCACCCCCAAACGTTAGTGCATGAGTCATGATGGCTTCATGACCACCGAAGACCTTCCCGCACGTTCTTTCCCCTCGTGGATTCCCTGGGTGACCGGTCTGGCGGCATTTCTGCTCACCGTGCTCGCGGGAGGGGCCTTGGCGGGGGACTGGGTGGCCCGAAATGTCCAGATGCGCGAGCTCGTCACGGCGATCGAGGTTTCGGAGGCTGCCATGGGCACCGTCCAGGATCAGATCAGTGAAGCCTTCGACACTTATGCGGCGAAGAAGAATCCGACCGATGCGGACAAGGACGCCTTCGATGCGACCTTGTCGAATATTTCCGCCAACGGCGCCTCGAGCGTCGCGCTAGCTGGCGACAAGGTCGCTGCGGTCAAGCTGCTGCCCTGGGATGTCGCCATCTGGGACACGCGCGAGGCCTATCTCGCGCACAACCTTGCCTGGCAGGAGTATCTGTCAGCCGCCGCACTGAATCCGATCGAGCTCACCAAGGATCAGCCGGCAATCAACGACACCTTCCTCGTATTCGAGGAGACCATCAGCGCTGCCGTCCCGGAGCCTGCTCTCTTCGACCTGAAGGCGCGGGTTGCGCTCTTGTTCATCGACCAGGATCCAGAACAAGATCCTCAAGGTCCGATGCAAGCAGCTGGCCTGATCCTCGCTGCATAGTTGTCCGGCAGGTCATCACGGTGAGAGATCGTTGAAGTTCACCACGTGATCAGCGATTGCCATGGCCTCAGCAGGGTCATGTGTCACGTGCACTGCGGCCACGCCACGATCACGTAAGAGATCTGCTACCTCGCGGGCTAGCCGCTGGCGCAGGTCAACATCGAGTGCGCTGAAGGGTTCGTCGAGCAGAAGCACCGATGGTGACGGAGCAAGTGCACGCACCAACGCCACTCGCTGAGCCTGCCCACCGCTGAGTTCATCCACGGACCGACTTCCGAATCCATCGAGCCCGACCCACTCGAGCAACTCGAGTGCCTGTGCACGGGCTGCGCTGCGCGATACGCCCTGCCGTTCGAGGCCATAACCGACATTGCGCGCGACGTCATAACTCGGGAAGAGGAGCGGCTCTTGGAACACCATGCCCGCCGTGCGCTCATTGGCAGGAAGCGCAGTGACATCGAGCTCGTCGAGAAAGACGCGACCGCTCACCGCCGGACGAATTCCGGCGATGGTGCTGAGCAGGGTGGACTTACCGCAGCCGCTTGGCCCGAGGATCGCCGTGATCGAACCGGGGGCAATCTGCAGATCAATCGAACCGGATTCCCAACCGTCGTAGCCCACGACGAGACTGTCAGTGCGAAGTGCGTAGTTCACTTCTTCTCCTTCCGAGTCGATCGACGCTGAGCACGAGCATGAGCGTAAGCGCGACCAGGATCACTGACATCACTGCTGCCACGCCATACGACTGCTCACCGGGGCGACTGATGAGTTTGACGATCTGGATGGGCACGGTCGGCGCGCCTGTACGCGCTAGGAAGGAGGCGGCGCCGAACTCGCCCAAGGAGACCGCGCACGCAAGACCACCTGCTGCGAGCATGACCATGCGCAGAGTAGAGCCGTACGCGGTGAAGAACGCACGTGTCGGCCGGGCGCCGAGGGTAGCCGCGACATCCTGCATTCGCGGATCAATCCCGCGCAGTGCGGGCGCGACCACCGCTACGACGAGCGGAATCGCGACGAGCGAATGCGCAAGTGGAATGAGCAGCCCTGCAGCACGCAAGTCAACGGGTGGCCGCCCGAAGGCGAGCAACATGCCAAGACCCAATGTCGCGGCGGAGATCGCGAGGGGAACAATCGCGAAGAGTGTCACGATGCGACCCCAGCGATGTGCCAGCACTGCGATTGCCGCGCAACCGCCGATGACACTCGCCACCGCACCAGTGATCAGGGCGAACTGAACGGATTGCAGAAGCGAAGCAAGCGGAGATCCGAGTCGAGTTGTTCCGGCATCGATTGAGCCAAGTGTGCTCCACCACTGAAGGGTGAGTCCGGCTTGCGAGCGAAGTGAGGCCAGCAGCAAGGCGAGAACGGGCAGTAACACGATCGCGCAGCTAGCCACTGCAATTGAGCGAATCAGCACACGAGATCCGAGGCCGCGCGGCAAAGACATCAGCGCCGCTCGAATCGGTTTCTGTCTCCCCCGTTGACGACTGGCTACGGCGCCCAGGGCGATCACGACGGAGATCAAGATCAGCTGCAATACCGCCAGCGCTGCTGCCGCAGGGAAGTCGAGCAGAACGGAGGTGCGCCGCAGTATCTGGGATTCAAGGGTTCGCGTTGATGTATCGCCGAGCAACACGATGATGCCAAGTGACGTGAAGCTGAAGATTAAGACGACTACTGAGCTGGAAACGATCGAGGGCCGCAAGTAGGCAAGCGTCACAGTGCGAAATGCGGTCAAGCGGGAGGCGCCGAGCGTTCGGGCTGCCTGCGAGTAGCGGGCATCGTGCTGAGCCCACTGCGCACCGACGATGCGCACAACTACGGCAAGGTTTACATACGCGTGAGCGAGCACCACGATCGCGAAACCCTGTGGAAGGCTCGAGCCCAGAAGAGCCCGAAAGGCCATCGCGACGACGACCGTGGGCATCACGAACGGAACAGTCACGAGGGCGAGCGCGAATGAACGGCCGCGGAAGGAGTAACGCGAGACCACTGATGCGATCGGCAGACCGATGATCAGGGAGAGTGCCGTGCTGAGAATCGCCTGCGTGAAGGTTAAGCCGACGATTTGCCACGTGGATGCGTCAGCAAGCACGCGCATTCCGTTTCCTGACCATGTGCGAGCGATCAGCAGGACCAGTGGCACGACCAGTACGACAAGCAAGAAGACGAGCGGGACAACCCAGATCCCGCGCAGCCAGCGGGGCGTGTTCAGCGCCCCATCACCTGGCCCCACTCATCGAGCCACTGCGCCTGCTTCTCCGCGACCTCGCGAGAGGGCAGTTGCAGCGGCTCCTTCACCGGTGCGGCGAAGTCGACGAAGACCTTCGGTGGGATCACTCCGGCGAGTGCAGGGAAGACGAACATTGACAGGGGGACGTCCGCCTGCACGGCGGGGGAGAGCAGCCAGTTGATCACGGTCTTCGCGCCTGCCGGGTTCGACGTGCCCGCGAGCACGCCCGCGTACTCGACCTGTCGGTAACAGCCGTCGGTCATCACGACGCTGTAGGGCTTGACCGGCTTGGGATCGGCGGCGTACACGATCTCTGCAGGCGGACTGGTCGCGTAGGACACGACGAGCGGTCGATCTCCATTGCCGCCGCCTGCGGTGTACGAGCCCTCGTATGCCTCGGACCACGAGCCGGCAACCTTCACGCCGTTCTCGCGCAACGCCTGCCAGTACTCCTCCCAGGTGTCTCCATAGCGAGAGATGGTGGCGAGCATGAACGCTTGACCAGGTGAGCTCGTGGCGGGGTCTTGAACCACGAGAAGATCCCGATATTCGGGATTCTTCAAATCGTCGAGACTGCGCGGCATCTCGATGCCGTTCTGCGCAAACCAGGCCTCGTCCATGTTGATGCATACATCGCCGTAATCAATCGGCGTGACTTTGTCCTCGGCGGTGTCATCACGCAGGGTTGGCAGCACATTGCCGAGATTCGCCGCCACGAAGGGTTCGAAGACCCCGGCGTCGATGGCCTTGGCGATCAGGCTGTTGTCGATGCCGAACAACACATCGCCGCTCGGTGCGCCGGCGGAGAGAATTGCTCCTGCCACGACCTGGCCCGCATCGCCACCTGTGACGATTTCCAGCGTGATACCCGTTTGGGCCTTCAGGTCAGCGATCAGTGCCTCGGAGACGGCGAATGAGTCGTGGGTGATCAGGCGAACAGTGGACGGACCGCTGAGACTCGGAGTCGGATCGGCAGGCGTGGTACCCGCGCACGCAGAGACGAGCAGGACGCCGCCGAGTGCAGCAGCTGCGAAAACAGGCTTAACAAATGACATATTCATCATCCCTCACGCTGGCATTACCCAGTTCAGGTTCCGTGGGTCGGTGGCAGCGGCCACCCTCTCAGCCCGCCGAACTCGCGAGCTCCCCTGACGGGTCCAGATTAGCAGCGGCCCGGGGTCAGTGCGAGCGCAGGTAACGCGCGGTGAAGGCAAACGCGCCGCAGGCGAGCAGGAAGCCGATTGCGAAGACTCCGGTGAGAACCCCGATGCCCTCCGCACTGGCGCGCACGACTGTGGCGGTGCCGAACAGCAGCACCGTGAACCCCTGCAGGAAGAGGGAGAAGCGCAATGCGCGCTTGGTGGAGTCGTCCATGGATTCAGTTTCTCATTCGGCGGGCTCGAGCGTCTTCTCGATGGTCTGGACGAAGACCTCGAAGGGCTGGGCACCTGAAATTCCGTACTTGCGATCGAAGACGAAGAACGGGACACCATTAGCGCCGAAAGCTCGTGCGAGTTCGGCGTCTGACTCGACCTCTGCGGCGTAGGCGTTCGATTCCATGGCGATGCGTGCGGCACTTGCGTCAAGGCCGGCTTCGGTGACGGAGGGGAGGAGTTCGTCGAGGGTGAAAACGGGCTGCGCATTCTCGAAGTATGCGGAGTACAGGAGTTCGAGAAGCTCTTGAGCGCGGCCTTGCTCCTGTGCCCACAGCAACAACCGATGTGCGAGCACGGTGTTGCCACTGGTGCCGTCGAGAAGTCGGTAGGTGAGCCCTTCGCCCGCCGCGACCTCAGTGACTTGTTCCATCATCTGCTTGACGCCCGCGTCATCGAGCCCGTACTTCGCGGAAAGGACGTCGACGGTGCGCTTGCCTTGAGTTGTCGCCGAGGGATCTAGCTGGAAGGCACGGTGGGTGATGACGGCGTCGGTCACGCCTACCGCGGCGAGAGCGCGCTCGAGCCTGCGCTTGCCGATGAAGCACCACGGGCACACGACGTCAGACCAGATTTCAATGTGCATGTTTCCTCGTATCCCACTTGTACATTCCAAAGGCGCCGAGGCCGACGAGCAGCTGCGGCAAGAACCAGACGAGTCGCCAGATGAGGTCGGCCACGACGGCGATCGAGCTGTCAACACCGAAAGCGACGAGCAGGGCCACAAGTGCAGCGTCGACAGTGCCGAGCCCCCCGGGTGTGATCGGAAAACTCGTGAGCAGGAGCGCGATTGAGTACGCCGCGAAGATCTCGATAAGGCTGAGAGGCTCCGGGAATTGATCGAGGCCGGCGAGCGCAAACAGCAGCACCAGGAATGGAGTGAGCTGCGCGGTGACATTGGTGATCGTGAGCCAGTGCCAGCGGCGACCCACGAGTTCGGAGGCCTCATGATGAAACTCGACGAGCTTCTCGGTCATGTCAGGTGCCGGCTTCTTGAACACCTTCATCACGTGCGTGACGGGCTTCTGCACGAGACGGGCGACTTTGCGCGCCCCAGACTCGCTGCGCAGGATCAGGCTGATCGCGATGACCGAGATGATGACGACGACGAGACCGATGATCGCGCCTGTCATGAAGCCTGCTGTTGAGCGACCTTCGATCACGAGTCCGACAACGCCAATCATCGGGAACGACAGCGTGAGCAGGTATGTCCAGACGGCGTCAGCGGACACGGCGGCCGCCGCAGCGGGAGCCGGAACGCCGTAACGAGCGAGGATCGCGTACTGGGTGCCTACCGCGACAGCGCCTCCGCCGGGGATCACGTTGCTGACCAGGAAGCCGGCCTGCCTGTTCACGAAGGCGTGGCGGTAACTGAGATGAGGGATAGCCGCAATCGCCGTGAACGGATACAGCACGATGTTGAGTAGGCCGGCCGCGACGAGAAGGGCGATCCACATCGGCGAGATGTTCTGCAGCTGGTCAAACGCCTTGCCGTAGTTGCCGAGCTGCGGAAAGAGGAAGAAGAAGACCGCGACCATGATGATCAAGCCGATGAGCAGCGAGAGAAGAGTGCGCATCCGCTTCTTTTTGGGCGAGATCCCGGGCGCCTCGGCGGCGGTATTCACCGGATTTTCGGTCACGGGAGGAGCGTATGCCCTCGTGGATTTCAGTATCACGGCTCACTCCCGTAACATCGAGGGGTCGCTGCGCCGCAGTGGCATACCAAGAGGTCGATCAAGAATCGGCCCGCCAGCGAGTCTTGGCACAACTGAGGTCGAACGCGGACCCCTTTCGAGACGCGCGTGATGTCTCGATTGGAATAGTTATGCCT
>JBIJBU010000092.1:0-7481 GCA_044345075.1 Candidatus Nanopelagicales bacterium | reverse complement strand
TATTCAAGATCGTGTCCATCATGCCCGGCATCGAGAACACTGCGCCCGAGCGCACGGACACGAGCAGAGGGTCATGTAGATCGCCCAGCCGTCGATCGAGTTCATCCTCGAGTCTGCGCAGTGCTGCGGTGACCTGGACGCGCAGTTCGGGCGGCTCCTCATCGTGGGTGAGGAACCAGCGGCACGCATGGGTGGTGATCGTGAAACCCGGAGGCACCGGCAGACCCAGACGGGTCATTTCTGCAAGGTTGGCCCCCTTGCCGCCCAGGAGATCCTTCTGCTCGCGGCTCCCCTCAGAGAAGTCATAGACGTAGCGGGTGTCAGACATGTGTCCTCCATGCAGAGCGATGATCGCACGGGGGAAGTCGTGCACGCCGGCATCCGCCTCAGAGGCAGGTCAGCCGAAGTTGTCTAAACATCCTCTCCCTGCAAGCGCGTGCATGTCTCGGTCGTGCTCAAAAAAATCTCGTGTCGCGCAAATGACAACGGTGTCAGGACAATTCACGCGCTCCAAGACCGAAGTCGCGGATCAGCCAAGAGCGAAGGGACGTGTCGGCACCCCGCGCACACCCCAGGTGCCGCCGAAGATATCTCCCGCAGTGGGGCAATGCGCCAGCTCAGCATCGGACATCTTGTACTTCCCAGTGGTCACGAGAACATCGACGCCCTCGTGACCGCCGAAGGCCAGGCTTGTGACATTCGGAACCGGTAGATGATGCTCGGCCACGAGTTGGCCAGACGGATCATGACGCGTGATCGTGCCCGAACCGAAGTGCGCGATCCAGACTCCCCCATGCTCATCGACACTCAGCCCATCCGGCAGCCCGCTATCAGGGTGGAAGGTGCAGAATTCGCGACCGTTGCTGATCTCGCCGACCTCCGCATCGAAATCGAAGACTCGCACCGCATACGTCAGCGAGTCGATGAAATAGAAGAAGCGATCATCTGGGCTCCAGCCCAGGCCGTTGGAGACAGTTACTCCCTCCAGCATCACCGTGGCACGACCATTGCCGTCAATGCGAAATAGGTGGCCACGGTCGCTCCTCTCACCGTCACGACTACCCGTCCACAAACGCCCGCGTGAGTCAACCTTCGCATCATTGAGCAAGAGAACCGGATCAGTTTCGAGACGATCCCCGAATGCCTTCTGGCTAGTGCCATCTGGTTCGCACAGGATCAGTCCATGCACGGACACCAAGAGAAGTCGACCACACGAAGTCGGCATGACAGCAGAAACCGGCTGCCCGACCGAGAACGTCACTAGTTCGCCGGACTCCGCCTCCAGACGATGGACAAGCCCGGCAGTGATGTCCACGAAGAGCCACGTGGACGTCGATGAATCCCAGACCGGCCCCTCGGCTATCTGAGCTCCGAGTTCGAGAATCCGCTCCATGCCGTTATCGCCCGTTACAGGTAGGTGACGACTGTGTCGAGCGGAAGTCGAGCACTGCGCTCTCGAAAGGCCTCCGCGCTCGGGTAGCCGATATTGACCAGCACGATTGAGCGCAGCGGCGAGTTCGGGAAGAACTCCTCATCGACCCCTGCATTGTTGAAGCCCGCCATCGGACCCGCTGCCAAGCCCATGGCACGCACGGCCAGGATGAAGTAGCCCGCCTGGATCGAGGCATTGAATCGGGCAAAGCCATTGCGGTTCTCGAAGCTCTCGTCGAAGCCCGCCTTCATACCGATCGCACCCGGTGCGAGCAGCTCGATGTACTCATGAAAATCAGTGTCGGCAGCGAGGATCGCCGTCGCTGCGGCTTCAGTGATCTTCTGCTGGTTGCCCGATGACGCGAGCGGCAGCAGCCGAGCCTTGGCCTCAGATGAGCGCACGAAGGTCACGCGCAGCGGCCCGCTATTAATCGCGGTCGGCGCCCAGCGCAGCAGGTGAACGATGCCGGCCAACTGCTCATCGGTCACCGGCTGATCGGCGAATGAGTATGCGGTATGCGCATCGTGAAAGAGCGTGGCGGCACTGGTGGCATCGATACCGAGCAGTGACTGATCGAACTCGTGGTTCATGAACTCTCCTCTGGGTGTGCCGCGAGTATTCCACATAGTTGACTCTTCAACGAATGAGCCCAGGATCTCACGTATGTTCGCTGTGATCCGCACCCTGTGTTTAGGCTGAGTCCATGACTCGCGCCTGGGGAGCACTTGTCGCCACTCTCGCTGTGGCTTTGTCGATGCTGATCGGGGTTCCCACGGCACAGGCCTCCGTGACGGCGACCACGATCGCGGTGTCTGCCGGGGACAATCAGAGCGCTCCGATAGCCGGGTCCGTGGCGACGTCCCCGGCGGTCCTCGTCACGGGGGCAGGCAGTGCGCCCGTGGCTGGAGTCTCGGTCACGTTCGCGGTTGCCACAGGTGGTGGCACTCTCGGCTCGCCAGCCACAGTGACGACAGGGGCCGACGGCATCGCCACCTCGCCCACGTGGACCCTCGGCGCGACCGCTGGACCGAACACCCTCACGGCCACTGCATCCGGCCTCACCGGGTCACCGGTCACCTTCACCGCGACGGCGCGCAGTGTCTGCGACGCGCTTGCCTCGAATGGCAGCGGAACGAGTGCTGATCCGTTCAGGATCGCCAATCAGACGCAGTTGGCACAACTGGCCTCGAACAGCAACTGCCGCATCTCGGGGCTTCACTTCAAGCAGACGGCCGACATCACTTTGTCAGGGAGCTGGACTCCCATTGGACCTGACACATCCACTCCCTTCCGGGGAACCTACGACGGCGACAGCAAGTCCATCAGCGGGCTCACCGGCACGGGGTCACATCTCGGCCTGTTCGGCCACACGATTGATGCGACCCTCAAGAACATCAGACTGCTCGGGGTGTCCCTGGCCGTCAATGGCAATTTCGCTGGCGGGTTGGTCGCATTGGCACAGAACACCGACATCCTGAATTGCTTCGTCTCGGGGGCAATCACCGTGACGGGCTACCTTGGGTGGTTTGGGGGCATTGCGGGACAGATTGAGGCCGGCTCGTTGATCCAGGACACGAGCTCGGAGGTCTCGATCACCACCGGCATGGCCAACAAAGTCGGCGGTGTCGTGGGCGAAGCAGACCAATCCGAGCTCATTCGCGTGACCTACGGCGGCAGCTTGACGGTGGCCTCAACCTCAACAACCAATCACTCGTGGCTCGGTGGCATTGCCGGATGGGCCGGGGACACGAGCATCCAAAATGCGTCGAGTTCCGGCTCAATCTCAGGATTCAACAGTGTCGGAGGAATTGTCGGCACCCTGCAGAGCGGCGCACCGAACGTCACCCTGATTGATAGCAGTTCATCGGCGACAGTCACCGGAAACAACAGTGTCGGGGGTCTCGTGGGCGCCGCCCTGGCGACCCTCGCAGGGGATCTTACCATCTCCGGTAGCCAGGCTACCGGCGCAGTTACTGGCAGCGAGAACGTTGGCGGTCTCGTGGGCTACGCCCAGACGAGCGGGACAGGGGCTCTCACCATCTCCGGAAGCCGGACGAGCGGCGCCGTCGCGGCGACCGGCAGAGTCGCGGGCGGCGTGGTCGGTGAGTTGATTCAGGTATGGAACACATCAGGAATGGCCTCGATCGAGGAAAGCTACGCGACTGGGAGTGTGACTCTCAGCCCAACATCCCCCACCTCTCCGACTGGGGATATGGCCGGAGGCGTCGTCGGCGAGCTCAACGGGAAGACGGCCGTGCGTCGCAGTTTTTCCACGGGCACCGTCACCGGATACCGGTTCGCCGGCGGAATCGTCGGTTATGCCTGGAACCAGAGCCAGAGCGGGATTGTGCCGACCATCGTTGATTCGTACTCCACCGGATCGGTTGCGTTGCAGGGCACTGCATCTTGGCCACGGGGCCAGGCAGGAGGTATCGCAGGCTCTGGCGACAGCCTGGAGATTCAGAACTCCTACTATGCAGGCTCCTTCAACACGGTGAGTGCTACGTCTGTCGGGGGCGTCACGGGCTACTTTGACCCATTGGATTTGACCGCTTCAGGTGTGCAGTGGAACACACAGACGACCGGGCTCGTGTTCCCTGGCGGGTTTGGCTTCCCGCCAGATGGTCGCGCGATCAGCGGAACGTCGGCACTGAGCACCAGCCAGATGCGGTTCTCCACGAACTATCCGGGCTGGAACTTCAGCACCGTGTGGGGCTACGACTGCTCGACATCGATCTACCCGCAGTTGAGGTCCATCAACTCGAGTGCGACGGCGACCTCGTGCCCGGAGCCACCGCCGGCTCCCGCACCGACGCCAACACCCACACCAACGCCAACACCCACACCAACAGCCACGCCGACGTCAACAGCTTCGCCGACTCTCGCTCCCGGTGGCACGAGCATGACCATCGGCGGGCGCTCAGTCGAGGTCACGATCACCGAGGGTCGTCGTGGTGCGGGGCTCACCCTGACCGCAGGCCCGGTGTCACTCACCCTGCGCGGCACGACTCCTCAAGGTCAAGGTGTCCCGCTGACCACTGACGGCTCACTGATCTTGCCCCGTTCGGGTCAGGTGCCGACGCAGGCGTTGGGCTTGTCTGCGAACTCCCCTGTCAATCAGACGCTTTATTCAGATCCGGTCACGCTCACCTCTTCAACGTCCAGCAGCACTGGCACCTTCGCATCGTCTGCCACGCTGCCGTCGACCCTGCCCCTTGGTCGTCACACCTTGAGCCTGTCCGGTACCACCAACACCGGCCTGCCCTTCACCTTGGCCATCGGGGTCGTCGTAGCCACGCCCGCGGCAGCGCTCGGCGCCGATCCGGTACTCAGCACAACCCCGCGAACTGCCGCACCGAATGACTCCGTCGTGGTGATGGCACGCGGAGTCCAGGTCGGATGCCGGGTCACCTTTGCCTCAGGCCGCGAACGTCAGTACGTCACGGCATCGAAGTCCGGCACAACCGAGGCGACCGTTCTCGTCGGTGCCACGACGCGCAAGCAATGGCCGATCACGGCAACAGTGACCGGTAAGGGTTGCTTGCCAGTCCGAGTCAGCACGTCAATCAAGGTGACCCCTGCCGAGAAGTAGGCAGCGCAACTGCGGTCTGTACACGCACGTCTAGTTCGAAGAACTGCGCCACTGCTCAGCTAGTCGGTGACACCTTCACTGCTGTGCCATAGGCGAGGATCTCGGCCAGGCCATTGCCCATGTCGGAGGAGTCGAAGCGCACGCCAAGCACCGCATTGGCGCCCAGCGACTTCGCATGCTCCATGAGCCGCTCGACGGCCTCCTTGCGGGCCTCGTCGACCACATTGGTGTATTGCTTGACCTCACCGGCGGCAAGGGCCTTGAAGCTTCCGGTGAAGCCCTTGGCAAAGCCAACAGAGCGCACAAGCACTCCCCAGCACATCCCCATGGTCTGATCGACGCGGTAACCGGGCAGGTCGAAGGTCGTGGACATCATCGCTTCATCAGTCATGGCACCAGCCCATCACACCACGACTCGGTTGTCCAGGCTTGAACAGACGAAGGGCCACGGCTTTCGCCGTGGCCCTTCGTGTAGGTACTGACTAGCTGCAGCCGGAGGTGCTGCCGCAGCCCTCGCAGACGTAGCACGAGCCGGCCGGGCGCATCTTGATGCCGCAGGTCATGCACAGCGGGGCATCAGAGGCGGTCCCGGTGATCTGCTCGAGCAGTTCTGCGCTCGAGTGAGCGACCATTGGTGCTGCCTTGGGCGTGGCAACCTCGGCCTCGGTTGCTGCATCCTCGACAACAACGTCGAGGTCAGCGGCCGGAGCGATGGCGACGGGTGCTCCGTAGCCAGCCACGGTTGCCGAACGCTCGTCAGCCGTGAAGATGCCGAGCGCCTCGCGCTTGTCGTAGGGCAGGTGATCGAGGGCCAGGCGACGGAAGATGTAATCCATGATCGACTGCGAGATGCGGATATCCGCATCGTCGGTCATGCCCGCCGGCTCGAAGCGCATGTTCACGAACTTCGAGACGAAGGCCTCCAACGGCACGCCATACTGCAGCGCGATGCTGATGGCGATCGAGAAGGCATCCATGACGCCGGCCAGGGTTGAGCCCTGCTTGCCGAGCTTCAAGAAGACCTCGCCGAGGGCGCCGTCTTCGTAGGCACCTGCGGTCATGTAACCCTCTGCACCGGCCACCGAGAAGCTAGTGGTGCGGCTCGGGCGTGACTTCGGCAGGCGGCGACGGATCGGCTGGCCCGAAGCGATCGAGGCGGCAACCGCTTCGACAACCTCATCAACCTTGGCAGCCTTGCCATCGGAGAGCGGCTGGCCGACCTTGCAGTTGTCGCGGTAGATCGCCAGGGCCTTGATGCCAAGCTTCCAGCCCTGGAAGTAGATCTCAGAAACTTCCTCGACCGTGGCCGACTCCGGCATGTTGACGGTCTTGGAGATCGCACCGGAGATGAACGGCTGAACTGCAGCCATCATGCGCACGTGGCCCATCGGGGTGATGGAGCGAACGCCCATGGCGGTGTCGAAGATCGCATAGTGCTCGGGCTTGAGGCCCGGTGCGTCGACGACGTGACCGTTCTCGGAGATGTACTCGACGATTGCCTCGACGGTCTCCTCGGTGTAACCGGCCTTGCGCAGTGCGCGCGGGATGGTCTGGTTGACGATCTGCATTGAGCCGCCGCCGACGAGCTTCTTGAACTTCACCAGAGAGAAGTCGGGCTCGATGCCGGTGGTGTCGCAGTCCATCATGAAGCCGATGGTGCCGGTCGGGGCAAGAACCGAGGCCTGCGCGTTGCGCCAGCCGTTCTTTTCGCCGGTCTTCAAGCACTGCTCCCACGCCTTGTTCGCCAGCTTCTGGACGTCACCGTCGAGGCTGGTGATGGTGCGCACCGTGTCGTTGGCCGCCGCATGCTTGCGCATGACGCGCTTGTGGCCATCGATGTTGCGTGCGTAGCCGTCGTACGGACCAACCACGCCTGCGAGCTCGGCGCTGCGCTTGTAGGCAGAGCCGGTCATCAAACTGGTGATCGCCGCAGCGAAGGCACGGCCGCCATCGCTGTCGTAGGGAAGACCGGTGGCCATGAGCAGCGCGCCGAGGTTCGCGTAGCCGATGCCGAGCTGGCGGTAGCGACGGGTGGTGTCACCAATGGGCTCGGTCGGGAAGTCGGCGAAGGAGATGGAGATATCCATCGCGGTGATGACGAACTCGACTGCCTTGGCAAAGCGCTCGGCATCGAATGTGTCATCGTCCTTGAGGAAGGTGAGCAGGTTCAGCGAGGCAAGGTTGCAGCTGGAGTTGTCAAGGCTCATGTACTCCGAGCAGGGATTGGACGCGTTGATGCGACCGGTCTCGGGGTTGGTGTGCCAGTCGTTGATCGTGTCGTCGTACTGGATGCCCGGGTCAGCGCAGGCCCATGCCGCCTCGGTCATCTTCGCGAAGAGCTCCTTGGCATCAACGGTCTCGACCACGCGGCCATCGGTGCGTGCGGTCAGGCCGAACTCATCACCGTTCTCGACAGCGCGCATGAACAGATCGGAGACGCGCACCGAGTTATTGGCG
>JBIJBU010000014.1:0-23996 GCA_044345075.1 Candidatus Nanopelagicales bacterium | reverse complement strand
CAAGCCCGAAGAACGCATTCCTTTCGTGCAGTACTCATCGCCGTCGTCTGACGAGATCATGTCGATGGCCGACTACACCTATGGCTACCGCGAAGCACTCGCCGACGCGGTCGTGCGGCCAGTCGTTTTTGCGGCCTACTCGGGCACTAGTCGTTGGATGAATTCAGCCGGTGACGTGATGAGCGCCTCGCTCTCCGACGCAGGCACCAAGCGCCGCGAGGAAACCGCTTGGCGCACCGCACTTAATCCTGAGGGCAAGTGGATCCCGCACGTCATTGCCGCGGCTGACCGTCGGCTCTCCGATGTACGTGACTCCGGCATGCCCGACGCTGCTGCGTTGATGCTCGCGACAGATCAAGAGACCGCGCGCGCGTATGCGAAGTTGGTGAAGAAGATCACTGGTCACACGCCGGTGCTGGTTCTCTCCGATGATCCGAAGTCGAGCAAGAAGATCGAGGAGTTCAACCGAAGCCAGGATCGCTGGATGGTCGCCGTGCGCCAGGTGTCCGAAGGCGTGGACATCGTTCGGCTGAATGTGTGCGTGTGGACGACGAGTTACCGAACGCCGCTGTTCTTCGCCCAAGCCGTGGGTCGTGTCGTGCGTGCGCGAAACTCCCGTGAGACCGCGACCGTGTTCATTCCTGCAGTTCGTCCACTGCTCGCACTCGCTGCCGAACTCGAGGAGCAGCGCAACCATGTCGTGAAGTTCCCCTCAGGCGCAGTACTCGATGACTCACAGATTGAGCGAGTCATCTCAGAGCCTGGTCTGCCGGAGTTCACTGCACTTGATTCTGAAGCCGAGTTCGCACACGTGCTGCACGGTGGTCGCGCGCACACCGCAGAGGTAGCTCCCGAGGATGCCGACTTCCTCGGTCTTCCCGGCCTGCTCACCCCGGAGCAAACAGCGACACTTCTTGCTGTGCGTGACGCCGATATTCGCAAGAGCGGAACTCTCTTCGACGAACTCGATGTTGCGGGTAATGGCACGCATTGGCGCGATGTCGATGCACTGCGCAAGGAGGTGGCCGGCCTAGTGCGTCAATGGGCTGCTCGCACCTCACGCAACCATGCCGAGATTCACGGTGAGTTGCGCAAGGTTGCACCCGGACCGCCCAGTGCCGCGGCTCCGGTCGAGGTGCTTATGGCGCGCCGCGATTACCTCCTCGGAAAGGTCGGCTGAGAGCCGCTGATCGACTGAACAGCGTCGGCGCTGCCTAGGCTGATCGCATGGTTGGGAGCCGGGAAGTGCTGCGGAACGTCGAGTTCCGCAGGCTTTTCTGGTCGCGCGCGATCAGCAATGTGGGCAACGGAGTCGCGCCGATCGCACTGGCCTTCGGTGTTTTGGCGTTGCCGGGTGCGACACCCACCTCACTGTCAATCGTTCTCGCGGCCCAGGCAATCCCGCTCGTGCTCATGCTGCCTTTCGGTGGCGTCATTGCCGATCGACTAGGTCGTGCACGAGTAATCATGGTGACCGACGCCTTGGTGAGCGTTTTTGTCATGACGATGGCGATCCTCCTCATCACCGGTCACGCGAACGTACCCATCCTCGCGATCCTCGGCGCGCTCTCAGGATTGCTCAACGGGATGTGGTACCCCGCGATGTCTGGCCTAACTCCCGACGTGGTGCCCGATGAGCAGTTGCAGTCGGCCAATGCATTGGTCTCGATCGCGACCAATGTCGGATTCATCGCCGGCAATGCATTGGGCGGTGTTCTCGTCGCCCTCGTCGGCCCGGGCTGGGCAATCGCGATCGACTCGCTGAGCTTCGTGTTGTCAGCTGCACTCATCTACTCGATTCGTCATGTGGCGAAGCCACATGACTCCGGAGAGTCGGTGATGTCGGATCTCATCCACGGGTGGAGGATCTTCCTCTCGTTCCGATGGATCGTCGTGATCGTGGGGTGCTTCTCATTCATCGTCATGGTCTGGCGCGGTGCCGAGGGGGTACTTGGCCCGGTTCTTGCTCTGGACATCTACGGCGGCCCTAAGGGTTGGGCACTCGTGATGGCCTGCCAGGGCGTTGGCCTTCTCATCGGAGGCATCGCCGCCTCGAAAGTGAGAGCCGGACACCCGTTGGTGATCGGAATGCTCGTCACGTTGGCGCTGCCCGTGTGGCTCCTCTTGCTCGCTGCCGAGGCACCCTTGCTTCTGGCTGCCGCCGGTGCCTTTGTGTTCGGGTTCGCGCTGGAACTCTTCTACGTCTTCTGGCTGACAGCTTTGCAAACCCGGGTGCCCCGAGAGTCGCTGTCGAGGGTCACCTCCTACGACGCGCTTGGCTCGATGATGTTCGGGCCGATCGGTCTTGCGCTCGCCGGCCCGCTCGTTGCAGTAATCGGTCTACACGCGACATTCGTTGCGGGCGCGGTGGTTGCAACGGTTGCAGTGGCGGCCTCGCTGATGTTTCGATCAGTGCGTCAGCTGACTTTCTCGAACTGATCAGGACAGGAGTGTTCCCACTTATGTGGGTGTCCAAGTACCCGAGCCTGGTGGGACATCACACTTTCGCGAGTGGGATGATTACCACGCTTACATCCACCCATCTTCAGGAGTAATCAGATGCCCATTGCATCCCCCGAGGTCTACGCCGAGATGCTCGACCGAGCGAAGGCCGGCAAGTTCGCATACCCCGCGATCAACTGCACCTCTTCACAGTCCATTGTCGCCGCTATCCGCGGATTCGCTGAGGCAGAGTCCGATGGCATCGTCCAGCTCTCCTGGGGCGGCGCGGAATTCGCCTCCGGCCAAATGGTCAAGAGCATGGTCGCCGGCGCAGTCGCCCTCGCCGAGTTCGCGCACTCCATTGCAAAGAGCTACGACGTCAACATCGCACTGCACACCGATCACTGCCCCAAGGACAAGCTCGAGGGCTTCATGGAGCCGCTCATCGTGATCTCGCAGGAGCGCGTAGCCAAGGGCCTGGAGCCGCTGTTCCAGTCGCACATGTGGGACGGCTCGGCCGTGCCGCTGAAGGAGAACCTCGAGATCTCCCAGCGCCTGCTCGAAGCATCAGTGAAGGCTCGCACAATTCTCGAGATCGAGATCGGCGTTGTCGGCGGCGAGGAAGACGGCATCGAGGCATCGCATGACGCCAAACTGTTCTCCACTGTCGAGGACGGCCTGGCCACCGCAGAGGTACTCGGCCTCGGCGAGCGCGGTCGCTACATGGTCGCCGCGACCTTCGGCAACGTGCACGGTGTCTACAAGCCCGGCAACGTGGTTCTTACTCCGTCGATCCTCAATGACATCCAGACCGCAGTCGGTGCGAAGTACGGCGTCGAGAAGCCGTTCGACCTCGTCTTCCATGGTGGTTCGGGCTCACTGCTCAGTGAGATCCGCGAGGCACTCGACTACGGCGTCGTGAAGATGAACATCGACACCGACACCCAGTACGCCTTCACTCGTCCGATCGTCGATCACATGTTCAAGAACTACGACGGCGTGCTGAAGATCGACGGTGAGGTCGGAAACAAGAAGCAGTACGACCCCCGCACCTACGGCAAGCTGGCTGAGGCGGGCATGGCCGCACGCGTCACCAAGGGCTGCGAGGATCTCCGCTCGGTCGGTACCCGCATTAAGTAGTCACACGCGGTATTCGAAGGAGCCGGGCGGTTGCCTCGGCTCCTTCGCTTTTCTCGGAGCCAAGTCGCCACGCGCCTGGCCGAGTGAGAGGGTTACGGCATGAGCATTGGCAAGGATCTCCTCGACGGCCCCCCGCCCACCCTGCTTCCTGCCGACAATGCGGCTGTTGCTGCATTCGCCGCAGGTGCGGATGCCGAGCAGGTGGTGCGCGATAACCCGACCAGCTCGTTGGCCTGGGCTGTTCTCTCCGATCAGGCGTGGGCCGATGGCCAGGTGGTGCAGTCGTACGCGTTCGCTCGCGTGGGCTACCACCGCGGCCTTGACTCACTGCGCCGCAACGGCTGGAAGGGACACGGCCCGGTGCCGTGGTCGCATGAGCCCAACCAGGGATTCCTGCGCTGCTTGCGCTCGCTTCAGCGTGCCGCAGCGTCGATCAACGAGACCGAAGAAGCCGAGCGCATCACGGCATTCCTCAATGACTGCGATCCGCTGATTCCGCATTCATGAGTGGAGCACTCGTGGTCGGCGCAGGCATCAGCGGAATCGCCTGCGCGACTGCGATGGCCGAGGCAGGTGTTATTCCTGTTGTCGTAGATCGCGGGCGCGCTGTTGGAGGCCGCATGGCCTCGCGCTCCCTTCATGACACCGGCACGCCGTTCGATGGCCGCGTCGTCGACATTGGTGCGTCCTACTTCACGGTCTCGAATCCCGAGTTCCGCGTTGTCGTTGATGACTGGGTCACCCGCGGTCTCGCGCGCCCGTGGACAGATTCCTTTCACGTGGCCAGCAGCGACGGTGTCGAGGCAGTGCGCACCGGTCCTGTGAGATATGCGGCTAATGGCGGTCTGCGTTCGTTGATTGCTGATTTGGCATCGAAGCTTCCGCAGGTGTGGTCAAGCATTGATGTCACGTCAGTGAACGCTGATGACACGTCACTCATCGTCGATGGTGAACTTCGATCGGCGGTTGCGCTGTGCATGCCCAATGCTCAGGCCCACCGACTTCTTGATGCGTCGCTGATGACCGATTCACTCGAGACGGCACTAACGGGCATCACGTATGAACCCGTCATCGCTGTCACTGCTGTCTTCGATGAGCAGTGCTGGGAGGACTTCGACGGCATGTTCGTCAATGACGATCCGGTGATCACCTGGATCGCGAACGATGGATCGCGTCGCGGCGATGATGCCCCCGTCCTGGTGGCGCATGTGAACCCGGTTCTGTCCGCTCGTCATCTCGAGGATCCGGCCTCGGTTCTTCCGATCGTGTTGGCAACCTTGCGTCGGGTGCTCTCCCTCACGGCTCAGCCCGCCTGGGTCGATGCCCACCGCTGGACGTTCGCGAAGCCGATGACGGCACATCGTGAGCCTTTCTACCTCGAGGAAGGCAGGGCGCTCGGCCTGGCCGGGGATGCCTGGGCAGCAGGCCCCAAGGTCGAAACCGCCTGGTTATCGGGCCACTATCTTGGCGGCGAGTTGGCCCGTCGCCTTCTCGATTCGGACTGATCACCGAGGTCCGATAACCTTTTCCCCATGCCAGCAATCGTCCTTGTAGGCGCCCAGTGGGGCGATGAAGGCAAGGGAAAAGCCACTGACCTCCTCGGAGGACGCGTTGATTACGTCGTCCGCTATCAGGGCGGCAACAATGCCGGCCACACCGTGGTCATCGGAGACCGCAAGTTCGCGCTCCATCTGCTGCCCAGCGGCATCCTGACTCCTGAGGTCGTGCCGGTCATCGGCAACGGCGTCGTCATCGATCCCGAGGTCCTCATCCACGAGATGAAGGGCCTGAACGAGAAGGGCATCGATACCTCGAAGCTCGTGATCAGCGCCAACGCGCACTTGATCACGCCGTATCACGTCACCCTCGACAAGGTCTCCGAGCGCTTCCTCGGCAAGTCGAAGATCGGCACCACCGGTCGCGGCATTGGCCCCACCTACAGCGACAAGATCGCCCGCCTCGGCATTCGCGTGCAGGATCTCTTTGATCCGTCGATTCTTCGCCAGAAGGTCGAAGGCGCACTGCTCGCCAAGAACCAGGTGCTCGTCAAGGTCTACAACCGCCGCGCACTCGAGGTCGACGCAATCTCCGATGCGCTGCTGGAGTACGCCGAGATCCTGCGCCCGTACGTTGCGGATACCTCGCTGCTGCTGAACAACGCACTTGACGACAACAAGGTCGTACTTCTCGAAGGCGGGCAGGGCACGTTGCTCGACGTCGATCACGGCACCTACCCGTTCGTTACGTCCAGCAACCCGACCGCCGGCGGTGCGAGCACCGGTTCCGGCATTGGCCCGACTCGCATTACGCGCGTCTGCGGCATCCTCAAGGCGTACACCACTCGCGTCGGTTCGGGCCCGTTCCCGACCGAGCTGCTCGACGAAGATGGCGAGCGTCTGCGCGTGATCGGCGGCGAGCGCGGCGTCACCACGGGCCGCCCGCGTCGCTGCGGCTGGTTCGATGCGCCGATCGCCCGATTCGCGACCCGCGTCAATGGCCTTACTGACATCTTCTTGACCAAGCTCGATGTCCTGACCGGCTTCGAGCAGATACCGGTGTGCGTGGCCTACGACGTCGACGGCGTCCGCTCCGACGAAGTGCCGATGACCCAGACCGAGTTCCATCACGCGAAGCCGATCTACGAGTACCTGCCTGGCTGGTCGGAAGACATTTCGGGCGCCCAGACCCTGGCTGACCTGCCGAAGAATGCCCGTGACTACGTGGCATTCCTCGAAGAGGTCTCCAAGACCCGCATCAGCGCGGTGGGCGTGGGCCAGGACCGCAACGCGACGATTGCGATTCACGACCTCATCAATTAGTCACCCCGATATGTGGTGAACATTCGCTGTTCTAGTCTTCTCAATACTGGCGCGTTAGATTTGCGCGACCACGATTAGAGGAGTCTCGATGGACTACACGGCAGATCCCGTCTACGGCAAGACCGTCTTCGACATGGATCGCGAATACGTCTTCCATTCCTGGAGTGCGCAGAAGGCCCTGAAGCCGATGTGCATTGCGGCCGCCGAGGGCAGCTACTTCTGGGATTACGACGGCAATAAGTTCCTCGACTTCTCCTCGCAGCTGGTCAACGTGAACATCGGCCACCAGCACCCCAAGGTCGTCAAGGCGATCCAGGATCAAGCAGCACTGCTGTCGACCATCGCTCCGCAGCATGCGAACGATGCCCGCAACAATGCCGCGAAGCGCATCGTCGAGCTGGCCTCGCCGAATATGTCGAAGGTGTTCTTCACCAACGGTGGCGCCGACGCTGTCGAGAACGCGATCCGCATGGCGCGTCTGCACACCAACAAGCACAAGGTGCTCTCCGCCTACCGCTCGTACCACGGCAACACCGGTGCCGCGATCGCCGCCACCGGTGATCCGCGCCGCTGGCCGAATGAGTACGCCGCGCAGCACGTGCACTTCTTCGGCCCCTACGCCTACCGCTCCTCCTTCTGGTCGGACAGCGAGATCCAGGAGTCTGAGCGCGCACTGCAGCACCTCGAGCAGGTCATCCAGTTCGAGGGCCCCGGCACCATCGCCTGCATCATCCTTGAGTCGGTTGTTGGCACTGCAGGCATTCTTATCCCGCCGCCCTGCTACCTCGAAGGCGTGCGCGCACTGTGCGATAAGTACGGAATCATCTACATCGCTGACGAGACTATGTCGGGCTTTGCTCGCACCGGTAAGTGGTTTGCCTTCCAGAACTGGGATGTTCAGCCCGACCTCATCGTCTTCGCCAAGGGCTCGAACTCCGGCTACGTGCCGGTAGGCGGTGTGGTGATCAGCGCCGACATCGCGGCTACCTTCGACGAGCGCGTGTTCCCGGGCGGCCTGACCTACTCCGGTCACCCGCTCGCCACCGCCTCGATCGTCGCGTCCATCGACGCGATGAAAGAAGAGGGCGTTGTCGAGAACGCCGCCATGATCGGCGAGAAGGTTCTCGGCCCGGGCCTTCGTGCCCTGCAGGAGAAGCATCCGGTTATCGGCGAGGTGCGCGGCCTGGGTGTCTTCTGGGCCCTCGATCTCGTCACGAACCGCGCAACTCGCGCTCCATTGGCTCCGTACGGCGGAACCTCGCAGGCCATGACCGACCTCGTCGTTGAGTGCAAGTCACGCGGTCTCATGCCGTTCGCCAACTTCAACCGCATGCATGTCGTGCCGCCGTGCACCATCACCGTGGAAGAGGCCGAGGCCGGCCTCGCAATCCTCGACGACGTGTTCACCATCATCGACAAGTACTACGAGGGCTAAATCGCCTCTTGACCTCGTCGGCCGTGCCGAGTTAGCCTGAAGGTCGTTAGGGATGTGCTCCGCTCTAAAGAGCGACCGCATTGAGGAACCGGCCCCGTCTTACGGGGCCGGTTCCTTTTTTCGTGCCCCTGGTCGGATTCGAACCGACAACCGCATCTTCGTTAGGGATGTGCTCTATCCCTTGAGCTACAGGGGCACCCATCGAAGGTACGAGTCAGTTGCAGCACATGGAATAGCGATCGAATCTCTGTGGACAACTCGCGCGAATCATGGCCTGTGCACGGTCGATAGGCTGATGCTGTGAAGATCCTGGTCATCGGTTCCGGTGCTCGCGAGCACGCTCTCGTCACTGCGCTTCTCGCGGATGACTCCGTCACATCCGTGATCTGCGCACCCGGAAATGCGGGTATCGCGCGCGAGATCGATGTTCTTCCTGTTGACGTCAATGATGCGAACGCGATTGGAGAATTGGCCTACGAGCTCGAAGTCGATCTCGTCGTGATCGGCCCTGAGGTTCCGCTAGTTGCCGGCGCTGCTGATGCGGTTCGTGAGCGAGGTATTGCGTGCTTCGGCCCGTCGGCTGAAGCCGCGCAACTTGAAGGCAGCAAGGCATTCGCCAAGCAGGTCATGGCGGAGGCCGGCGTTCCGACTGCGATGGCGAGGGTGTGCGCGAACCTCGACGACGTTGCGTCGGCTCTTGACCAGTTCGGCGCACCGCACGTGGTGAAGGACGACGGCCTCGCTGCGGGCAAGGGTGTTGTCGTCACCGATGATCGTGACGAAGCGCTTGCGCACGCGGCAGCCTGCCTGGCCCGCGGGGGAGATGCACGTGTCGTAATCGAGGAATACCTCGATGGCCCCGAGGTCTCGCTCTTTGGCATCACCGACGGCACGACGATCATCCCGCTGCAGCCCGCACAAGATTTCAAGCGCGCGCATGACGGTGACGCCGGCCCCAATACCGGCGGCATGGGTGCGTACTCGCCGCTGCCGTGGGCACCGGCCGGTTTGGTTGATGACGTCACTGCGCGAGTGCTGCAGCCGATGGTCGACACGATGGCTAAGCGCGGAACTCCGTTCAGCGGCCTGCTCTACGCCGGTCTCGCACTGTCCTCGCGCGGAGTTCGCGTCATCGAGTTCAATGCGCGCTTCGGTGACCCCGAGACCCAGGTTGTGCTCGCCTGCCTGAAGACCCCGCTCGCCGGCGTCTTACTGGCATCGGCGACCGGTCGCCTCGCGGAACTTCCGCCGCTCCAGTGGCGTGATGGCTCAGCGGTCACGGTCGTGGTGGCAGCCAAGGGCTACCCCGAGAGCCCGGTCACCGGCGATGTCATCAGTGGTCTCGAGCAGGCCGGCGAGGTCGCCGGTGTCTCGATCCTGCATGCCGGCACGAAGATCACCGACGAGGGCATTACCTCCAACGGCGGTCGGGTGCTCTCGGTTACCGCTCACGGCGAATCCCTCCATGAGGCGCGGGAACGGGCCTATGCCGCCCTCGACCTGATCAGCCTCGAGGGGTCACATCACCGTCGTGACATCGCCCTGGCAGCTAGCGCTTCCCAGTGATGGAAGAATGAGGTCGTGACCTCATCGATTCCCAATGTCCTCGCTGGCCGCTACGCCTCCGGGGCCATGACCGACCTGTGGTCGCCTGAAGCCAAGATCGTCATGGAGCGCCAGCTATGGCTGGCCGTCATGGCTGCACAGGCGGACCTCGGCCTGGCCATCCCGACCGGCGCGCTCGAGGCTTACCGCGCCGTGATCAATCAGGTTGATGTCGCATCCATCGCCGCTCGTGAGCGCGTCACCAAGCACGACGTCAAGGCTCGCATCGAGGAGTTCAACGACCTCGCCGGCTTCGAGACCATCCACCTCGGCATGACCTCGCGCGATCTCACTGAGAACGTCGAGCAACTCCAGATCCGTGACTCCCTAATGCTCGTGCGCGTGAAGGTCGTAGCGGCTCTGGAGCGTCTTGCATCACTTGCCGTCGCATACTCCGACACCGCGATCACGGGTCGTTCGCACAATGTTCCGGCGCAGACCACGACCCTTGGCAAGCGTTTCGCGTCGGCTGCTGATGAGCTTCTCGTCGCTTACGACCGACTTAACGACCTGATCGCGCGCTACCCGTTGCGTGGAATCAAGGGTCCGGTCGGCACCGCGCAAGACATGCTCGATCTCCTCGGTTCGCCCGAGCGTCTCGCGCAACTCGAAGAAGGCGTTGCACGTCACCTCGGTTTCCAGAACGTGCTCAGCAGTGTTGGTCAGGTCTACCCGCGCTCACTCGACTTCGATGTTGTTGCCGCCCTTGTGCAGGTTTCCGCTGCGCCGTCGAGTCTTGCGACCACGATTCGACTGATGGCTGGTCACGATCTCGTCACTGAGGGCTTCCGTCCCGGCCAGGTCGGATCGTCAGCGATGCCGCACAAGATGAATACCCGTTCATGCGAGCGCGTCAATGGATTCGCAATCATCCTCAAGGGCTACCTGACCATGACTGCGGAGCTGTCAGGTACGCAGTGGAATGAAGGTGACGTTTCCTGCTCGGTGGTGCGTCGTGTTGCACTGCCGGATTCGTTCTTTGCCCTCGACGGACTCTTCGAGACCTTCTTGACCGTGCTCGATGACTTCGGCGCCTTCCCGGCGGTTATTGATCGCGAACTCGAGCGGTACCTGCCGTTCCTGTCGACCACGAAGGTGCTCATGGCCTCTGTGCGCAAGGGCGTTGGCCGCGAGACTGCGCACGAGGCGATCAAGGAGCATGCAGTCTCTGTTGCATTGCAGATGCGTGAGGCCGGTCTTTCCGAGAATGACCTGCTGATGCGCTTGTCGAATGATGCGCGTCTTGAACTCTCAGCCGATGAACTCACTGCACTCATCGCTGATCCGCTCGACTTCACCGGCGCCGCCGGCGATCAGGTGAAGGCCATCGCGCTTCGTGTCGAGGGCATCATCAATGAGCATCCGGAAGCCGCCGGATACAAGCCCGGAGACATCCTGTGACCACTATCCCCGTGACTGACTACGGGCTGCCCGAGGGCTACACCCACGTCTACTCGGGCAAGGTGCGCGATCTCTACCGCACTCCCGAGGATCGCCTGCTCTTCATCGCCAGCGATCGCATCTCTGCCTATGACTGGGTACTGCCCACGACCATTCCCGACAAGGGTCGAATCCTCACCAAGCTCTCGCTCTGGTGGTTCCAGATGCTCGAAGGTGTCGTGCCCAATCACCTTGAGACCACTGCTGTTCCGAAGGTTGTTGCCGGTCGCGCAATGATCTGCGAGCCGCTCGAGATGCTTCCAGTGGAGTGCGTCGTGCGCGGTTACCTCGCTGGCTCGGGCCTCGCTGACTACAAAGCGACCCGGCAGATCTGCGGCAACGGGTTGCCTCCGGGCTTGGTTGACGGTTCCCTGCTTCCCAAGCCGCTGTTCACCCCGGCGACCAAGGCGGCTATCGGCGATCACGACGAGAACGTCACCTTCGATGAGGTTGTCATCGCCATTGGTCAAGAAGAAGCGCAGGAGCTCAAGCGCCTCTCACTCGACATCTACCGTCGCGCTGATGCTCTTGCGCATCAGCGTGGACTGATCCTCGCTGACACGAAGTTCGAGTTCGGCTTCGGCACTAATGGCAAGAACAAGGGCAAGATCGTGCTCGCCGACGAAGTGCTTACCCCTGACTCCTCGCGCTATTGGCCCCTTGATCAGTGGGAGCCCGGTCACGCGCAGCCGTCATTCGACAAGCAGTTCGTGCGCGACTGGCTCACGTCACCCGCTTCGGGCTGGGACAAGAACTCAGATACGCCGCCGCCGCCGCTCCCTGACGAAATCGTCGAGAAGACTCGCGCCAAGTACATCGAGGCGTACGAGATCATGACGGGGGAGAAGTTCGAATGACCACCTGGCTGCTGACCGGAGGCGCCGGTTACATCGGTGCGCACGTCATTCGTGAACTCCAGGCCAGCGGTCGCAATGTCGTGGTGCTCGATGATCTTTCCTCGGGAGTGCGCGAGAACGTTCCCTCGGGTGTTCCGTTGATCGTCGCATCCGTCTCCGATCGCGCTGCTGTCACCGCTGCACTTCGCGAGCACGAGGTCGACGGCGTCATCCACCTTGCTGCCAAGAAGGCTGCTGGCGAGTCAGTTCACATGCCGCTGTATTACTACGACGAGAACGTCAACGGCACGCAGTCGCTTCTCGCATCCATGAACGACGCCGGCGTGAAGAACTTCGTCTACTCGTCTTCCGCAGCTGTGTACGGAACACCAGAAGCCAATCCGATCTCTGAGGATTCCCCGCTGAACCCCGAGTCTCCTTACGGCGAGACCAAGGTCGTGGGCGAGTGGCTGGCACGCGGCATGGGAATCGCCCACAGTTTCTCCTGGGTTGCATTGCGCTACTTCAATGTCGCCGGCGCAGGCAGTGATGCCCTCGGTGACCGAAGCGTGAACAATCTCGTGCCGATGGTCTTTCGCGCGTTGAGCGTGGGTGAGCGCCCGAAGGTCTTCGGTGATGATTACCCGACGCCCGACGGCTCGTGCATTCGCGACTACATCCACGTTGCTGACCTCGCTAGCGCGCATGTCGCAGCAGCAGCTCGCTGTGAGTCTGGCGGTCGCGCCGAGTCCTTCAACGTTGGACGTGGGCAGGGCTCGTCAGTTCTCGAGGTCATGGGCATGATCAGCGAAGTGATCGGTTCCGACATCAACCCGGAGATTGTCGGCCGTCGCGCCGGCGACCCACCTGCCTCCTTCGCCGCCACGGAGAAGATTCAGCGCGAGCTCGGCTGGAAGGCCACCCGCGATCTGCGCGACATGGTGACCAGTGCCTGGTCGGCCTGGCAGTCGAATCACTCCCACTAATCGCCGATGGCGCCGAGTTCGGTTAGATTGCGCCCATGCTGAAGAACATGCGCCGTGCCGCCGTCATCTCCGCCACCGTTGCCCTAGTTGGCATCTCCGTTGCCCCCGCGGCCCACGCCGCGAAGGCGCCCCAGCCCGACCTGGTCTGGTACCTCGGTAGTCCGGATCGCAGCATCGTTGACCTGCCGCCGACCGGCCCGAGCCTCGGCGACATCACCGTGACCAATGGCGATGTCAGCGAACTGCCGGGCAAGATCTCGATCGGCTTCTACTCGACTAACCAGACAACGGTTCGCGTGAACATCCCCGGTGGTCGCGAGATCCGCGATGTCGATCTTGCGATTTCCGCGCCGGGCGGCTTCATCTACGCCACGGCGCTCATCCGCGCGAACTCCGGCACCCCGCCGACCAAGGCCCAGACCTTCGCCATCGTGGGCGGCACCGGAAAGTACTCCGGAGTTTCCGGCCAGGCGATCCACAGCGGCTTCACGGCCCAGGGCTCCAAGATCGAGTTCTTCTTCGTCAACTAGTTGCTGCCGGGCCGATTTCACGCGGGATTTTCACGGCTAACCGTCGTGTTCGACGAGTCACGGTCGCCGATAGACTGGAGTCCTTCCCCAGCCTTCTGCCTGCACTAGCAATGGAGAGCCCGTGGCCCGCGTCGTCGTCGACGTCATGCTCAAGCCGGAGATCCTCGACCCCCAGGGTCGAGCTGTTCAGGGGGCCCTCGGGCGTCTGGGCCTGTCAGGAGTCGCTGACGTCCGCCAGGGCAAGCAGTTCGTGATCCAGGTCGACGGTGACGTGACCGGTGATCGCCTGGCCCTGATGCACAAGCTGGCCGAAGAACTTCTGTCGAACCCGGTGATCGAGAACTACTCGCTCACGGTTGAGGCTGACGCGTGAGCGCTCGCATCGGAGTCGTGACCTTCCCGGGCACCCTCGACGATCGCGATGCGGCCCGCGCAGTGCGCATTGCCGGTGGTGAGCCCGTCGAGCTTTGGCACGGCGACGATGACATCAAGGGCGTCGACGCGGTCATCCTGCCTGGCGGATTCTCCTACGGCGACTACCTGCGCTGCGGCGCGATCTCGCGCTTCGCACCGGTGATGAACTCGATCATCGACGGTGCCAAGGGCGGGCTTCCGGTGCTCGGCATCTGCAATGGCTTCCAGATCCTGGTCGAATCGCATCTGCTGCCCGGCGCGCTGATGCGCAATGAGTCACGCCACTTCATCTGCCGCGACCAGAAGTTGCGCATCGAGAATGCTGACTCGATGTGGACCCGTGACTACTTCAAGAATCAAGAGATTGTCGTGCCGCTGAAGAATGGCGAAGGCAATTACTTCGCCGATCCGGCAACGCTCGACATGCTTGAGGGTGAAGGTCGCGTAGTCGCGCGCTACCTCGACGTGAACCCCAACGGCAGTGCACGCGACATTGCGGGCATTCGCAATGAGCGCGGCAATGTCGTCGGCCTCATGCCCCACCCTGAGCACGCAGTCGAGTCGCTGACCGGCCCGACCACCGAAGGACTTCCGTTCTTCACGAGCGTCCTGACCTCACTGGTGAGTGCCTGATGACTGACACCGTCTCCGCCGCCCAGGCAAACCCCGAGGCCTCGCAGCCTTTCGCGGAACTGGGCCTCAAGCCCGATGAGTATGAGCGCATTCGCGAGATCCTCGGTCGACGCCCCACATCGTCCGAACTCGCGATGTACTCGGTGATGTGGAGCGAGCATTGCTCGTACAAGTCGTCGAAGGTCCACCTTCGCCAGTTTGGTGAGAAGGCTCCGAAGACCGACGCACTTCTTGTCGGCATTGGCGAGAACGCCGGCGTTGTTGACATCGGTGACGGCTGGGCCGTGACCTTCAAGGTCGAGAGCCACAACCACCCGTCGTACGTCGAGCCGTACCAGGGCGCCGCAACAGGCATCGGCGGCATCGTGCGTGACATCATCTCGATGGGCGCGCGCCCGCTCGCGGTAATGGATCCGTTGCGCTTCGGCCCGCTTGATGCCCCCGACACCCGTCGTGTTCTTCCCGGAATCGTCAGCGGCATCGGCGGCTACGGCAACTGTCTTGGCCTGCCGAATATCGGTGGCGAGGTTGTCTTCGACTCCACGTACCTCGGTAATCCGCTGGTGAATGCCCTCTGCGTCGGTTCAATGCGTCACGAAGATATCCACCTTGCCAGCGCCAAGGGTGTTGGCAATCTCGTTGTCCTGTATGGCGCGCGCACCGGTGGCGATGGCATTGGTGGCGTTTCCGTTCTTGCTTCAGAGACCTTTGACGCCGACGGCCCTGCCAAGCGTCCCAGCGTTCAGGTTGGCGATCCGTTCATGGAGAAGTTGCTGATCGAGGCGACCCTCGAGGTGCTGCACGCAGGTCTTGTCGAAGGCATCCAGGATCTCGGCGGCGCTGGCATCTCATGCGCGACCAGTGAGCTTGCGTCGAATGGTGACGGCGGAATGCACGTATGGCTTGATCGCGTACTGCTGCGCGATCAGACCCTTTCGCCGGAAGAGATCTTGATGAGTGAGTCCCAGGAGCGCATGTGCGCGATCGTGACTCCTGCCAAGCTTGACGAGTTCATGGCACTGATCAAGAAGTGGGATGTCGAAGCAGTCGTCATCGGCGAGGTCAACGCTTCAGGGCGCCTGACTGTCGATTGGCACGGTGAGCAGATCGTCGACGTGCCGCCGCGCAGTGTTGCGCATGATGGCCCCGTCTACGAACGCCCGTATCACCGCCCGTCGTGGCAGGACGCCTTGCAGGCTGACACTCCCGACACGCTGCCGCGTCCGAGTGATGGCGAGCAATTGCGAGCCACGCTAATCAATCTCATTGGAGCACCGAACCTCGCATCGAAGGCTTGGATCACCGATCAATACGACCGCTACGTGCTCGGCAATACGGTGCTTGCGCAGCCCGAGGATGCCGGCATGATTCGCGTCGACGAGCTCACCGGTCGTGGCGTCGCCATCTCGACTGACTGCAATGGTCGTTACGCAAAGCTCGACCCCTACAACGGCGCGAAGCTCGCACTCGCTGAGTCGTACCGCAACGTGTCGGTCGCGGGTGCGAAGCCGCTGGCAGTGACAAATTGCCTGAACTTCGGCTCACCCGAGGATCCGGAGGTCATGTGGCAGTTCTCTGAAGCCTGCCGTGGTCTCGCCGACGGCTGCCTCGAGCTTGGCGTACCTGTCACCGGCGGCAATGTGTCGTTCTACAACCAGACCGGCGATACCGCGATCCTGCCGACTCCCGTGGTGGGCGTTCTCGCAGTTATCGATAACGTCGACAAGCGCACGCCGATGGCCTGGTCGGCCCCCGACCAGATCGTCTACCTGCTCGGTGACACTCGCGATGAGTTCGCGGGCAGCGAGTGGGCGCATCACGTGCACGGACACCTCGGCGGCTTACCCCCGGTCGTCGACCTTCAGCGCGAGCGCGTGCTCTCCGAGGTGCTCGTTGCTGCATCGATCAACGGAAGCATTGCCGCGGCGCATGACATCTCCGATGGTGGCGTCGCGATCACACTGACTGAGATGGCAATGAAGTCGGGGATCGGCGTCAAGGTGTCGGTTCCCTCAGATCTCGATCCATTCGTCTTCTGCTTCGCGGAATCCACCGGTCGTGCCATTGCCGTGGTCACTGCTGCGCACGAAGCGGCCTTCGTCGCTTCGTGCTCGGCAGCAGGCCTACCGGCTACTCGCCTCGGCGAGACCGGTGGTGATGCAGTCGAGTTCGTCGGCCAGTTCAGCGCCCCGATCGCCGAGCTGCGTCGCTCACATGAGGCCACCATCCCGGCGATCTTCGCGAGCTGACGTGATTCCGAACGAGGTGGTGGCAGCTCGCGCTGCCTACCTCACGGGTCAGATCCCCGATCGCCTTGAGGCAAAAGTGGCCGTGAAGGCGGCCCTGGCGGCCCTCGTCGAGCGCGCTCCGGGTCGCAGTGTCGAGGTGCGGATTCCGCCGTTCGCCGCTGTCCAGGCAGTCGCGGGACACACTCATCGTCGCGGTACGCCTGCAGCTGTCGTGGAGATGGACGCCCCCACCTGGCTTGCCCTGGCCTGCGGAGATCTCACCTGGCAGCAAGGGGTGTCGTCGGGCCGCGTGCACGCAAGCGGAGAGCGATCCGATCTGTCGGAGTTCCTGCCTCTATTTGCAGAGCCGGATAATCGCAGCAGCCTCGGCTAAGTCTTCCGATACACAGAAGCAGAGAATGACCAGAGGAGAGTTGATGAGAACAGGTGCTGTGGTGAGAGCCACGTTCGTCGGCGCATCCGCCCTACTCGTCCTTTCCGCCTGCGGTGGAGATTCGGCAGCCAAGCCCACGGTGAGCCCAAGCCTTTCGGGTATTCCTGGCGCGGTACCTGGAGGCGAGGCTTACAGCGGGCCGGTCGGAAAAGGTGAGGGGCAACTCAATGTGCTCGCATGGCCCGGCTATGTCGAGGACGGCTCGAACAATCCCACCGTGGATTGGGTCACGGATTTTGAAAGCAGCACGGGGTGCAAGGTCAATGTCCAGACGGTGGGGAATTCAGACGAAGCAGTCGCTCTCATGCAAGCCGGCGGATGGGATGTTGTGTCTGCCTCAGGTGATGCGACCTTGCGCTTGATAAATGCTGACCTCATTCAGCCCTTGAATGTTGACTTAACGCCCAATTACGCAGACGTCGTTCCCGATCTCAAGGGAAAGTCGTTTAACACCGTCAATGGTGTTCCGTACGGGGTCCCTCAAGGGCGCGGTGCCAATATCTTAATGTGGAATACGCAGAAGGTCTCAGATCGGCCGGACTCATGGTCAGTCGTCTTTGACGAGGACTCCCCGTACAAGGGAGAAGTGACCGCCTATGACTCGCCGATCTATATCGCCGATGCAGCTGTCTACTTGATGGTGACGCGTCCTGAGCTCGGCATCACGAATCCATATTCACTGGACACGGATCAATTTGATGCGGCGATCGCACTGCTGGAGCAGCAGAAGGAAATCGTTGGCGAGTATTGGTCGGACTATGCGAGAACCGTGGACAACTTCGCGTCGGGGAAAACTGCGCTCGGATCTTCCTGGCAGGTGATCGCTCAGCTTGCCCAGGCGCAAGGTGGAAGTGTCGACGTCATCAAGCCGAAAGAGGGCGCCACTGGGTGGTCCGATACCTGGATGATCGCCAAGGACACCGATCACGTGAACTGCGCCTATTTGTGGCTTGACCATGTGATTGCACCCGAAGTCAACGCGGCAGCATCACAGTGGTTCGGCCAGGCACCGGCAAACCCCAAGGCATGTGAATTCACCACGGATCAAAACTTTTGCACCACGTTCCATGCGCAGGACACCGAGTACTGGCGAGATGTGTACTACTGGTCCACTCCCACGAGTTCCTGCCTCGATGGCAGGACGGAAGTCACCTGCGTCCCCTGGGATGAGTGGGTGAGCGCCTGGAGCCGCTTGCGTAGCTGATCTCAGGTGCGCCATCACGGTCTGGGGAGCGTAGAAAGCCAATGCAGGACGAGCGATGGTCAGATACGTCCGGGAGTCTTGGCAAGATCTCCGCATCGACGCGCGTGCGACGAGACTCCCTAGTTCTATCCCCTATCCTTATCCCGTGGCACGAGGCGATGGACTCCTGAACCATGACCTCCTACCCGGAGACAAAGGCCCCCAGGATGCCTGTGGCGTATTTGGGGTCTGGGCTCCCGGCGACGAGGTCGCCAAACTCACGTACTTCGGTCTGTATGCACTTCAGCATCGCGGCCAGGAATCCGCCGGAATTGCGGTCAGCGACGGTAGCCACATCCTCGTGTACAAGGACATGGGCCTGGTCTCGCAGGTGTTTACTGAGGCGAGCCTTGAATCTCTGAAGGGCCATGTGGCCATCGGCCACACGCGCTACTCGACTACCGGGGCCAGTGTGTGGGAGAACGCCCAGCCGATCCTGCGCTCGACCGCGACCGGCCACCTTGCTCTCGGACACAACGGCAACATCACCAACACGCGCGAGCTCGCGACTCGGCTCGCAACCTTGGCCACCGGTTCGGGCGAGCTGCCGCTTGGCGAGGCCGTCGCGACCAACGACACCGACGTCTTGACTGCACTCCTCGCCGTGCACCCCGATCTCAGCATTGAGGCAGCGGCGATGCTCGAACTTCCGCACGTGCGCGGTGCGTTCTCGCTCGTGTTCATGGACGACGATGCTCTGTACGGCGCCCGTGACCCGCAAGGCATTCGCCCGCTAGTGCTCGGTCGCCTCGAGCGCGGCTGGGTTATTGCAAGTGAGACCGCCGCCCTCGACATTGTTGGCGCTGCCTTCGTGCGCGAGGTCGAGCCGGGTGAGCTCATCTGCATCGACGAGCACGGACTCCGCTCACAGCGCTTTGCCGAGGCTAAGCCCAAGGGTTGCCTCTTCGAGTACGTGTACCTTGCTCGCCCCGACACTTCCATCGCGGGGCGCAGTGTGCAGGTGTCACGCGTCGAAATCGGTCGCGAACTTGCCCGCGAGCATCCGGTCGAGGCCGACCTGGTGATTCCGGTACCGGAGTCCGGTCGATACGCCGCCATCGGCTACGCACAGGAGTCCGGGATCCCGTTCGCCGAAGGTCTCGTCAAGAACGCTTACGTCGGCCGTACCTTCATCCAGCCCTCGCAGACCATTCGCCAGCTGGGCATCCGACTCAAGCTCAATCCGCTGCGCGAGGTCATTGCCGGCCAGCGCCTCGTAGTCGTTGATGACTCGATCGTGCGCGGCAACACTCAGCGCGCACTCGTGCGAATGTTGCGTGAGGCCGGTGCGAAGGAAGTACACGTACGCATCAGCAGCCCGCCGGTCAAATGGCCATGCTTCTACGGCATCGACTTCGCCACGCGCGCCGAGCTCGTAGCCAATGGCCTCACGATCGATGAGATCTGCACGTCCATCGGCGCTGATTCACTGGGTTATGTCGATCTCGACATGCTGATCAAGACGACGACTATTCCCAAGGACAACCTGTGTCGCGCCTGTTTCGACGGCATCTACCCAGTGCAGATTCCGGAGGCCCAGCAGGCCGTGGGTAAGCAGGTTCTCGACGGCATCGAGCGACGTGTATTCGATGCTGAGGGTGTCGCCAACACCGTGGCCGGCGGGGCAATTGATGCCCTGGATCGCCCATGAGCGGTGCGTCCTACGCAGCGGCTGGTGTCGATGTTGAGGCAGGTGAGCGCGCGGTTGCGTTGATGCGCGCCTCCGTTGCGGCTGCGCAGCGGCCGGAGACCGTCGGAAGTTTCGGTGGTTTCGCTGGACTCTTCGATGCTTCGGCGCTGACCAAGTACCGCAAGCCGCTGCTCGCCACCTCGACCGATGGCGTCGGTACCAAGGTCGCTGTCGCTCAGGCGCTCGACATTCACAACACGGTGGGCATCGATCTCGTCGCGATGATCGTCGATGATCTCGTCGTGTGCGGTGCTGAGCCTCTCTTCCTTACCGATTACATCGCGACGGGTTCCGTCGTCCCCGAACGCATCGCCAACATCGTGGCGGGTATCGCAGAGGGCTGCCGTCAGGCCGGCTGCGCACTGCTGGGTGGCGAGACGGCCGAGCATCCTGGCTTGCTCGGCCCCAATGAGTACGACATGGCCGGTGCCGGCACCGGCGTGGTTGAAGCGGATCGTTTGCTGAGTGCCGATCTCGTGCGCGCGGGTGATGTCGTGATCGCGATGAAGTCATCGGGTTTGCATTCCAATGGCTACTCGCTCGCCCGTTATGTGCTTCTCGGCGATGGTGGCCCGGGTCTTTCCGCAACAATCGATGAACTCGGACACACAGTCGGCGAGGAACTCATCATCCCGACCCGCATCTACGCCAAGGACTGCCTGGCACTTGCCGATGCCGTTGAAGTGCATGCAATGAGCCACATCACCGGTGGTGGCATTGCCGCGAATATCGCTCGAGTGCTGCCGCAGCATCTTGCGGCCGAGATTGATCGCTCGAGCTGGGCTCCTCAGCCGGTGTTCACCTTGATTGGCAGCTTGGGCAAGGTCGAACAGATCGAACTCGAGCGCACTTTCAACATGGGCATGGGCATGATCGCGATCGTCCCGGCCTCGGCAGCAGACGCAGCGCTTCGCGTGCTCCAGGAGCGTGGCGTTCCGTCCTGGGTGTGTGGCGAGATCCGCGATCGCCGCGAGGGTGAGCATGGCGATGCTGAAGCCAAGGGTGGCAAGGGTGGGGCGACTTCTTTGATGGGTGCGTACGCGAACTAGCCGCGATTACCCGTATTACTTCTCGTCGTCGTCAAGGTACTTGGCGTAAGGGTCGTCTTCTTCTACCTCGTCAGCTTCAACGGTCGTGCTCGAATACGTGCTGCTGCTTCCACCGAGCTCGGCCTGCAGACGATCGAAATCAGTCTGCGGACCACCGTACTTAAGCTCGCGGGCAACCTTGGTCTGCTTCGCCTTGGCCCGGCCGCGCCCCATGGCTCGACCCCCTTATTCGGGGCCATCGCCCCGGTACGTATTGGACGGAACTCGCGCAGTAGCCCCGGGGCCGCCGCGCGTTATTGGTCCGAAGTCTACCTGCCGCCCCTGGCAGCGGCTATCCAGTCCGGCCAGGTGGGAACGGACATTTCGGACTCCAGGTGCCAGGCCATTGGAAATCGGCCCGAAAGCTAGGGAAAATCACGATGTTTCGGCCATTTAGGCTTGCCGCGCCTTCACCAGGGTGGGACAGTACGACGGTTCACGAAGCAATGTGAGCCGCCAATTCGAGCGGGGAGGAACGCATGGCCGGGCCAGAGTCCGAGCAACTGCTCACCCCGTCTGAGGTCGCAGCCCTCTTCCGCGTTGACCCGAAAACGGTCACCCGGTGGGCCAAGGCCGGCAAGCTCGCCAGCATCCGCACGCTTGGCGGCCATCGCCGCTACCGCGCCAGCGAGGTGTACGCGCTACTCGAGAGCCACGCCCCGGGTCGTAGCTCCGAACTCTGACCTACTCGTTCGTGAGCAGGTTCGCTGCGTAGTCCGGAACGTAATTACTCAAGTCACGTGGTGGACGCACATACCCGCTCGACTTCGGTCGATGCGGAAGTTCGAGCGGTGGCCGCATAACTTGCTCGTACGGAATTGTCGACAGCAGATGATGGATCATGTTCAGACGTGCTCGTCGCTTGTCATCTGCCTCCACCACGAACCACGGCGACTCCGGTGTATCGGTGTGCACCATCATCGCGTCCTTGGCGCGTGAGTAATCCTCCCAGCGCGTGATGGAGTCAAGATCCATCGGTGAGAGTTTCCATTGCCGCATCGGATCTTCGAGGCGTGACTTGAAGCGACGTTCCTGCTCATCGTCACTGACGCTGAACCAGTACTTGCGCAGGATGATGCCGTCCTCGATTAACAGGTTTTCAAAGATCGGCACTTGGTGTAGGAACCTTTTGTACTCATCGGGAGTGCAGAAGTTCATCACATGCTCGACGCCGGCACGGTTGTACCAGGATCGATCGAAAAGCCTGATCTCACCCGCAGCAGGCAAGTGATCGACGTAGCGCTGGAAATACCATTGCGTGCGCTGACGTTCGGTGGGAGTCGGCAATGCAACGATCTGTGCGACGCGAGGGTTCAAGTACTCGGCCACGCGCTTGATGGCCGAGCCCTTTCCGGCCGCATCGCGACCTTCGAACAGCACCACGACACGGAGGCCTTCGAGTCGGATCCACTCTTGCAACTTCACCAACTCTGCCTGCAGGCGGTAAAGCTCCTCTTCGTAAGCCTTTTTGGGAATTCGTTCGCCGTGCGATTCCGTCGTGCCCTTGGATCCCATCAAGGCGCCCTTCGTCCGGCGACCTCAGCGGATCGCGTTGCCAGATCACAAAAGTATCGGTCTCCGACTCGCGCCGCGGGAGAAAGCAGAAGTGATGAATGCTCGGGATGCGTGCATTCGAACATCTAGTCGAGTTGTCAGGAAGTGGTGGATCGCGCCGGATGCTCGAATGACTGATGCGGGGCGAATCGAGCAACGATTGGAAGGAAGAGCTTCAAGAACAGGGGAATGGCGAGCATCAGGCCCACCGTTCCGAGCCCCCAGGCTCCGCCGATCAGGAAAGCCACCAGAAGCATGGCGCCATCGATGATGACTCGGGCGACCGGAATGGAGAGATGGAAACGGCCGAGTGACTGGACGAAAAGGTCGTAGGGGCTGGCTCCGAGCCCGCTTGAGTACATGCATGCTGCCGCGAACCCCAGAAGTGGTGCCGCGATCAACCAGACCAGTAGTCGGATCTGCCAGTCGTTCTCGCTCACGCTCCAACCGGTCGCCTCGAGGACCCACGTGGTGGCGTCAACCGCCAGCCCGATCCCGAAGAAGGAGATCACCGTGCCCAGTCCGGGCTTGACCCCAAGTGCCCAGGCCATGAGGACCAGCACGATGCAGGCCGCGATCAAGGCGGTGCCCACGCTGATCCCGGTCATGCGGCTGATCCCCGAGAAGACGGCATCGACGGGTGCCACCCCGAAGGCCGAATCCAGGAGGAGGGCTACCGCGATTCCCGCGCAGACGACGCCAAGGACGAGAATTGCCCAACTTCGGGGCGATCTCAGGGCTGCTGACTGCACTGGATCAGTCTGCACCTGCCTGTACGCTCGCCGTTACGCGCACTCGACCAAGAGGTGAACAGATGCTGAATACCGTCGGTTACATCGACGCCGGAACGGGTTCCTACCTGCTGGCCGCCATCGCCAGCGGTGCTGCGGGCATCTGGTTCTTCCTTCGTTCCAAGTGGGCATCCATCCGCGGCCGCGGCCCGGGCAAGGAGACTCCATCCTCGACCGAGCCCACCGAGTCGACTCCGACCGAGCAGTGAGCTCACAGCCGACGGCCAGCTTCCGCGATCCCGAGAACGCTGCCTTCCATCACGACGGCACCTGGTATCGCATTGCGAGCCCTGCGTCGGCCGCGGCGATCAACGTTCTTCGTGATTCTGATCTCTACAACTCGCTGATCGCTGAGCGTGCGCTCGTTCCCTTCGATCGAGTGGAGGGAGAGCAAGCCGCCCGAGTACTCGCCGCGTTCGCACAAAGTGCCGGCCGCGAACCAAAGGCAGACTCCCGTGTGTTTCGTGTCGACACTGTCGCGGTCATCACCTACCCCTGGGAGTGGCCGAACTCGCTACTTGAGTCTGCGGCTCAGCTCACCCTCAGCTTGCGCATGCGTCTGCTCGACATTGGCCTTGATCTCAAGGACGCATCAGCCTTCAACGTTCAGTTCGACGGTCTCAATCCGTGCTTCATCGACATCGGTTCCATTGAGACCTGGCGACCGA
>JBIJBU010000091.1:0-7540 GCA_044345075.1 Candidatus Nanopelagicales bacterium | reverse complement strand
GCGTCGCGATGGATCAGATCTTCAACCAGGCCGCGAAGATGAAGTACATGTTCGGCGGCGGTGCAGTGGTGCCGCTGACCATCACCACGGCAGGCGGCGGCGGCATGTCTGCAGCGGCTCAGCACAGCCAGAGCCTCGAGGCCTGGCTGGCGCACATCCCTGGCTTGAAGGTCGCGATGCCGGCAAGCCCGTACGACGCCAAGGGCCTGATCGTTGGCGCCATTCGCGACGATAACCCCACCATCGTCGTGATGAACAAGAAGATGCTTGGCGTCAAGGGCCCGGTTCCCGAGGAGCTCTACGCGATCCCCATGGGTCAGGCGAACATTGTGCGTGAAGGCTCCGACATCACCGTCGTGGCGATCGGTCGTATGGTTGTTGAGGCCACCAAGGCCGCAGCAACCTTGGATGCAGAGGGCATCTCCGTCGAGATCATCGATCCGCGCACCGTTCAGCCCCTCGATACCCCCGCGATCATCGCGTCGGTCAAGAAGACCAACCGCGCACTCGTCGTGCACGAGGCTGTGGGGTTCGGCGGCATCGGTGCGGAGATCTCTGCGCAGATCACCGAGCAGGCATTCGATTACCTCGATGCTCCTGTCGCTCGCGTGACCGCACCGTTCTCGCCGTCGCCGTACGCGCCGATTCTCGAGAACGCCTACATGCCTGATGCCAATCGCATCGCGGCGGATATCCGCGCCGTCTTCGGGCGAGGCTAATCGTGGCTATCGAGGTAACGCTTCCCAAGCTCGGCCTCACCATGGAGGAGGGCACGCTCGAGGAGTGGCTCGTCAATGACGGCGACCTCATCACCGTCGGCACCCCACTGCTTCGTCTTGCCACCGACAAGATCGATGTCGATGTCGAGGCCGAGGCCGACGGCATCATGGCTCGTGCAGTGCCCAACGGCACCACGCTTCCGCCGGGCGCTGTTCTCGGCTGGCTGCTCGCCCCGGGCGAGGCGGCTCCTGCCGGCGCAGCCCCGGTTGCTGCCGCAGTAGTAGTCGACCAGGCAAGCCCCGCCGCCGCAGTTGCTCCCGCGGCCGCTGTCGTCCATGAAGGTGGTCGCCAATTCGTCTCGCCCAACGCACGCCGCGTGGCCGAGCAACTCGGCGTCGATGTCTCGCAGGTCGCGGGCACCGGTCCCAACGGCCGCGTTGTCTCTGAGGATGTTGAAGCAGCCGCTGCAGCAGGCTCGGCGAAGATCACCTCGCCGCTGGCCCGTCGCGATGCCGCCCAGGCAGGCATCGACATCAACGCCGTACAGACCGACACCGGCTTCGTGACTCGCAAGGATGTCCGCGATGCGATCAGCGGCCAGGTGGTTACTCCGCCGGCACCTGCGGCCAAGGCGGGCGCTGTCGCCTCCATGCAGGAGACCGCTTCGATCATCCCTATGAAGGGCATGCGCGGAACGATTGCGGCTCGCATGGTGCAGAGCCTGACCGAGATGGCCCAGCTCACGCACGGCTTCGAGGTCACGATGGATGCCGTGGTCGATCTTCGTGGCACGCTCAAGGAGCAGTACCGCGATCTCGGCCTGCAGGTGCCCTCGCTCAATGACTTCATCGTGCGTGCTGCGTCTCTTGCGCTGCGCAAGCACCCGATCCTGAACTCGACAATCGTCGACAAGGAGATCCACCTTCTCAGCCACATCCACATGGGCATGGCGGTTGCTGTTCCCGGAGGCCTGATGGTCCCGGTTATTCGCGACGCCGACACGTTGTCGATCTTCGAGCTTGCGCGCATCACCCGAGAGCTCGCTGAGGATTGCCGCGCCGGTTCTATCTCGCTTGACACACTTGAGGGCGGAACGTTCGCGGTTACCTCGCTGGGTACTTATGGCGTCGATATGTTCACGCCGGTCATCAACCCCGGCAATGTCGGCATCCTCGGCGTTGGCCGGCTTCGCGAGGGCGGTAAATGGGAGGGCGAGCGCTTCGTGAAGACCCAGGTGCTCACTCTCAGCCTGACCTTTGATCATCGGGTTGTCGATGGCGCACCTGCGGCTGAGTTCCTGCAGACCGTCAACGAATTGCTTGCCCGTCCGCTGGTTCTCCTTCCCGGAGCCTGACATGCCTGCGATCTATCTGGTCAGGCACGGCCAGGCCAGTTTTGGGTCAGAGAACTACGACGTTTTGTCGCCTACAGGACAACTGCAGGCCAGCATCGTGGGCAAGGAGCTGGTCCGCCGAGGTGTTCGCGCACCCATTTTCGGCTGTGGCACTCTCTCTCGACAGCGAGAGACGGCCACGATCGCTGCAGTCGAATTCGGTGTCGCTCGGCCAGAGTTTGTCGTTGACTCACGGTGGAATGAATTCGATGCTCACGGACTCGTAGACAGGTGGCTCGATACCCCTGGGATCTCGACCTCAATGACCTCATCCGAGTTTCAGATTCACCTGGACAAGGCGTTCACCGCCTGGATCGAGGGGACTGATGGCAGTTGGGATGAGTTCAGTTCGGGTGCATTTGGCGCACTTGTGGACTTCATCGCCCAGATCCCCCGGGGCAGCGACGGGATCGTGGTCACCTCCGCCGGCGTCACCGCTGCTGTGGCGGGGCGTTTCTTCTCGACCGACGCCGCGGGCGTAGTCGCGCTCAACAGGGTGGGTATCAACACGGCCATTACAAGCATCCTCTCCGGCTCAAGCGGACTGAATCTGCTTACCTTCAATGATCACGCCCACGTGATCGGGCGTGAGGGAATGCTCACTACTCGGTAGCCGCGAGTAACCGACTTACTTAGCAGTCAGTTCGGAAAGTAAGTGACCCTCAGATGTAGCGAACTACGTCGGAGCCGTCCCAGCCCTCGTGCAGGGCAGCGACCTTGTCGTACAGCGAGCGCAGGTGCTCGGAGCCCACGTACAGCTCGATCAAACCGCCGATGCTCGCGCGCGCATCCAGGAAATGAACGCGCATTCCCGATGACGAGATGAGCTCCATCGTCAGCGGGAAGCCTTGTGCCTGCAGGGCCTCGCTGCTGATATCGAGATCGTCAACGAAGTAGGCGTAGTGGTTGACCTGATTAGGCGCAGAATGGCGGAAAACCTCGTTCATGCTGGCCGGTCCGCAGTCATGGAGTTCGACAAGTTCGAGCATGACCGGCCCCCATTGGCCGAAGGCGGCGCTGTGGTCGTAGACAGCCGGTTCGCCATTGTGGATGGCCTGGACGTCCATGTGCTTGCGCACCAGGAATGGGCCGGCCCCGACTTTCTCTGCCCACTCATGACACGCGGCCTCGAGGTTGGGCACCGTGTAGGCGATCTGCACGAGTTCACGGGGGAGCGCAGAGATTCCGGGGATGGGCGGGTTGCTCATGTCACTCCTCGATGGGCGGGAAAGTTACTGTACCCCGAGACAAGTTGTGTAGTCTGGCCCTCACGAAGAACCGCGTATTCGCCTCGCAGGGAGCAGCAATGGCCAAGGTCTACAACCACCCGATCACGGGGCTGGTCTACTCGGTGAATGAGGTCGGCCTGGTCGACGTCCGCGACCCCAAGACCGGTGCCTACGGTGTCTTCGACGACAACGGCGTCTGGTACGAGGGCGAGATCCGCGATGTCGACTTCCAGGCCCTGGGCTGGGTTGGTCGCACCCCCGAGGCTCGCGCCCTGCGCCAGGCCAACTCGTGAAGACGACCACCGCAGTCCTTCTTGCGCGTCGGCCCCAGCACACCTTCGTCGCTGAAGATCTGACTCTCGGCGAGATCGAGCTTCCGGAGCTGACTGCTGGTCATGCATTGGTGCGCAATCAGTACATGAGCCTTGATCCCTCCACTCGCGGCCGCATGGATCCGGGGGAGAAGCAGTACACAACCAACTTCAGCATCGGTGGGCCGCTTGACGGCTCCGCAATCGGCGTGGTCATCGAGTCTGCATCCGAGAAGCTGCCGGTCGGTGCCACCGTGCGTCATCGAATGGGCTGGCGCGAGTACGCCGTTGTCGATGACGTCGCGGCCACCGTCTGCGATACCGAACTCGCTCCCACGATCAACTGGTTGAGTTCACTCGGGCAGACAGGCTTTACCGCCTACGCCGGTCTCTTCCCGGTAGGCAAGCTCAAGGCTGATGAGGTCGTTCTCGTCTCGGGCGCTGGCGGTGCGGTCGGCTCCATGGCCGGCCAGTTCGCTCGTCTGTCGGGTGCAAGTCATGTCATCGGCAGTGCCGGTGGCGCAGACAAGTGCCAGTGGCTTCTTGATGCTTGCGGCTTCGACTACGTGATCAATTACCGCGACTCCGAGTTTGCCGATGAGCTCCCGAAGGCCGCGCCCGAGGGAATCGACCTGTTCTTCGACAATGTCGGCGGCTGGCAGATGGCAGCGGCATTCCAGAACATGAAGATCCACGGCCGCGTCTCGATGTGCGGTGCGATCTCGAACTTCGGCACCACACCTCAGCCCAGCACCGCTGTCATGATCGAGATGATTCTGCGTCGCCTCACCGTGCAGGGCTTCATCGTGCGTGACTTCGAAGACCTCCGCCCCGAGTTCGAGGCAAAGGTCAGCGGCTGGCTGGCAAGCGGTGAGCTCGTTGATCGCGCGACCGTGGTCGAGGGCATCGCGAATGCTGGTGCGGGGCTGGCGGGCCTTCTCTCCGGCACGAACGTGGGCAAGGCCCTCGTTCACCTCTCCGACTAGAAAGGGCGAAGCCGTGAGCATCGAGCTCGTCGACGCAAGCCTGTTCGCCTCCACCGATCCGGTGGCACTGCAGGGCTCGGCTTGTGCCTCGTGCGGTGCGCACGTGTTCCCAGCTGCTACCTCGTGCCCTATGTGCGCGGGTGTCGACGTCAGCAACGTGGCACTGCCGACCGAGGGCACCGTGTGGTCCTGGACCACGCAGAACTTCGCACCCAAAGCACCATTTCGCACAGATGAGTTTCATCCGTTCAGCATCGGCTACGTTGATTTGGGCTCAGTAATCGTCGAAGGCTGGCTGCTGCACAAGACCGAATGGGTTATCGGCGAGCCGGTTCGACTCGCGCTGGCCAAGGCCTGGACCAATGACGACGGCACGGTCGTGCACACCTACGGATTCGAGGCCATCTGATGAGTGGCGCGAATATCGACAACGAGGTCTACATCGTCGGCGGCGGAATGACCGAGTTCGGCCGCTTCGACGGCGAGGATCAAGAGCTCGCCGAGCAGGCGATGCGCGAAGCGCTCGCGGACTGCGGCATCACGTGGAATGAGGTCGATTTCGCGGTCGGTGGCACCAATGGCGAGACAAAGCCCGACAACATGGTCGCGCGCATGGGTCTTACAGGCCTGCCCTTCATCACGGTCAAGAATGGCTGCGCCACCGGTGGCGTTGCGCTGATGACCGCACGTAATGGCCTGATTGCCGAGGGTCGCGATGTTGCTGTCGTCGTCGGTTACGACAACCACGCGCGCGGTGCATTCGCTGCGTCGCCGGCGCGTTACGGCATCGGCGGCTGGTACGGCGAGACCGGCATGATGGTGACCACTTCCTACTTCGCGCTCAAGATCAAGCGCTACCTGCATGAGCACGGCATCGACGAGCGCACATTGGGCTATGTTTCCGAGAAGGCCTTCGACTACGGCTCTGCGCATCCTCTGGCCTGGCGACGCAAGCCCGTATCAGTCGAGGAAGCCCTCGAGTCCGACATGATCAATGCGCCGCTCACCCGTTTCATGTTCTGCTCGCCTGACGCAGGCGCTGTCGCGCTCGTGCTCGCTCGTGGCAAGCGTGCCTTCGAACTCTGCGAGAACCCGATTCGCCTCGCGGCAGTCGAGTTGCGCGGTCGTCGGCCCGGATCTTTCGAGGTGTTCTCGCCCTGGCTCTCGCCTGGCGAGCGCACCAGCCCCTCGATCGATGCAGCGAAGGCAGCGTTCGAGACCGCAGGCATCACTGCGGATCAGGTGCAGGTCGCGCAGTTGCAGGACACCGACAGCGGCGCCGAGATCATCCACCTAGGCGAAACCGGCCTGTGCGCCAACGGCGAGCAGGGTGCCGGCTACCTCAACGGCGATTACAAGATCGATGGCCGCCTGCCGGTGAACACTGATGGCGGCTGCCTCGCCAACGGCGAACCTGTCGGCGCCTCGGGTCTGCGCCAGGTGCATGAGGTTATGCGCCAGTTGCAAGGACGTGCGCTCGGCCAGCAGGTGCCCAATAATCCGCGTATCGGCTTTACCCATGTCTACGGCGCACCCGGAATCTCGGCTTGCACCGTTCTCGTCAAGGAAGGTGCGAACTCGTGAGCGAGCTCGATCCCGCCCAGCTCGAAGCCTTTCGCGCCGATGTGCGTACCTGGCTGAGCACCGTCGCGAAACCGCGCACCGAAGAGGTGCGTGTGTGGGGCGAGGGTGATCCCGAACTGCAGATCTTTATCGCTAAGAGCGAGGAAGACGAGCGTGCTCACCTCGATCGCGTGCGCGAATACCGCAAGGCTCGCTTCGACGCAGGCTTCGGTGCCCTGACTTTGCCCGAGGAGTTCGGCGGCCGCGGCCTGCCCAGTGTTTACGCGGTTGCGTTCGCTGATGAAGAGCGCGAGTTCGACGTACCGCCCTCCTCGGAACTCATCTCGGTGACCACCGGCCTGGTTGGCGCGGCCGTCAGCGTCTTCGGTACACCCGTGCAGCGTGACGAATACGCGCGCGCCTTCCTGCGCACTGATGAGCTCTGCTGCCAGCTGTTCAGTGAGCCGGGCGCCGGCTCCGATCTGGCGGGCCTGTCGACCAAGGCCGTGCGCGATGGCGATGAGTGGGTAGTCGACGGACAGAAGATCTGGACTTCGAATGCGCAGTTCTCCGCATACGGCTTCATGCTCGCTCGCACTGATCCCGATGTCGTCAAGCAAGGTGGCATTACTGCCTTCCTGGTGAAGATGGATTCCCCGGGCATCGAGATTCGCCCGATCCGCCAGATGAGCGGACCCTCCAGCTTTAATGAAGTCTTCTTCGACGGTGTTCGTATTCCTGACTCGATGCGCATTGGCGACGTCAACGACGGATGGAAGGTCGCGATGGCGACCCTCGGATTCGAGCGGTCGTCGTCAGGCTCGGGTCATCGCCGTAAGGGCGGTACTGTTGCCGATCTCGTCGAGCTCGCCAAGGCTCTGGGCGTCAACGACGATCCGGTCGTGCGCCAGGAGATCGCCGATGTTTACGTGCGTGCACGCCTGCATGCTGCAGTCGTGGCCAAGGTAGCGCGCGCTAATGCCTCTGGCGATAAGCCCGGCCCCGCAGGTTCGCTCGGCAAGCTGATCGCCTCCGACAATCTTGTGCGCATCGGCAATGCAGCGGCCGACATGCTTGGTTCCTCGCTGGTGGCTGACACGGGCGAGTGGGGTCAGTTCGCGTGGTCTGATCACGTACTGGGTGCACCGGGCTACCGACTTGCCGGTGGTACCGACGAGATCCAGCGCAACATCATCGCCGAGCGCGTTCTCGGCTTGCCCGCTGAGCATCGCGCTGACAAGGCGCCGTTCTCGCAACTGAGCAAGAACTAGTCGTAGCAATGTGAAAGGGCCGCCCATTGGGCGGCCCTTTCACATTGTCCGTGTTTACCAGCCGAGC
>JBIJBU010000013.1:0-24576 GCA_044345075.1 Candidatus Nanopelagicales bacterium | reverse complement strand
GAGCCTCACACCGTGCGACGGGCCGAACTCGATCTCGGTGCTGCTTGAGACGGGCATCGACACTCCTGAAACTCACCTGGATCTACATAAGAATCTTCTACTGTGACCGCACTCTACTAGCGGCTCCCGACAATCTCCTGTGATTCGACGATGCGATCGCACCTGGATCCTGTGTCACCCAGGTGACGATGCCGCCTCTTGGAGCTGACGAACCTAGATCTTGCGGCTTACCCGCGGCGAGGGAATCAGCTCGGTCATCGCTTCGATGATTCCCAGGCACGCCAGCACTGAGATCGGCACGCCGCGGGCGTCGCTGCGCCGCACCAACTCCGGATGCGATCGATCACGCAGGTTGTAACCCACTTCGAGGGCTTCGATACTCCATACGATGTCAGCCACTGTCAAGCCCGCGCGAAGCCGACGACCGGAATAGGCGACCATCTCCTCCAGCATCCCGCTGAGCACTCGGACGTACTCTGCGTTGGCCTTTATCTCCGCTCGCCGAATCCGTTTGGGGGCCACGAACGCTGACAGACCAGCTGCCAGCGAAAGCTCTACGGACTCACGCGGCTGCGCAGTGTCCGCAAACATCGCGTTCACGACACCTGCAAGTGGCAGGCCCGCTGCCATCGCAGCACCGATCGCTTCCCTCGCACGCGCTTCCCACGGGACGGCCACTCTGCGCATGATCCGGTTGAGTAACTCATCTTGGAAGGCTGTCTGGCTTTCCCAGATTTGGTAGGCGGCTCCCGTCGTCATCGACGGCTCTCCCACTAGTCGAGCATTGATGCTGGCGAGTACATCCGTGATGCGCATCGATGCCAGCGGATTGAGGCTGTCCGACCCCTGGGTGAGTCGTTCCACGAGAAGATCCTCGGCCTCCTGCAACAGGAGTTCACGAGTCTCCTCGCGCGGGCGTCGGCGACGCGCGACAGGCTCGTTCGCCGACGCCGACTTCTTCGTGGCACGCGGCACGGTGGTCTTCTTCGTCACGTGGCCCAGCGTAGCGATGATGTTCTGGTGGGCATGATTCCCGGAAATCAAGCTCTTCCATAAATATCTTCTGATAGAAATCAATAATGCGGATCGAGCGAATCACCGTCCACCGATGCGCCCTGCCACTGGTACGTCCATTTCGAACCTCGTTCTTCACCGAGTATGAGAAAGACGTTCTCCTGCTCGAAGTCGAAACAGATCTCGGTGTCGGCTGGGGAGAGTGCGTCGCAGCACCTGATCCGCTCTACAGCCACGAATTCAATGACGCAGCCATCCTTGTCTGGCGAGAGCACCTGGTACCCCGCCTCATCGGTCGCAACCTCACGGCCGAGGATGTTCCAGAGCTACTCCGGCCGGTTCGCGGCCACCCGATGGCACGGGGCGCGCTCGAACTTGCGCTCCTCGACGCACAACTGCGCGCCTCGGGGCAATCCTTCGCCTCGTATCTCGGCTCGGTGCACGACCGGATCCCCTGCGGCGTATCGACCGGAATACCCGCAGACGACTCGATCGACACACTCATCGCCGAGGTCGACGGCTATGTCGCGGAGGGTTACCGCCGAGTCAAGCTCAAGATTCAACCAGGTTGGGACATAGAACCCACAAGGGTAATCCGTGAGCGGTATCCCGACATGCCCATGCAAGTCGATGCAAACCAGGCTTACTCCCGCGCCGATATCGAGCACCTCTGCGCACTCGACGAGTTCGATCTCCTGCTGATCGAGCAGCCCATCCATGAGGAGGACTACCTCGGCCACAAGCTGCTCGCCGAGCGCATGCGCACGCCGGTGTGCCTGGACGAATCGGTGCTGTCGGCCGATAACGCCGAAAGCCTGATCGACTACGGCGCGTGCGAGATAGTCAACATCAAGGCCGGCCGGGTTGGCGGCTACCTCAGCGCAAAGGCGATCCATGACGTCGCAGTCGCACGTGGCATTCCTGTCTGGTGCGGCGGAATGCTCGAGACCGGCATCGGGCGAGCCGCAAACCTCGCCCTGGCGTCACTGCCCGGCTTCACCATGCCCGGCGACACCAGCTCTTCCTCGCGGTTCTTCAGCGTTGACGTGACCGAGCCGTTCGTCATGGACGCCGAGGGAATGATGACCGTCCCGACCGGACCAGGGCTCGGTGTCACGCCTATACCTGAAATCCTGTCCGAACTCACTACTACGCGCGAGGAACTCGCCCGCTAGCCAGCACCGGGCCCTAAGACTTTCTCTCCGCGGCCACTGGGCGTGGACGTAGTCCCGGTGGTTGTTCTACGTGGCGAAACACCGAGGGCCGAAGTCGCTCGCGAGCCTCGAAAGTTCAGCAATTACTGGAAGAAGACCTTGGTCGGGCTGAGGCGGACGACCACGCGCACGTTGTCGGTGCCGTCATCCCACGTGTAGCGCGGGGTACCCATGTACTTCTGGTTGAGGCGGTCAATGAGCTCACGACCGCCCTCCTCCGTCATGGTCACGTTTCCGCGCACCTCGACATACGAGTACGGGTTGTCCTTCGGATAGAGCAGAACGCTCGCGCGCGGATCGCGCTCGAGATTGCGATACTTCTGACGGTTCGTGGTGGTCGACATCAGCAGGTCGTCGCCCTCGCGCTCGACCCAGACGACCGACAGTTGCGGCTGGCCGTCCGGCTGCACCGTCGCGAGGGTGACGAACTCCGTGGCGTCAAAGAGCGCTTGTGCGGCTTCGGGAAGCGTGGCCATGGTGATCTCCTTAGGCGGGTGAAGCGATGGGGATAAGGACTAAACAGGAAGAACCCCTGCGATAGCGATCGCAGCAACGCCCTCACCTCGACCGGTCAGGCCGAGACCATCAGTGGTGGTTCCGGAAACACGCACCGGAGCGCCCACAGCCGCGGAGAGAACATCCTGCGCTTCCTCGCGACGAGTGCCCACCCGAGGTGAGTTACCGATCACCTGCACGCTGCCATTGACGATCGAGTAACCGGCCGCGCGCACGAGCGATGCGACCTGAGACAAAAGGGTGACGCCAGAAGCAGAAGCCCACTGCGGATCAGAGGTGCCGAAGACCGAACCGAGATCGCCAAGCCCAGCCGCGGAAAGCAGCGCATCGCAGAGCGCATGTGAGGCGGCGTCAGCATCAGAGTGCCCGGCAAGACCGGTCTCGCCCGGCCACAGCAAGCCGGCCATCCACATCGGTCGGCCTTCTTCGAAGGCATGCACGTCAGTGCCGATACCGGTGAGCACAGCGTGCGCAGAACTAGCTGACATTGCCGCTGGCCCTTCGCTTGGCGAGAACTGCCTCAGCGAGGATTAAGTCAATCGGGCGCGTGACCTTGAAGGCTTCCTCGTGACCGGGAATCACGTGCACGGTGATGCCATCGCGTTCGACCAGGCCCGCATCATCGGTAGCAATCGGAGCTGAGGGGTCAACGCCTGCATGCGCGGATTGAAGAACGGCGCGGGCGAAACCTTGCGGGGTCTGCACGGCACGAAGTGATGCGCGATCTGGTGTTGCCATGACATCACTTGCGGAATTGACCTGCTTGAGGGTGTCGGCAACCGCGAGGCCCGGAACCACTGCGGCATGACCGGATGCAACTGCCACGACGACTGATGCAATGAGCTCGGGCGGCGTGAGCGCACGCGCGGCGTCATGCACCAGCACGATGTCGACCTCGGCAGGAAGTGCGATCAGCGCGCGAGCGACAGACTCCTGACGACTCTCACCACCGGCGAGTACCTCGATATCGCAGGTGACATCAAGTTCACTGAGTAGCCCGCGCACATCGTCGACGAAATCAACCGGTGCAGCAACGACGATCAGATCAATCACGCGCGATGCGGCAAGACCGCGAACGGCGTGCACGAGCAGCGGAATGCCACCGACTTCGCGAAGTGCCTTGGGAGTTCCGGCGCCGAGACGCTCACCCTTGCCCGCAGCGGGAACGAGTGCCGCAGTGGTCACGGATACTCCCCTCGGATCAAGATCAGGGTGATCGCGTGATCAACGCACGCATGCCCCGAGAACGAACTAGGAAGCGAGTACCTCGTCGAGGATCGACTCAGCCTTGACCTCGTCGGTCTTCTCGGCGAGAGCGAGCTCGCTCACGAGAATCTGACGCGCCTTGGCCAGCATGCGCTTCTCGCCGGCCGACAGGCCGCGCTCGCGCTCGCGGCGCCACAGATCGCGCACAACCTCGGCAACCTTGATGACATCGCCGGAAGCGAGCTTCTCGAGGTTGGCCTTGTAGCGGCGCGACCAGTTGGTGGGCTCCTCGGTGTACGGCTGGCGCAGCACGTTGAACACGCGCTCGAGGCCGTCGGCGTTCACGACATCACGGACGCCGACGAGATCGACGTTGTCAGAGGGCACGCGAACGGTCAGGTCGCCCTGAGCCACGCGGAGTACGAGGTACTCGCGATCCTCACCCTTGACCTTGCGAATCTCGACGGATTCGATGACTGCTGCCCCGTGATGCGGGTAGACGACTGTGTCGCCCACGTTGAACGCCATATAGATGGACCCCTTTCCAGGAGGGCCAACTTTACCACGTGATCAACGCCCTATTTCCCGATCGAGTGCCGCCGAGAATCCCCCTAGGGTCCCCCTATAACCTGGGTCCGTGAAGCGATCAGCAGTTACCTCAGCAGCCCTGGCCGTGGCCCTCGTGGTCGTCTCCCCCCTCCTGGGCGGGTGCTTCCAGGGTCTTGGTGCCACGACCACCGCCCAGGCCACGATGAACAGTGGCGACGGTGTCCAGGTTCAGGTGGGCAACCTCAAGGCCCAGGGGCTGACCTTGGTCCTCGACCCCTCCACCCCCGGGGCAGCCACTCTGGTCGGCCGGTTCACCAACGTGGGCACCGAGACCGAGTTCCTCCGCGGCGTGACCATCGGCGGCAAGACCATGATGAACGGCGACGTCGCCGTGACCAACGGCTTGGCCCAGGTGCTCCCCGGGCAGTCGCTCGGATTCGGCTTCGACTCCGATCAGTCGATCTCGGTGAAGGGTCTCGAGGTCGTCGTCAGCACCTACGTGCCGATCACGATCTCCTTCGAGGTCAACGGCACTGTCGAGGCCAGCGTGCTGACAGTCCCGGCCACCGGCATCTACGCGGGTATCACGCCGAGTTTCCCGCCGGCGCCTGTCGCGAGCACTTCAGCACCTGAGCCCGTCATTGCCGAGTCCAGCCCGGCTGCCAGCTAGTCACACACGCGACGTCATGAAGGCCCCGCTCAATCGAGCGGGGCCTTCATCGTGCAATGAGCGAGGTGGGCTAACCCTCGTACTTGTACCCAAGCCCACGCACAGTCACCAGATGAACCGGGTTCGCCGGATCTTCCTCGATCTTTGCGCGCAGGCGCTTCACGTGAACGTCGAGAGTCTTGGTGTCACCGACATAGTCAGCACCCCACACGCGATCGATGAGCTGTCCACGAGTCATGACGCGACCTGAGTTGCGAACCAGCATCTCGAGCAGGTCGAACTCCTTCAGCGGCATCGGCACGGAACTACCTCGCACAGTCACGACGTGGCGATCGACATCCATGCGCACCGGACCGGCCTCGACGACCAGCGGAACAAGCTCATCAACTTCGCCGTGGCGACGCAGCACCGCACGCACTCGAGCGAGCAGCTCGCGAGAGCTGAACGGCTTCGTGACGTAGTCATCAGCACCGAGTTCGAGGCCGAGTACCTTGTCAATCTCGCCGTCCTTGGCCGAGACCATGATGATCGGAACATTCGACTTGCCGCGGATGTTCTTGCACACCTCAGTGCCGGAGATACCAGGCAGCATGAGATCGAGAAGCACAAGGTCGGCACCATTGGCGTCGAACTCGCTGACGGCAACATTGCCATCGGCTGCAACGGTTACTTCGAAACCTTCGCGCTTCAGCATGAAGGAGAGTGCGTCGGAGAAAGATTCTTCGTCTTCGACTACCAGGATTCGGGTCACTGATTTGCCTCTGCTGGGTAGGTGTGAGCGATGGAATCAATAGCGTGGCCGTCATCGGGAATGATGACCGTGTCCACCATGAACTCGTGCGAGTGGCCGGCACCAGAATTGTTCTCCTGATACGTCGGCAGGCGCAGGGTGAAGGTTGAGCCGACACCAACCTCCGACCACACCGTGCACTCTCCGCCGTGGTTCTGACACACGTGCTTGACGATCGCGAGGCCGAGGCCGGTTCCACCGGTCACGCGCGAACGCGCCGGGTCAACGCGGTAGAACCGCTCGAAAATTCGCTCGAGTTCGGATGCGGGGATTCCGACACCCTGGTCGGTCACGCTGATGTCGATGATGTCGTCCGAGACTCGGCAGTCGATAGCGATGCGCGTGTTCGCGGGCGAGTAGGCCACGGCATTGGCGAGCAGGTTGCGAAGTGCGGTGAGCAGCTGATTGCGATCACCGTAGATCAACGACTCGCTCGGCTCACCACGCACGAACTCGATGGAAGCCGCGTTGGCCGCCGTGCGCAATTCGTCGATCGCGCGGACGACGAGCTCTTCCACGGGAACGATCTCCGCGCGAAGCACCGGATCATCACCTTGCAATCGCGAGAGGTCGATGACGTCTTGAATCAGGTGACCCAGCCGCGAGGCCTCGAGCTGCATACGCTCGGCGAAGTGCTGCACCTGCTCGACATCGTCGGGCGAGGCGACGATTGCCTCGGCGAGAAGTGAGAGTGCGCCCACGGGAGTCTTGAGTTCATGAGAGACGTTGGCGACGAAGTCGCGTCGCACTGCGTCGACGCGTCGATCATCAGAGAGGTCATCCACGAGGATCAGTACTACGCCCTCACTGATGATCGTGGCTCGCGCTCGCACCTCGAGCAATTCACGACCCAAAGGTGGGCGCCGCACCATGAGCTCGGCCTCGCGAGACTCACCACCGGTAACTACCTCGGCGGCCAGATCAACGAGATCGGGGATTGTGATCTGGGAGCGGTTGACCAGGCCCAGAGCTACTGCCCTCGAGGATGCCCTCAAGACGGTGCCATCAGTGGCGACCAGTAGGGAAGCTGAATTCAGTACGGCAAGGACCCGGGCGACCTCCTCCGGTACCACGAGAGGGTCAACGCGCGCATGGTCGAGAACTGCGTCGACCTGTCCTTGAGGGGCCACATCGGAAGAATATGGGCGGGAATCCACTGCTCCCCCTCCTGAAGGGCCCCGAGGCCCAGAATTGAGCAAGGGTTCACCTTCGACATCTGTTGTTCACTTTAGGGCCTGATTGGATTCATTTTCTTGTCATGAGTAGCCCGAATTCAGGCGTACCCTCGGGTTCGTACACCCGCCGTTAACCCGAAGGGCTGAAATTAGCCCTGCAGCACGCGATAGCCCTGAACGGATGATCGAGATGACCAAGGCCCCCCACGAGGAGCTTCTGGCAGTCAACGACGAACTCGTCGAGGTTGCGAAGCTGGTCGGCGCTGCCATGAACCTGGCCACCTCGGCCCTCCTCAATGCCGATCTCACGATCGCTCAGCAGGTGATCCAGAACGACGACGAGATTGATATCCGTACCTCGGCCGTGGAAGAGCGCTGCTTCGAGATCATCGCCAACGACGCCCCGACCGGTCGCGACCTACGCATTGCCATCGGCGCCCTGCGCATTGCCGCGAGCCTTGAGCGCATGGGCGATCTCGCCCGACACGTGGCCAAGCAGGCGCGCCTGCGCTACCCGAACACCGCCGTCCCTGAGGATCTCGCCCCGACATTCGCCCACATGGGCCGACTCGCCGAAGGCATCATCAACAAGACCGCGGCCGTGATCACCAGCCAGGACGTCACCCTCGCGACCGATATCGCCGAGGAGGACTCAGAGATGGATCGCGTGCATCGCGAACTCTTCACCATCGTGCTCTCCGCCGACTGGAAGCACGGGGTCGAGGCCGCTATCGACGTCACCCTTCTCTCTCGCTATTACGAGCGCTATGCGGATCACGCTGTCAGCGTCACCAAGCGCGTGGTCAATGTCGTGACCGGCGAGCCCTACGCCGGCGTCATGCTGGACTGACCTCCCTCCTGCATTTGGGCTCAATCGCCCTACCGCCCGACATTTCCTTGCCCCATTGGCCCACGTGCGCCCCATGCGCCACACTTAAGGCGTGACGCCCGGCACCTTCCCCCTCGCTCACGCGAATGGCCACACGGCCAACCCGCGTCGGGTCGCGTTGCTCTCGATTCACACCAGCCCCCTCGATCAGCCAGGCACCGGCGACGCCGGGGGCATGAACGTCTACGTCGTCGAGACCGCCAAGCGTCTAGCCTTGGCAGGAACTGAAGTGGAGATCTTCACCCGCGCCACCAGCAGTGATCACGCGAGTGTTGTCGAGCTCGCCCCCGGTGTGAAGGTGCGTCACCTGACAGCCGGCCCATTCGAAGGCTTACGCAAGGAAGACCTCCCCGGTCAGCTGTGCGCGGTCACCGCCGGCCTGTTGCGCATTGAGGCTTCGCATCCCGAGGGCTGGTTCGATCTCATCCACTCGCACTACTGGCTCTCCGGCCAGGTCGGCTGGCTCGCGTCCGAGCGCTGGAATGTTCCGCTCGTGCACACCATGCACACCATGGCAAAGGTGAAGAACCTCGAGCTTGCCGACGGCGATACACCCGAACCGCAGTTGCGCGTCATCGGTGAAGAACAGGTTGTCGCGGCAAGCACACGACTAATCGCCAACACCTCGATCGAGGCCCGACAGCTCATCGATCTCTACGGAGCGAATCCGAGTCACGTCGACACCGTTCACCCCGGCGTCGATCTTGACCTCTTCACCCCTGGCGACAAGGGATCAGCGCGTGCCCGACTCATGGAACGCGCCGCTGAAGACAACCTGACTTCGCTCGCAAATTTCGGCACTGCGGCCAACGATCTCGCCGGCAAGCGGATCCTGCTCTTCGTAGGGCGCATTCAGCCGCTCAAGGCACCCGACATCCTCGTTCGGGCAGCCGCCCGCATGGTGGCCGATGATCCGTCACTCCGCGATGAGCTCCTCGTCGTCATCTGCGGCGGGCCATCCGGCAACGGTCTCGAGCATCCGACCAGCCTGATCGAGCTCGCCCATGACCTCGGCATCGCTGACCTCGTGCGCTTCGAGCCCCCCAATGACCGGGCGACCTTGGTCGATTGGTTCCGCGCAGCTGACATCACTGTCGTGCCCAGTTACAGCGAGTCATTCGGTCTCGTCGCTGTCGAATCGCAGGCCTGCGGAACACCTGTTGTCGCCTCAGCCGTGGGTGGGCTCCGCACCGCCGTCAATCACGACGTCTCAGGCGTGCTGATCGACGGACACTCCGTCAGTTCTTACGCACACACCCTCGCGAGCCTGCTGCGCAATCCCGAGCGCCTTGATCAGCTCTCACGCGGCGCACGCATGCATGCCGCAACCTTCGGCTGGGAGTCGACCACAGTCGGCCTTCTCGATTCCTATCGAGCGGCGATCGCCAACTACCGCAACAGCGAGACAGCGGTGCACGCGTGAGCGTCAACGCGAACTCTGACGCAAGCGCCGACGCCGGCAGCCAGCGCACGGCTGCAGTCATCGAGGCGTACTGCATCAAGAACGAGTTGCCCTGCGAGAAGACCATCACTCCCGACACGAACAACACCACCTACATCGTCGTGCTCCCCGGCACTCACAAGCTCATGACGAATGTCGCTCTGAGCATCGGGAAGCACTCACTCACGATCAATGCCTTCGTGTCACGGAATCCCGATGAGAACCACAAGGGTGTCTACGAATGGCTACTCGAGCGCAATCGGCGCATGTATGCCGTGGCGTTCAGCATCGATCAGTTCGGTGACATCTACCTGACCGGCAAGGTGCCGAACGCCAATCTCAGCGAGGAAGAACTCGACCGCATTCTCGGAGCCGTGCTCGAGTACTCCGACAACTCCTTCAACATCATCCTCGAACTCGGGTTCGAGACAGCCATTCGCAAGGAATGGGCCTGGCGCGTCAAGGCCGGCGAATCCACGGCGAACCTCGCCGCCTTCGCCCATCTCGCAGCCCCGCGCGAATCATCCTGAGCGCGAACAGCTGAGCACGAACAGCTAAGCCTGATGCCCACTGACAATCGAGAAACGCGATCGGGCAGAATTCACTCATGACCAACGAGCCCTACACCTTGATCCTGCTTCGCCACGGCGAGAGCGAGTGGAATGCCAAGAACCTCTTCACCGGCTGGGTCGATGTCGATCTCAACGAGAAGGGCCTGGCCGAGGCAAAGCGCGGTGGCGAGTTGCTGAAGGAGGCCGGCATCCTTCCCGATGTCGTCCACACATCCTTGCTCAAGCGCGCAATCAAGACCAGCCAGATCGCCCTCGAGGCCGCTGATCGACACTGGATCCCGGTCGTACGTAACTGGCGCCTGAATGAACGTCACTACGGCGCGCTGCAGGGCAAGAACAAGAAGGAGACTCTCGAGCAGTACGGCGATGAGCAGTTCATGCTGTGGCGCCGTTCATACGACACTCCGCCGCCCGCGATCGACCCGAACAATGAGTGGGCTCAGACTCACGATGCCCGTTACAGCGCACTGCCACCCGAGGCAGTTCCGGCCACCGAGTGCCTGAAGGACGTCGTCACGCGCCTTATTCCCTACTGGGAAGATGTCATCGTCGCTGAAGGTCTTCGCGCCGGCAAGACTGTTCTTGTTGCCGCGCACGGCAACTCGCTGCGTGCGCTTGTCAAGCATCTTGACGGCATCAGCGATGCCGACATCGCCGAGCTCAACATCCCGACCGGTATTCCGCTCGTCTACCGACTCGACGAGAACCTCAAACCTCTCGTCAAGGGTGGCGAATACCTCGACCCGACTGCAGCCGCCGAGGCAGCAGCCGCTGTCGCCAATCAGGGCAAGAAGTAGATCGCTGGAACGTACTACCAGCGCGGCTTCATGATCTCGATGAGCTTTGGGCGCACGTCGAAGAGGTAGACCAAGACCACCACGGCGCCCGCGATTCCGAAGATCCCAATGGGATTACGGAAGAGCAACCCGGTACCCAGCGCTGCACCAGTAAGGGCGAGCCACAGAGTCTTCGATTTTCTATCGATGGCGGGAAAGGCCTCAGCGGGCCTGCGTGCGCAATCGATCAGCGCCCAGATTTGAAGCCCGGTGAGCCCCAGCCACACGACCAGAATGACAAGCCCCTGCACAGAACCACTCATGCTGCGAGCCTAAACGATCGACACTCAAGCGCACGCCGGTGGGCGAGGCACTACTCGTCAGTCGGATTCAGCTTCTCGGCATAACCTGGCTTGAAGCCGTTCTGCTTCTCCATAATGCGCAGTTCGAGTTCGGCCTTCTCTGCCGCAATATCCAAGCTCGCTCGCTTATCAGCGATGTAATCCGTAACAGCGAAGAGCACGCCCGAAACCACGAATGTCAAGTGGATCATGATCATCCAGAAGATCTGATCGGTATCCATCTTTCCGGGCTCCAAGAACACCGCAAGGAGCTGGATCACCGAGATTGCAACCAGCGAACCGATGAGCTTGATTTTGAGTCCGGAGAAGTCAACCTTGCCCATCCACGACGGGCGATCCTCTGCATCCTGAGCAACGGCAATCTTGGAGACGAAATTCTCGTAGCCACTGAAGATCACGATCAGGATCAGGTTCGCCAGCAGCACGATGTCAAGCAACTCAAGAAGACTAATCGTCGTGGCCTTCAAGGATGAGCTCATAGTGATCGACATGAGGTGCACGAATTCCTGCACGAACTTGAGCACAAGCACCACGAGACCAAGGAGCAAACCCACGTAGAAGGGGATAAGCAGCCATCGGCCATTGAAGAGCATGGACTCGATGAAGTGCTCGGTCTTCTTCATGCCCCCGATGAATCCGCCACCGTAGTTGTGCTTGCGCTCGCTCACGTGCTGTCTCCCTCGTCATCCTCTGAGCCCAAAGGATAACTCCGAAAGCCCATGGCAGTACTCGGGAAGGCGGGATCGGCCGAACACGCCTAGATTCACATCATGCAGGTCGCCGGAATCGATCTCGCCTGGGGAAGCAGGGCGCGCACCGGGGTTGCGCTGACAGACGAGCATGGGGCGCTGCTGAGATCTGCTTCAGTCACGACAGATGAACAGATCGCCGACTTTCTGAGCGGCAACTCCCCGGCCGTGATCGCCATTGATGCTCCGATCATCGTGACCAACGCGTCGGGCATGCGCGAGTGCGAGCGGGATCTCTCGAGGGACTTCCGCAGATTTCATGCCGGCACCCATCCGACTAACGTGAGTCGTCCCAGCATGCAGCCCGAGCCACGAGCGAAGCGTCTGGTTCAAGCACACGGGTGGGGCACCGACGTTGAACTCTCCCCCGGACCGATGAGTCCTGTCGCGCTTGAGGTGTATCCGCATAGCTCGATGGTCGGCCTGTTCGGCCTTGATCGGGTTATTGCCTACAAGGGCAAACGAGGGCGCACCCTGGAGTCTCGCTCGGAGCAATTCGAGCGGCTCTTCGATCTGATGGAGTTCCACTGCGATGATCCGTTACGCCTGACCGACAGTGATCGATGGCATGAGCTCCGGCACAGTGCCCGCGAGGCGACAACTCAGTCGCGGCTCAACCTCATCGAGGATGAACTCGATGCAATCTTCTGCGCCTACGTTGCCTGGGTATTCAGCACGACTCCTGCGGCTCTGCTCACATACGGCACCGCCGAGGGCGGAGCGATTGTCACCTTCCCGCCACCCGCATAGTTCATCAGCAGTATCCGACCGTCGCCGCGGCGTCCCTCAGGCGATGAGAGCGTTGCTACCTTGGTAGCACCTGGGTAGTATCGGTATGTGAAGCTGAGCGTGAGCATCCCCGACCACGACGTTGCCTTTCTGGATGAGTTTGCCGAGCGTGCCGGAATGGAATCTCGATCCGCTGTGCTGCAGCGCGCGATTGCCCTGCTCAAATCCGCCGATCTGGCATCCGAATACGACATCGCGTTCACCGAGTGGAACGAGTCTGTGGATTCGCGCTTGTGGAATTCCACGGTGGCCGATGGACTCACCCCCTGATGAGGCGCGGAGACATCTGGCTCTTTGATCTTGAGCCCAGCCAAGGGTCCGAGGCTGACAAAGTGCGGCCCGTCGTCATCGTCAGCAATGACGGTGCGAACATCTCTGCCCTTCGCACGGGAGGAGGGGTGGTTACGGTGGTACCCGTCACATCGAACGTCAGCAAGGTCCTGAGCTTTCAGGTTGAACTCGATCCTGCGCACACAGGCCTTCGCTCAGCCTCGAAGGCTCAGCCCGAACAGATTCGTTCGGTGTCAGTTACCCGAGCTGTGACACGGGTGGGTGGAATCCGAGATTCCGATATGTCGCGGATTGACGAAGCTCTTCGCACGCACTTGTCGCTTTAGCTTCGACTGTTCTTCCAGGACATCACGGCAAACTTCGAAGCGCCCGAAAGCACGCTGAGGACCGACGCGAAGCTCCCAATTGAACCGATCGAGAAGGCCGAGCCGACTGAGCCAATCGACATGAATGAGCCGTACGAGCCAATCGACATGAATGAATTGCGCGAGAAAGCGCTGAGCACGGACTGTCGTGAATTGATGGAACGAATCGAATCGCGTGCCATGTCGTTGTTCATGGCTCCAGTATCCCCCGATTCGTTCCTGATGCGCGGGTGAACAATCCACTTTGACCAGCGACATCCCTCATGGATGCACTACGTTCCCGCCAAGTGATTGCACCTCATGGTCACTACGCCGACTCCTCGATTCTCACATCGATGAGAACCTCATTTCGACGCAGGAACCAGGGCTTCCACGGCGGGTCGTACCTCGCCCAGACAGGCAGACCGACCTCTGTCAGGCCTGCCTGCTTGATCGCCAGTCGAAGAGCTTCGGTGTGGCTCTCGACGCTGGAGTACGTCCAGCGACCCGACCATGTCATTGCCATGGCGAAGTGCTCGGGTACCTCGCGCAGGGTCACGTTCGCGTCATCAGGCAGCGGGTAGTCGCTGATCGCCTTGCTGCCCGGTAGGACGAAACTCACAGTCCACTGGCTCTGCGCTTCGGCCTGGGCTTGCAGCACTGGAGCAGTCATAGCCAGCTGTTTCGCCGAGATGTAGCGAACGAGCGGGCCGAATGCCCGGTTGCCGACTCTGTCTGCGGAGCCGGTCAAGGTGACATCAGCGAGAGTGCAGCGCGCATACTTCCGCAATTCGGCGTCCGAATAACTTGTCACGATTTCGTACTGCTGCTGCTCGGTCATGACGCCTCCTGGTGGGTTGCGGCCTGTTTCCAGTATGCGCCTCGCATCTCAGACAATCCACTGCTCATCGGGTACATGGCGAGTTCTAGACTGTATACAGTTACAAAAGGAGTGGGGTGCGGCGTGGAGATCAAGGAACTCGGTCACTTGGTGCTCTACGTGCGCGACCTTGAGGTCTCGGCTCACTTCTACCGCGACGTGCTCGGCTGGCGCGAGCTTGACGTCGCGGAGCCCGGTGAGGTGCTTCCCTTTCCAGCGCGACTCTTCAGCGCGCCGTCGAATCGCACCCATCACGAGCTACTGCTCATCGAGGTTGGCGCCAATGCGACGCCGATCCCCGGCGGTCGACGCGTCGGGATGTATCACTTCGGGCTCAAGATCGGCGACAGTGACGATGAGCTGCGCGCCGCGATACAAACTCTGGCCGACAACAATGTGCAGATCATGGGTGCTAGTGATCACACCGTCACGCACAGTCTGTACATCCAAGATCCCGACGGTAATGAGATCGAGTTGTATGTCGACGTTCCGGGGGTCGACTGGAAGAGCAATCCGGCATTGATTGCTGCGCCGATCAAACCCCTGCTCCTCTAGCGGCGAGGGTTCAGGCGCTCAGCTCAGCGACGAAGGTCGCCCACGGCTTCATGGCATCCCATCCACCGGTAACTGCAGTGAGGCATTCCTTGGTGCTCAACCACTTACCCGGAGCACGGTGACTCGTCACCACGAGTGAGGTGAGGGCAAGCAGGTCAGCCGCTGGGTTGTCCTTCTTGTAGCCACGCGGCACTGTCGCCAGGCGCCAGTCGGTGTTGAGGTGCGGACCCTTCTTCTCCACGCTGGCGATGAGCTTTCGAACCTTTACCTCGCCCGCCGACGTGGTGACGAGTTCTCGGAAGCGCTGGAGAATCGGCTTTGCGGGTTGGTAGGCGCCCGCGCCCAGAAGCATGCCGTCTGCGGAGAACTGCACGTAAAAGCCCGCGCCACCGAAGTCGACCCACATCGAAGCTGTTTCCTTGATCGGGGTCTTGTCATTGCCAAAGCGAGTGTCGCGATACGGGCGAAAGATCTTTGGCGTGCCGTACTTTCCCGTGACTGTCTCGGCGAGCGCCTCGAGTGGCCCCCGTACCTGCTCGATGTAGCGCTGCTTATTGGCCCTGAACCACTCGCGGGTGTTGTTTTCTTCAAGCTCAAGATAGAAATCGACGAGCCCGGGACCAAAGCCGTGAAATTCCATGGCTGATTCTTGCACTCACGCCGCAGCGAAACTACGGCTTCTCAGCGAACCGAACTCACTGCTGACGTGGTGGCTGGCGAGCTAGCCATTCCTTGAACTCGGCATCTTGTTGGTCGCGCCATTCGACAACCTTGTCGGCGAGCTCCTGCGGCGTGACCTCGGTGATCTTCGGGAACTTCTGCCCCTGCGCGATGAGAATGCGACCTGTCACGAGTGAATCAGCTTCTGCGCCGTGCCAGTCATCCTCACTCAACTCAAGGCCGTATCGCTCTGCTGTTGGCTTGAGTCGACGCTGATTCTTGCCCTTCACGTATTTATCAAGCTGCCTGTCGAGGACGTAGGGGCAGATGATCATCGTTGTCTTGAGTTCGCCAAGACCATGTCGCCGAAGATTCGAGTTGAGAATCGGGATATCGAAGCCGGTGTTGAAGCAGACAATCGGGAACCCCGCGCTGTCGAGGTAGTCACCAATCTCAGCTAAAGCTTCCGTCTGATCTTGACCTTGACCTTGACTGATCTCATTGGTGATGCCGTGCACCTCACTGGCGCGTTCTGGAATGTCGACATCGACCTTGATAAGCCATGAGCGTGTTTCCTGCGGTTCGCCGTTCCGAAAGAGCACTGCGGCGGCAGTGACGATGCGATCCTCGGCAGTGTCGACGCCGGTCGTCTCGGTGTCGAAGGCGATGAAGCCCTCATCAATCCAAGTGCTCATGCGTACCCTCTCCGCCCGCTGACGAATTGAACCTACCCGCTTACGGTCACGTCTCCACTGATGTCCACAAGGCTCTTGGACGTGTGAATACACATCGTCCGAGCAAGCCCTGGGCCCAACGAGATCCAGGCCACCTACGGGGGGGGTGGATTCGATGAAAGCCCCGTAAGTACGTCACACTATTTCGCAAGGGGGGATTACGTGGGGACTAAGGATCAACGCACATCACGGCTCAATATGCGGCTCACGCCGGGTGAGTTGAAAGCAATCAGAGAAGCTGCCATGTCGGCCGGCACGAGCGTGTCAGCGTTCATGCTACGCGCAGCTCTCGAGAAAGCCGGAGCGGAGCGCCCTACTCCCCCCGCGACACGTTGACATAGGCCGACGCCCGCCCCACGGGGGTGAGGAGCGAACGCCGGTGACTCATCGTACGTACGGAGTGCGTCCCGTGCGACCAGACACGTGTGACAACGCTCACGCGCCCCTTGTGCGCACCGCGCAGCGCGAGCCCGGAAACGACAAAGGGGCCAGGCATCCGCCCGACCCCTCCGTTCGATTCGTTCGCGTGACGAGCACTTCTTCACACAGGGGCCGCGCACGTGCAAGGCGTTTCTGCTTCGTTACGACATAGTCTTAGCGGGAAGTTCAGCCGAGCAGCCCGCGGCGAACAATGCCTCAGGGATCATTGCGTCGGCCGGGTAGGTCGCTCCGTCGCCGGTGCCGCAGACATCTGCTGCTGCCTTGGGGATCCAGAACTGGCCTTCAGCCTCGAAGATGAATGCCGTCGGCGCACCCTGCGGAGCGTTCGGATCAGTCGAACCGTCACCGAGAATGCCGGTGACTACTGCCCAACCGTCGGCACATTGAAGAGCATCAGGAGTGAAAACGTTGCTGGCACCCAGGGCCTTGGCCGCCTCGTCAGCTGCCGCATAGACGACTGCCTCCGTGCACTCGGTCATGCCACCAACCATGGAGTCCGAGGGCGCGGCCGATGCCTCACTGCTGGAGCTGCTCGACGAGCAGGCGCTCAGACCGGAAATCGCGAGTACTGCTGTCGCGGCGATGGCCGCGATCTTGATGGAACTACGCATTCGAAATCCCTTGGTAGGACGGACGGAGATACCCCATTGTGGCCGCCGATCCACCGTATTGGGCCGCTGCACACGCGCACCTCGACGTGAACTCGGCCCCAGCGAGGTATTCGGCAGGTTTCCTTCAGCCGCAAAGGCGAGCCACTACCCTTCGTTATCGGCAGAAGTCTGCTACCTCGGCCAGAAGGACTACGCATGTCACGAACCGCTCGGCTCACCGACCGTCGTTCCCTCGCCTTACGCGCTTCGCATCTGGCCCTCGCCGGCATCTTGCTGACCGGCTGGTCAGTCGCCGCCGTCGCTGTGTCAGCGTCAGCCAACGCGAGCGTGGTGGCCGAAGATTCCGAGCCCGCTGACGAGACCGCCGATGCGCCCGGAGCAGATACTCCAGCGGCTGAAGCTCCGACCGGTTCTGACACCACCGATACCGCCAATGACTCAGGTTCCTCCGAGACGAACGCGGATGATCCTGCTGATAGCACTGATCCCGCCGATGGTGAACCGGCTCCCGAAGGCACCGAGAGCGACGAGGACATCGCTCCTGATGAGGACACCGGCCTCGACGAAGAACTGACCGATGAAGAAGCCGGCCTCGACGAAGAACTGACCGATGAAGAATCCGGCCTCGACGAAGAACTGACCGATGAAGAATCCGGCCTCGACGAAGAACTGACCGATGAAGAATCCGGCCTCGACGAAGAGCTCGTTGATGGCGAACTGGTGGACGGCGAGCTCGACTCGGGCGTTGAATCTGATGCATCGGTGTCACTTCAGATCGCCGGAACAATCGGCGCCCAGGCAGCCGGTACCTCAATCAGCGTCACAGCATCGGGACTCATGCCACAGTCGCGAGCGCTCCTGTTGGTCTTCTCCGAGGCACGTTCCCTGGGTGAGGCAATAGCCGACGACACCGGCACAGTGTCCATGTCGGCGACCTTGCCGGCAGACCTCGGCGAAGGCGTTCACACCGTCGTGTTCGAGGGTTATGACGTCGATGGCAATCCGGTCGAGAACGCCACGCAGATTGTCATTGACGCCGACGGCCTTATCGCCGGCATTAATGAAAACGCGAGCACAGAGGGACTCGACATACCCGAGTTCTCCGCTGATCCGATGGTTCCGGCATATCCGCTTGTCGTCCCACTCGATGATCCGGAGTTCGTCGCCTCCAAGTCAGTCACCGCATTGACCCTCCTCACGGTTGCCGGCGTGGGGCTCGGCGCAGCAGTCGGCGCGACCCGCAGTGCCAACGGAACTGGCTTGAGCGGCTCTGGTGGCCCAGGTGGCGGCGGCCCAGGTGGTGGCGGAATCGACACCGCGGTGCGCACCCGCGCCGATGATCTTGATGACGCGAACGAATGGAATGCTCACCGCGGTGCGCGCCTGAGCCTGGCTCTTGCCGGATTCAGCGGGATTTTGCCGCGGGTGAGCCCGCTGCTCAGTCGCATTGTGAGCGACGCGGCACCGCTTCGTGCCTTCACGGGCAACCTGAGCTTCCTGCTGCCGCTGACCACGCTGCTCCTCGGCATCTTCGCAGCCTCAAGTGTCGGGGGTCTGGCCGAGCCGGCCGCTGCGGCGTTCCTGCTGCCACTCATGGTGATCGGCGTCTTCGACGCACTTGCCGGCCTGGTCGGCGCATTGTCGTTCACGGTGGTCGTGGCAGTCTCCGGCGGCCTGGTCAATGCCTCGAGCGTGCGCAGTGTGATCGGTGTCGGCCTGGTCATCGCAGGCCCGGGCATCATTGCGAGCAGCTTCCGCGATATCCGACGCAAGCGCGCCATCGGCAGTGCTGCTGCATGGGAGCGCCTGACCGACCTCGTCGTCGTTCCGCTCATCGGAGCGTGGACAACCATCGCGATCATCTCGGCATTGCCCGACCTCGGCGGTCTTGACTTCCCGATTGCTGATCAGGCACGCCTGTTCGGACTCGTGGCACTCGTAGCGCTGGTGGCAAAGGTGCTCATCGAAGAGGCTGCCGCACGCTGGGTCCCCGCACGCATGAGTGCGCTCTCAGCCACGAACCCTGCCGAGCCAGGCACTACCCAGCAGGTTATCTCGGCTCTCGTACGCACCAGCGCGTTCTTGTTCATCGCCGCTGCTTTCGTCGGCAACGTCTGGCAACTGTGGGTCGCGGCGTTGCTGTTCATGCTCCCCGGGCTACTTGCGCTTATCGCGCACGTCTTCCCGAACTCACCGCGACTGTGGCAGATCCTGCCCGAGGGCATTCCCTTGTTTGCCGTGATGCTGGTAATCGGCCTCATTGTCACGTCAGCGGTGAAGAGCGTTCAAGGCGATTCACCGGAGTTCGCGCAGATGTCCTTCCTCTGGATGGCCGTGCCCGGCTTCCTGCTGGCTCTACTCGGCCTCACGGCTCGTGAACCACGCGAGGGTGACGTGCGCTGGTACATGCGACCGGCAATGACGAACGTGTACCGCGTCGGCGGAATCGTGGTGCTTGTCATCGCAGTCGCCCTCGGATTGCGCGGCTAACACATCCGTCATCAGCCCATGGCCTAGCCTGCTCGAAGAAGCAGGGGAGCTAAATGAGCAGCGGGATTCAGGTAGAACGCACGCGTACTCACAGTGCTCGACGACACATCACCGTGCAGCTACTCGTCTGGTGTGCCTTGTCGATCACGGTCCTCGCGATCTTCTCGGTGGGAACCGCTTCTCCCTCCTTCGCCGGCAGTATCTGCCGCGACGGTACCTGGACAGCCTCTGAGGGTCGGGGCACCTGCTCCTATCACGGCGGAGTCGCCCAGAAGGGTGTGCCCAAGCCGGCCGGCGCCACCGTCATCGGCTCAGGTTCGAATTCAAGTTCAGGATCTTCAGCAGGCAGCGCGACTGCGGATAACTCGACCAGCACACCCGACCCGCTGGAGAGCGCAAACAGCACCACGATCCCGACTGATCCCGCTGCATCCACTCTCGGTTCCGGCGGGCGCGAGGCAGCCCTCGCCGTTCTCGCCTCCCTTCCCGTGCGTCCGGCCACGGCATCGGGCTATGCGCGCTCGAAGTTCCGGCACTGGGTCACGGCCCCTAACGGATGTTCCACACGGGAAGTCGTGTTGATTCGCGATGCGAGCGCCGTGAATGCCAAGGGCTGCCGCGTGGTCTCCGGCGAGTGGTTTTCTCCCTATGACGCCACTACCTGGCAGGTGGCGAGCCGCCTCGACATTGATCACATGGTGCCTTTGAAGGAGGCGTGGGTTTCCGGCGCAGCGGCGTGGTCACCTGCTCGACGTCAGGCTTTCGCCAATGATCTGGGCTGGACGGGGTCTCTCATCGCGGTATCGGCATCCTCAAACCGCTCTAAGGGAGATCGGGATCCCGCACGCTGGATGCCACCCAATACGGGCTATTGGTGTACCTACCTTTTTGACTGGATCGACGTGAAGTACCGATGGTCGCTCAGTGTCGATCCCTCGGAGAAGCAGGCGATCACCAAGGATCTCTCGGCGTGCCCGGACGATGGGTTCGCCCTAGCACCGGTCGCCCCCTAGCCAGTTAAGGGGGGCCGACGTGCGGGCTGGCCACCCGTATTGCATCATCATTGAGTGGATATCACCCTTGCCCTCTGGATCGGCACCATCGTCGGCATCATCGCCCTAGTTGCCCTGGACTTCGTCGCGGTATCGCGCAAGCCCCACGAGGTGAAGTTCCGTGAGGCCATGCTGTGGTCGATCTTCTATGTCGGCATCGCAGTCGCCTTCGGCATCGCGATGTTCATCTGGCAGGGCTCCCAGACGGGCAGCGAGTACTTCGCCGCTTACCTGGTCGAGAAGTCGCTCTCCGTCGACAACCTCTTCATCTTCATCATCATCCTGACGCAATTCGCCGTTCCGCTTCAACTTCACCAGCGAGTGCTGCTGATCGGCGTCGTGCTCGCCCTGGTATTCCGGGCAATCTTCATCGCAATCGGTGCGGCAGCCCTTGAGGCATTCAGCTTCACCTTCGTGCTCTTCGGTGTGCTACTCATCTACACGGGCATCCAACTAGCGCGCCACCGAAACGAGGACCCAGAGCCAACGGACAACTTCGTCGTGCGCAAGGTCCGTCAGAAGTACGCCTTCACCGACGAGTACCACGGTACGAAGTCATTCGTGAAGATCAATGGCAAGCGCATGGCCACACCCCTGCTGCTGGTGATGATCGCCATCGGTTCGACCGACCTGCTCTTCGCCCTCGACTCGATTCCGGCAACCTTCGGGGTGACCCAGGAGCCGTACATCGTCTTCACAGCCAACGCCTTCGCATTGCTCGGCCTTCGAGCTCTCTACTTCCTGCTCCAGGGACTCCTCAACAAGCTCATCTACCTGTCCCTGGGCCTGTCGATCATCCTGGTCTTCATCGGTATCAAGCTGATGCTGACCTTCGCTCACGGCGTCAACTCGTCCATTCCTCACATCCCGACAAATGTGAGTCTCGCAGTGATCGGCTCGATCCTGATCATCACCTTCGTGGCCTCGTGGATCGGCTCCCGCCGCAACCCCGATGCGGTCGCGCATGCCGGTCGACTCAGTGAGCCCAAGCACCGCGACGAGCAGTAGGCCGCTGGTCCTCCAGTCTGACCAGGATGCCGTGTGCATCGACAGCCAGATCAAGCGAGTCAATCGATAGTTCTGCTGGCATGTACTCGTGCCGGTGCCACTCAATGGTGAACCCGCACGGTTCCTCATGCCGAATGGCATCCATGGCTGTCTCGTACATCGGGTCATCGGTCGCGATGATCGCGCTAGCTCGGAACCGAATGGCCGAGGTAGAACCTGCAGCTCCGTCAATCAAGATGGCGATGCGATGCCAGGCTGCCGAGGTCAACGCAGGGCGGTCGTCATAAACCACATTGCTGAGCGACCGCACTGAGCCAAGCTCACCGATCGGGGTCACCGAGAGCACCACGCCACTGCCGACCCGCGTCAGGAACTGACGACCGAGGTCATCAATATCAATCCATGTCCGCAAGACGCCTCCTCTCCGCAGATGTATCGGCTCGATAGCGCTGAGAAGGGGTCGGAATGTCGAATCACACGGACTAGAAGCCGACTGCGCCCATGTAGGCGTCTGAAAGGACAGCTCCTGCCAACATCCCGATCGCGAAGCCTCCAATGAGGAAGGGGCCGAAGGGAATCGCCGTCCCTGAGCGAGCACGACCGATGAGCATGAGGACGATTGCCACGACTCCCCCAATCAACCAACAGCTGACCAGTCCCACCACGGCAGAGCCCACGCCGACCCAGCCAAGGATGAGCCCAAGCACCGGTGCGAGCTTCACGTCTCCCATGCCCATGCCTCGACCGCCGGAGAGAGCCCAGATGCCGCTGATGGGCAGTAACCAGATCGCGGCGCCCAGCAGCGCCGAGCCAATCGGCCAGTTACCAGTGGCGAGACCATCGATGGCTAGTCCGATGACCGCCACTGGATACATGAGGAAGGTCAGAGGATCAGGGAGCCGCTTGTGACCGAGATCGATGACGAACAAGCTGATGAGGATTCCCGATGCGCACAGCATGAGGGGAAGTAGCCCGAGCGTGTCATACGTCATCGCGTATGCAGCGAGACCCGCCCAGGTGATTGCGGTCACGACCTCGACCATCGGATAACGCACCGAGATAGCGGACGAGCAATTGCGGCACCTTCCGCGCAAAAGTAGCCAGCTCAGCACCGGGATGCTGTCGCGATTGGCGAGCACAGCCCCACACTGCGGGCACGTCGACCGCGGCGGGATCACCGGTGCCCCATCGGGAACCCGGCTGATCACGACATTCAGAAACGATCCGACCGCGAGCCCGAGGAGGGCAAGCACGGCGATCAGAAGAAGCGGCAAGGCGATCACAGAACTCCTGCTGCACCGACCTGCGCGATCACTCGTTGAACAGCTGCTGCCGCTGTCTTCGGTAGCACGCCGAGCTCGGCGGCTAACTCCTGACGGCTCAGCTCACCCCAGAAACTCAGAAACACGGCGGCGAGTGCCATCGGGTCGGCCGGTGAGGTTCCGCGCATAGCCGTCGGGGACATCACGGAGTCGATGATCGACTTAGTCAGCATGGCATCGACCTGGAAGCTGGTGCTGTCGAGAGCGACGTCTACTGAGTCTGCGGTGTCAACGCCCTCAGAATCCTCGCCCATGGATCCGGTGATGATCGAGTCGTAGTTGCGCATGCCCGAGATCTCGGCCACTGCGCACTCGCGCTTGCGGAGATCGCTCACCGACGTCTTCATTCGTGCTGCGAGTTCTGCTTCAGTAGGGCGACGATGAATTGTGGCGATGGAATCATCAATGGCCTGGTTGATATGCATGTGATCATCGACCAGCGTGCGACCCCAAGCCGCACGAGCGGCATCCTGCGGCCATTTGCGCAGTTTGCCGAGCATGAATGATGCAAAGTTCAACGTGCCGTTCTTGCCGACGCGGTCGGAGTCGAAACGATCAGCATGATCGGAGATGAATAGGTACATCAGCGAGTGAGTGTCGTCATCATCGATGAGCTCGAGATCGGCGACGAGCTTGCGGCGAATCGCATGCGTGCGCGGGTATAGCCAGTCAGTGGTGGCGAGCAGGAGCTGTGCGAAGAGGTCTCTCGGGATTGAGCCAACATCGCGAAAGGGAACGGCTGATTCGACACGCATATTCATGTATTCGATGTCGCGTTCTTCGCACCACTGTCGGATGAACTCACGCGCCTGCTGCCCATGGCCTTCGTCAACCCAGATTCGACTGTGCCCGTCACTCCACGCGCGAGTGCGCGCTTGGAACGGGAGATCCGAAATCAGAGCAGTGAGACTCATGGGCTCCGGCGTGCTCCAGTGAATTCGATCGCACACCATCGTGGGAGCCATGGCGAGAATCTCACGCTCCGTGAGATTGCCAACGACCATGTCAGGAATTCGGTGACCGACACGTTGGGTCGCGGTAACGATCGAGTCGTCGTTCAGCTCACTCGACTCAGGGATCTCGAGCTCAGTGTCGATGCAGACGGTTGCGGAAGACATCTCAGGCCTTCCCGGCGAGGACACACATCGCGCGTTCGAGCACCTCAGGCTCCTCGTCGACTCGCGAGCCGATGAGGGCTTCGACCGAGTCAGGATTTGGCAGGGCGGTGAAGGAAGGGTCGTAGACCGACAGGGACTCGATGAGACGTGCGACCATGCCCACGGCACGACGGGCTGAAGGCGCACCGGTCGTGATCTCCGTGGTTGTACCCATGGTGATAGCCAACGTGACAACGATGCGATTCCCCTCGTGGCTGACGCCGACGATGCGCACGGGCGCCTCGTGTGAGGACTCCAACTCCTGGGCAATTGCTGCAGCTGCCCGTGAGGCACAGGCAGCCGTGGGAGCGATTCGCAG
>JBIJBU010000090.1:0-7840 GCA_044345075.1 Candidatus Nanopelagicales bacterium | reverse complement strand
GCTGTCTTCCACCAGGCATTGGCGAGATCAGCGGCCATTTTCGGGCGCAGGCCCTCGGGAATGCGCGCATTCGTGAGTCCGATAGCGACGAGATCCGGCGGCAGGCCCGCCGCATCGAGGGGTGCGCTCGCGCTCAGACGTAGCAGCAGGATGCCCCCGTCAGCGGTGGTCGAGCCGACCGTGCGGCCCGCGATCGTCTCAAGCAGATTAACCGCTGCCTCCGCGCGATCGGCGGATACAAGACCGGGCACGTTGGGTACGGGGATGGTGAGCCCGGTCGCCACCGGTAGTCCGAGGCCGGCGAGCGTTTCCATCTGCACGCCGCGCGTGCACAGGGAACGAACGTCGAGCCCGCGCTCGAAACCCTTACCGAACGGGACGAGCCCTACGTCGTCAATCGGTGAAATGACCACGAATGCGTTATCCGTGGTTTCCGGAGACGAGCTGCTCCTCGAGTGCTTCGTCTTCCTGACGTGACATGCCGATCGTCAGCAGCAGTTCCTGATGCAGGTGCATCCAGACCGTGTGATACGAATCGATGAGCGGCGAGGCGAGCCAGGCGTTGTCGCCCTCATCGAGCATCTCAAGCGACTTAGTGAGGCGAGAGCGGTAGCCCGAGAGCGACGGGACATCCTCGGCGAAGCGCTTGAGCAGCGGCGCGATGGAGTCGTCGATGTCATCGAGGCGGTCACGAATCTCGGCGTCGTAGTTGGGATCGGAGTGATCGTTGACGCTGCCATCGGGGCGGACCTGCCAGGCGGTGCACAGGTCGCGCAGGGCGCGGTTGACCGGCAGGAAACGGTGGAAGGTCGCCATGATGCGCTCGCGCTCCGGCGCATCAGCTGGCAGGCACAGGATCTCGCTGACCAGGGCCGTACCAGCCGGCGTGGCCATCATGATCGGACCCTTAATGAGGATGAGCCCTGCCTCAGCAAGCGACTGCTGCTCTGCGGACGCCTCGCCACGGGACATACCCCGCACCACGAGTGACACGAGTGCGGTGCGCTCAGCGTCGTTGATGACCACGTCAGACATGTTGCCTCCAAGTAAAGCGATGGTGCGAACGGCCAGGAGTCGACCGCCCGAACAAATCGAGCGAACGGCTATTTATAGAGCACGTGTAAAGAAAGCAGCTAATCGGGCGGTTATTCCCTTATATCCGCGAAGCCAAGATTAGGACTTACTGAAGGGCTACTATCCCCAAATCACCAATCCGCCCTCATCCGGGCGACATGAGAGGCACATCCATGCGCGCACTACAGCTCCAGGCCTGGCATAGCGATGCGGTTGTCACCGAGGTTCCTGTCCCCGCGGCCGGCCCCGGCCAGATCGTCATCAAGATCGCCGGGGCCGGTGCCTGCCACTCGGATCTGCACCTGATGCACATGCTGGGCGATGGAATGTTCCCCTGGGGTCCCCCATTCACCCTGGGCCACGAGAACTCCGGCTGGGTGCACGAGATCGGCGAGGGAGTCGAGGGATTCAGCAAGGGCGAGGCCGTGGCCGTGCAGGGCGCCTGGGGCTGCGGTGCCTGCTCGCGCTGCATGATGGGCATGGATCCGTACTGCGAGAACCAACTAGCGGCGGCCGGTGACGGCGCCTTCGGCGGTGGCCTTGGCCTCGACGGCGGTATGGCCGAGTACATGCTGATCCACAGTCCGCGCCATCTGGTCAAGATCCCGGGCAACCTCGACCCGATAGCTGCCGCGCCCCTGACCGATGCGGGCCTGACTCCCTACCACGCCGTCAAGCTCTCGCTGCCGAAGATGACCCCTGGCTCGAACGTCCTGGTTCTCGGCGTCGGGGGTCTTGGCCACATGGGCGTTCAGTTCATAGAAGCGCTAACCGGTGCGAACATCATCGCTGTCGACACCAAGCAGGAGGCGCTCGATCTCGCCGTGGCCTGCGGAGCGGAGTACACAGTCAACAGCGGCGCGCCCGACGCTGCAGCCCAGATCAAGGAGATCACCAAGGGCCGTGGATGCGAGGTCGTGCTCGACTTCGTTGGCGTCGACGCCACCATCGCCCTTGGTGTGGCGAGCTCACGAGTTCTCGGTGACATGACGATCGTCGGAGCAGCGGGAGGCACCTACGGGTACGGCCTCTACACCGCACCGTATGAACTCAACCTTCGCTCGACCTACTGGGGCAACCGATCCGAACTCGCCGAGGTGCTCGCTCTTGCAGAGCGCGGAGACATCACCGTCACCTACAGCAAGTACGCGATCGAGGACGGCCTGAAGGTCTACAAGGATCTGGAGGAAGGCAAGCTCAAGGGACGTGCCGTAATCGTCCCGTAGGGCAACGCCACTACGGGCAGAACGCGATCCGTCCCGTAGGGCAACGCCACTACGGGCAGAGCGCGCTCTTGCGCTATTCCTCGGCCAGGCAGCTTCATTCAGAATAAAGTTTGTGCATGCGCATGCGAGTGCTCGGAAGATCAGGCCTCGAGGTCAGCGCAATCGGCCTGGGCTGCATGCCCATGTCGGCCTTCTACGGAACACCGGATACGGCGGAGGCCAACTCCACTCTCGAGCTTGCCATTGATCTCGGCATCACCTTCTGGGACACCGCCGAGGTATACGGCTCGGGTGCGAATGAGGAGTTGATCGGGCACACCCTTCAGCGTCATCGCGATGAGATCGTCATCGCCACCAAGTTCGGGGTCGAGCCCAACTACGTTCTCACCGGGCGCCCAGAGCACGCCTACGCCGCCATCGACGGCAGCCTGACCAGGCTTCGCACAGACCGGATCGATCTCTGGTATTTGCACCGCATCGATCCGACGATCCCCATCGAGGAGACCATCGGGGCGATGTCCGACATCGTGTCCACAGGGAAGGTGCGCCACATCGGCTTATCCGAGGCCAGTGCGGAATCCCTGCGTCGGGCACATGCTGTGCATCCGATTGCCGCTCTCCAGAGTGAGTGGTCGCTCTGGTCACGGGTGATCGAGCCAGAGGTACTCCCGGTGGCCCGGGAGCTCGGTATCGGCATAGTCCCCTACAGCCCACTGGGTCGCGGGCTGATGACCGGAAGCATTCAGGACCTATCCCAGCTTCCCGAGGGCGATCATCGGCGTAACAGCCCTCGCTTCTCGGATGAGAACTTCGACCACAACAAGGAACTCGTCACACGCTTTGCTGCCTACGCCTTGAATCTGGGCTGCACTTCCGGGCAGCTCGCCCTCGCCTGGCTTCTCGCCCAAGGCGATGACGTCGTGCCGATTCCGGGCACCAAGCGACGTTCGTACCTCATCGAGAATTCCAAGGCGGTGGACATCTCACTTGACGCACAGCAGGTCGCAGAAATCGGTCAACTCATGAGCGAGGTAGCCGGCGATCGCTATGGGTGGGGCCACAGCTACGGCGACAGCCCGCTGCCAGGAGCCCCCACCCAGAAGTAATGAGATCAGGCGTTGCGGAAGCGGTTGATCTGCGGAAGGAGTTCAGCGCGCATTTGCGGATTGGTGACGCCGAGGCCTTCCTCGGGTGCCAGGCAGAGCACGCCAACCTTGCCCTGGTGCGCGTTGCGGTGCACTTCGAAGGCGGCCTGACCGGATTCCTCGAGGGGGAAGGTCTTCGACACGGTGGGGAAGATCATTCCCTTGGCGATCAGTCGATTGGCTTCGTAAGCCTCGCGGTAATTGGCAAAGTGGCTGCCGATGATCCGCTTGAGACTCATCCACAGGTACCGGTTGTCGTATTCGTGCATGTAGCCGGAGGTCGAGGCGCAGGTGACAATGGTGCCGCCCTTCTTCGCGACGTAGACACTGGCGCCGAAGGTCTCGCGGCCAGGATGCTCGAAGACGATATCGACATCATCACCACCGGTCAGCTCGCGAATCTTCTTGCCCAGACGCTGCCATTCCTTCGGGTCCTGAGTGTGCTCGTCCTTCCAGAACCGGTAGTCCTCGGCATTGCGGTCAATGATGAATTCCGCGCCCATGGCTCGGCAGAGATCTGCTTTCTCCGGGCTCGACACCACACACACCGGAATTGCTCCGCCGTTCAGGGCGTACTGGGTCGCGTAGGAGCCCAGGCCACCGGAGGCTCCCCAGATCAGCACGACATCGCCCTGCTTCATGCCTGCACCGTTGCGAGAAACCAATTGGCGATACGCCGTGGAGTTCACCAGCCCCGGCGAGGCGGCTTCTTCCCAGGTCAGGTGCGCCGGCTTGGGAAGCAACTGGTTGCTCTTGACGACGGCAAGCTCGGCCAGACCACCAAAGTTGGTTTCGAAACCCCAGATGCGCTGCTCTGGATCAAGCATCGTGTCGTTGTGGCCGAGCGGTGACTCAAGCTCGACGCTCAGGCAGTGAGCGACCACCTGATCGCCCGGCTTCCATGCACTGACACCTGGGCCCACGCGCAGCACGATGCCAGCGGCGTCTGAGCCGATCACGTGATACGGGAGATCATGACGCTTGGCATCCGCATTCAACCGGCCATACTTTTCCAAGAATCCGAATGTCGACACCGGCTCGAAGATCGAAGTCCAGACGGTGTTGTAGTTGATGCTCGATGCCATGACCGCGATGAGTGCCTCGCCCGCTGCTAGCTCAGGAGTGGCCACCTGATCCAGATGCAGCGACGTACGTGGATCCTTGTCACGCGAGGGCATCCCCTCGAACATCCCCGCTTCGTCCTTATGCACAGTGACGGCGCGATAGGACTCAGGAACAAGAAGCGCAGCAAAATCCTCCGCAGAGGCACCGGTAACTATGGCTTCACGAATGGCTTCCATCACGTTTCTCCCTTGCGCTCTTCCCGTACCGCACGATGCGAGTACACGGTTCTTGCCTTATTGCGAAAGTGCCTGAGTAACCCTCGAGGAAATGGGCTTTCCCAGGTAACGGGCCAGCCAGATAGATGTCTCGACTAGCTTCTCCAGGTCGACTCCTGTCTCGATTCCGAGTCCGTCGAGCATCCAGACGAGATCTTCCGTGGCGAGGTTCCCTGTGGCCGATTCGGCGTAAGGGCAGCCGCCTAGCCCACCCGTCGAGGCATCGACCGTCGTCACGCCGCACTGCAAGGCAGCAAGAGTGTTGGACAGCGCCTGCCCGTAGGTGTCATGGAAGTGGACGCCAATGCGGTCAAGTTCGACTCCGCGGCGCTCCAGCAGGCCGATGAGCGTGCGCACCTGACCTGGCGTAGCCACGCCGATCGTGTCGCCAAGGCTGATGTCGCTGCATCCGGCGCTGAGGAGTTGCCAGCAGACGTCAACCACGCCGCTCGGATCAACAGCTCCCTCCCACGGATCTCCGAAGCACATCGATACGTATCCACGCACGGGGATGCCTCGGGAACTCGCAGAGGCAAGCACCGGCTCAAACATTGACATCTGGTCAACGAGGGAACGACCGAGATTGCGTTGCGCGAAGGATTCGGTCGCACTCGCGAACACGGCAATGTCGCGGGCATCGGAGGCCACAGCCGACTCGAGTCCTCGTAGATTAGGCACGAGAACCGGGTAGCGAACCCCAGGCTTGCGAGTGATGCCGGCCATCACCGTGGCACCGTCTGCCAGTTGCGGAACGCGATCGGGACGCACGAAACTCGTGGCCTCGATCACCGGAACACCAGCGTCCGACAGACGATCAATGAAGGCGATCTTCACCCCGGAGGAGATCACCGTGGCCTCATTTTGGAGGCCGTCGCGCGGCCCGACCTCCCAGATCCGAACCCGTTGCGGGAGTCCGTCACTCGGCGTCATGACGGGCTGGCGCATCGGGCTCATGCCGGTTCCGCCTGAGCACTTACTTCGGCAACAATCTCGTCCTTGGCCACCGAGCGACCGACCTGAGCCTCCAACGCCACCACAACACCGTCATGGGGTGCCTTCAGGGGATACTCCATCTTCATCGCCTCGACGACAGCGAGTACCGAGCCCTTCGCGACGACATCCCCGACCTTCGCGTCAACAGTCACGACCGTGCCGGGCATCGGCGACCTCACGTGATCCTGTGATCTCTCCCCCGCCCCGCCCGCACTCAGAACGCCTTCGATCGGAAGCTCAAGTTCCCATGACGAACCCGATGACCCCACCCACACCCGGTCACGGTTGATGCACATGGTGAGAACCGCTGCCACCCCCGCGATAGCGACTACGTAAGCATCGCGATCTCCCGAATCAATCAATGAGCAAGCCCTCGGCTCGCCGCCATCGACGCTGACCACGAGGTCATGGCCAGCACGTGACACCTCGATGACACTGGATGACGTCGGACCAGATCGAAGGTGCCAGGTGGAGGCTGCATGCACACCCACACGCCAGCCATCAGCGATCGACCATGCATTGGTCGGCCGCGCTGGTGTCAGTCGTCGATCCAGCAGGAGCGCAGCTCCGATCATCGCGTGCGCAGTGGGTTCGACTGGCTCTACGCCAAGGCCCAGGGCCTCGATGAGCCCGGTCGTGAGCTCGCAGGATCGGACCTGCGGGTCCTGCACGAGTGTCCGAAGCACCTGGATGTTGTTGGCTACGCCGAGGACGACGCATTCCTTCAGGGCGTTATCCATCAGATCGAGGGCGCGGCGTCGATCGGGGGCGTGGGAAATGACCTTGAACAGGAGCGGGTCGTAGTTCGTTCCGACGACATCACCCTCCCTGAAGCCCGAGTCGATGCGGACATCCGTCGAAACGGAGTAGCGCAGCAGCGTGCCCGACGAGGGGAGGAAACCCCTATTGCCATCCTCTGCATACACGCGGGACTCCACCGCATGACCGTGGATGCGCACGTCTTCCTGCGCGATGGGCATGTGCTCCCCGGCCGCTATCCGTACCTGAAGCTCGACGAGGTCGAGTCCGGTCACCATCTCGGTGACGGGGTGCTCGACTTGAAGCCTGGTATTCATCTCGAGGAAGAAGTGGTCCTGGGGATTAAGCGCATCAACGACGAACTCGACCGTGCCCACGCCGGCGTAATCAACAGATCTGGCAATCGCGACCGCCGCGCTGAGCATTGAGCTACGCACGTCGTCAGGAAGATTGGGCGCGGGGGCTTCCTCGATCACCTTCTGGTGCCGGCGCTGCAGGGAGCAGTCCCGGTCACCCGCGTGGATCACGACACCATGCTGATCGGCGATCACCTGGACTTCGACGTGCCTGGCCTTCTCGATGAACCTTTCGAGCAGCAGGGAATCATCACCGAAGGCTGCCGTAGCCTCGCGTCGAGCCGATAGAAGTGCCGCGGGAAGCTGATCATGGGAGGTCACGACCCGCATCCCCTTTCCACCACCTCCGGCAGAGGGCTTCACGATCAACGGCAGGCCCACCTTCGTGGCCTCAGCCACCAGGCGCTCATCGTCGGCGCCCGCGAGACTGAATCCGGGCACGACCGCGACTCCCAGTGCCGCAACGGCCCTCTTTGCCTCAATCTTGTCTCCCATAGAGGCGATCGTGCGTGCCGAAGGCCCGATGAAGACGATTCCGGCGGCCTCGCATGCCGCCGCGAATTCGGCATTCTCCGAGAGGAAGCCATAACCGGGATGGATCGCCTGAGCGCCGGACTCGACAGCCGCAGCGATGACTCGAGAAATGTCGAGATAACTACGTGAAGCCTCAGCCGGTCCGATCAGTACTGCGTGATCAGCAGCGGCGACATGGGCAGCACCCCTGTCGGCTTCGCTGAAGACCGCGACGGACTCGATATTCATTGACGCGAGAGTGCGCATGATGCGCACGGCAATCTCGCCGCGATTGGCTACAAGAACTCGTGTAAACATGCTCACATCCTGAATACGCCGTAGGAGATGGGCTCGAGCGGGGCGTTGGCAGATGCAGTAATGGCCATCCCGAGAATTCGGCGTGTATCCGCGGGATCGATGATGCCGTCATCCCA
>JBIJBU010000105.1:0-6386 GCA_044345075.1 Candidatus Nanopelagicales bacterium | reverse complement strand
GCTGGCCCAGATCTTCGGCAGCGGATCGGCGCCTGTACCGAGATTGGCCTGCACACCCTTGAGGCCGAGCTGGTCACCTCCGACAACCTGACCGGTCACCGGGTTCACAGCGGTCACCGTGTTCCCAGAAGTCACCGTGGGTGCCCCCGACTCCTCGGCGAGCGCCGGGGAAGCGAGGGTGACGGTTGCGCTGAACACGACGCCGATGACGGCAGCCGCGGCGGTCAGCCGCTGAATTCGAGCCATGATCCACGAGTCTAGGCGGCCTTTTCGTGCCCCGACGAGACCTGGCCGACTCAGGGTTATCGGACGTCCACATACGTGTGACGTACCTCCTACGCACGCAGGCTGCACGCCCCTGAGAGTCGCCCTAGGATTCGGGTGTTCGAGACTCAGCAAGACCTGTGGAAGGAATTCCGAGAATGGCCACTGTCACCAGCCCCGCTTCAAGCCAGGGTTCACCTGACCGTCGCGCCCAGATCGGGGTGAGGACCCTCCGCACGGACAAGTGGTGGCTGATGCCCCTGGTCATGGTCATCATCTTCCTGAGCTTCGTCGCCTACTCCACGTGGCGCGCGTTCGAGAACGCCTACTACTTCGCCGAGCCGCTGATCTCGCCCTTCTACTCGCCCTGCCTGATGTCGACCTGTGAGGGCGGCGTCCTGTTCGGCTGGACTCCGATCGGAAACTGGACGCTGTTCGGCATGGCGATCTCGCCGGCCCTGTTCATCCTGATCGTTCCGCTGGGCTTCCGCTTCACCTGCTACTACTACCGCAAGGCGTACTACCGCGCTTTCTGGCAGTCGCCGCCGGCCTGCGCCGTCGCGGAGCCGCACAAGAAGTACACGGGCGAGACTCGCTTCCCGCTGATCTTCCAGAATGCGCACCGCTACTTCTTCTACCTCGGCCTGCTCCTGAACGTCATCTTGACCTACGACGCAGTCCTCGCCTTCCGCAATGCCGAGGGTGCCTGGGGGCACATGAGCATCGGCACGCTTGTCCTCCTGGCGAACGCCACGCTGCTGTGGCTCTACTCGCTCTCCTGCCACTCCTGCCGCCATGCGATGGGCGGACGCCTGAAGCACTTCTCCAAGCACCCGGTGCGCTACAAGAGCTGGACCATCGTCTCCAAGCTCAACGTCAATCACGGCAAGTTCGCGATGATCTCGCTCTTCGGCGTCGCGCTGACTGACCTCTACGTGCGCCAGGTCGCCACGGGCGCCATTACCAACTTCTACTTCTTCTAAGCCGAGGGATCACATGTCTGACATCGAGCGTTACTCATTCGACGTCGTCGTCATCGGCGCCGGCGGAGCAGGTCTTCGTGCAGCAATCGCCGCACGCGAGGCCGGCAAGACCGTCGCCGTCATGAGCAAGTCACTCTTCGGCAAGGCGCACACCGTCATGGCCGAGGGTGGCATCGCTGCTTCCATGGCGAACGTCAACAAGAACGACGGCTGGAGCGTCCACTTCCGCGACACCATGCGCGGCGGCAAGTTCCTGAACCAGTACCGCATGGCAGAGCTGCACGCCAAGGAAGCGCCCGAGCGCGTCTGGGAGCTCGAGACCTACGGCGCTCTCTTCGACCGCACCCCCGACGGCAAGATCAGCCAGCGCAACTTCGGTGGCCATGAGTACCCGCGCCTCGCCCATGTCGGCGACCGCACCGGCCTGGAGATGATCCGCACCCTCCAGCAGAAGATCGTCCAGCTTCAGCAGAAGGACAAGAAGGAGCTCGGCGACTACGAAGCCGGCATCCGCGTGTTCGCCGAGTGCTCGGTCACCGAGATCTTCATGCACGGCGAGGGTGACGATCGTCGCGCCGCCGGCGTGCTGGCCTACTGGCGCCCATCTGGCGCATTCGTGGCCATCGACGCTCCCGCTGTTGTGATTGCCACCGGCGGTATCGGCAAGTCGTTCAAGGTCACCTCGAACTCCTGGGAGTACACCGGTGACGGCCACGCGATGGCGATGATCGTCGGTGGCGCGCTGATCAACATGGAATTCGTCCAGTTCCATCCCACGGGCATGGTCTGGCCGCCGTCGGTCAAGGGCCTCCTGGTCACCGAGTCGGTGCGTGGTGACGGCGGAGTTCTCACGAACTCCGAGGGCCGTCGCTTCATGTTCGACTACATCCCCGATGTCTTCAAGGCGCAGTACGCCAAGACTGAGGAAGAAGCAGACCGTTGGTACACCGATCCCGACAACAACAAGCGCCCGCCGGAGCTTCTCCCGCGTGACGAGGTTGCTCGCGCGATCAACTCCGAGGTCAAGGCAGGCCGGGGATCCCCCCACGGTGGCGTGTTCCTCGACGTCTCCAAGCGCCTGCCCGCTGATGTCATCAAGGCCAAGCTGCCCTCGATGTGGCATCAGTTCAAGGAGCTCGCTGACGTCGACATCACCCTTGAGCCGATGGAGGTCGGTCCGACCTGCCATTACGTCATGGGTGGCGTCGAGGTCGACGCTGATACTCAGGAGCTCATCGGAGTCAAGGGCGTCTACGCCGCAGGCGAGGCAGGTGGCGGCCTGCACGGCTCCAACCGTCTCGGCGGCAACTCACTCTCCGATCTGCTCGTCTTCGGCCGCCGTGCCGGTATCTACGCAGCCGAGTACGTCTCCGATGCCAAGAACGCTGGCAAGGCAACGCCGCTCACCGACGCTGAGATCGCCGCAGCATCGGCCTGGGCACTCGAGCCCTTCGATGCCTCGCGCGATGAGAACCCGTTCACCATCCAGGCTGAGCTGCAGATGATCATGAATGATCTCGTCGGCATCATCCGTGACGGCGACGAAATGCGCGATGCTCTCGCGAAGATCGATGCTCTGAAGCCGCGTATCGCGCGGGCCAAGGCAAGCGGTGGTCGCGAGTACAACCCGGGATGGCACCTCGCCCTCGATCTGCCCAAGCAGATCCTGGTCTCCGAGTGCATCGCCCGCGCTGCGCTCACTCGCGAGGAGTCACGCGGCGGTCACACTCGCAATGACTTCGCGAAGATGGATCCTGAGTGGCGCAAGGTGAACCTCGTGTGCAGCCTGAAGGACGGCAAGCTCGACGTTCAGAAGAAGGCCCTGCCGAGTATTCCCAAGGAGCTCATCGAGCTCTTCGATCCGGTGGAACTCTCGAAGTACATGACCACTGAAGAACTCAACGCAGTAGGGATGGCATAGGCATGAGCTACATGGCGAAGTTCCGACTCTGGCGCGGTCCCGACGGCACCGGCGCACTCAAGGACTACGACGTTGAGGTGCTCGAGGGCGAGGTCGTTCTCGACGTCATCCACCGCATCCAGGCCGAGCAAGATACCGACCTGGCTGTGCGCTGGAACTGCAAGGCCGGCAAGTGCGGCTCCTGCAGCGTCGAGGTCAACGGGCGTCCGCGCCTGATGTGCATGACTCGCATGAACACCTTCGATGAGACCGAGACCATCACGGTGACGCCGCTGCGTGCGTTCCCGGTTATCCGGGACCTCGTCACTGACGTCTCGTTCAACTACGAGAAGGCTCGTGAGGTTCCGGCATTCAAGGGTCCCGAGGGTCTCAAGCCCGGCGAGTACCGCATGCAGCAGGTCGACGTCGAGCGCTCACAGGAGTTCCGCAAGTGCATCGAGTGCTTCCTGTGCACCAACACCTGCCACGCTGTTCGTGATCATGAGGAGAACAAGAAGGTCTTTGCGGGCCCGCGTGTTCTCATGCGCGTGACCGAGCTCGACATGCATCCGCTCGATACTGAGGATCGCCAGAAGCTGGCGCAGGATGAACTCGGCCTGGGCTACTGCAACATCACCAAGTGCTGCACCGAGGTGTGCCCCGAGCACATCAAGATCACCGACAACGCCCTCATTCCCCTCAAGGAGCGCGTGGCTGACGTCAAGTACGACCCGATCCGCTGGCTGGGCTCGAAGATCAGGGTGCGTGGCCAGGAGTGAGCGAGCAAGGCTCCACCACTGAATCTGGTCTTCCCCTGGAGCAGGTGTACGGCCCCGAAGCCCTCGCGGGCTGGGATGCCGCTGCACAACTCGGTCAGCCGGGTGAGTTCCCGTACACCCGCGGTGTGTACCCCTCGATGTACACGGGCCGCCCGTGGACGATGCGCCAGTACGCCGGCTTCGGCACGGCGGTGGAGTCCAATGAGCGTTACAAGCAGCTGCTCGCTGCAGGCACCACGGGCCTTTCGGTGGCCTTCGATCTGCCCACGCAGATGGGCTACGACTCCGATCACCCGCTCGCCAACGGCGAGGTCGGCAAGGTAGGCGTCGCGATCGACTCGATCGAGGATATGCGCCTGCTGTTCAATGGCATTCCGCTCGACCAGGTCTCGACTTCGATGACCATCAATGCACCCGCGTCGGTGCTGCTGCTCCTGTACCAGTTGGTCGCCGAGGAGCAGGGCGTTCCGGCATCAGCTCTGAACGGCACGATCCAGAACGACGTGCTCAAGGAGTACATCGCTCGAGGCACCTACATCTACCCGCCGGCCCAGTCATTGCGACTGATCACCGACATCTTCACCTACTGCCGCAACGAGATTCCGAAGTGGAACACCATTTCGATCTCGGGTTACCACATGGCCGAGGCCGGTGCGACTCCCGTGCAGGAGATCGCCTTCACCCTCGCCGACGGCATCGAGTACGTGAAGGCTGCTGTTGCCTCCGGCCAGGATGTCGACGAGTTCGCCCCGCGTCTTGCCTTCTTCTTCGTCTCGCGCACCACCATCCTCGAGGAGGTCGCGAAGTTCCGCGCCGCTCGTCGGATGTGGGCACGCATCATGCGTGACCAGTTCGGCGCGAAGAACCCGAAGTCATGGATGCTGCGCTTCCATACCCAAACTGCAGGCGTTCAGCTCACTGCACAGCAGCCCGAGGTCAATCTTGTGCGCGTGGCGATTCAGGGTCTTGCTGCAGTTCTCGGTGGCACCCAGTCGCTGCACACCAACTCCTTCGACGAGGCCATCGCGCTTCCGACCGAGAAGGCTGCACGCCTGGCCCTGCGTACCCAGCAGGTGCTTGCCTACGAGACTGATGTCTGCGACACCGTTGATCCCTTCGCCGGTTCCTACGTTGTCGAGTCACTGACCGATGACATCGAGAAGGCAGCTACCGCACTCATCGAGCGCATCGCCGATATGGGCGGCGCGGTCGCAGCAATCGAGCAGGGTTTCCAGAAATCCGAGATCGAGAACTCGGCCTACCAGGTCACGCGCGAGACCGATTCCGGTGAGCGCATCGTGGTGGGCGTCAATAAGTTCACGATCGACGGCAAGGAGCACTACGACCCGCTGCGCGTGAACCCGGCGATCGGTGCCGAGCAGTCGGCACGCCTGGCCAAGCTACGTGCCGAGCGCGATAACGACGAAGTGCAGCGTTGCCTGGCCGCTATCCGTGAAGCAGCCGCAGGCGATGCGAACCTGCTCTACCCGATGAAGGACGCCCTGAAGGCCAAGGCGACGGTCGGCGAGGTCAGCGACGCGCTCCGCGATGTCTGGGGCACCTACACACCAATCGACTCCCTGTAGTCAGAGTTCATGATGAGCGTCCGTCCCCTTGGGGGGCGGGCGCTCTTCTAGTTGACGGAGACTGTCAGGGCGACAACGCTCGCGACGATCACGGCCACCGCGGCGATCTGCAGGCGTCCGAGGCGTTCCTTGAACAGGAAGTACGCGGCGATCGCTGCGATGGGCGCAAAGAGTGAGGCGAGGACGGCGGTGATCGCCACGCTGCTGGCGGCGCCAAGGGAGTAGAACGTGAAGCCGATGACCTCGGTGAAGCCGGTCAGCACGACCAGGGGCGCGGCCTTCTTTGTCATCTTGAATCGACGGGTCAGCAGAAGCGGGATCAGCAGTGCGATGACGCCGAACAGGCGTGCCGGCAGCAGAATCCAGGAGATCGGCATGTCGCCACTGAGGTGACCTGGTGCGAACAAGCCGATGCCGAAGGCCAGGGCGCCGAGGGTTGCGATGATCGCGGCCTTCAGCGGCTGCTCATGTGCAAGCGGCTCAGGGTCCGGGGCGACGGCCGCGAGCACTACGCCGGCCACGATGGCCACCAGGATGAACGAGGTCACCGCGGCGATCGCCTCGCCGGTCAACGCCGCGATCACCGCGGCGATGGCGCCTTCGGTGCACAGGATGGGTGCGACGACGCCGACCTTGCCGATCTTCAGAGCGGAGTAGGCCAGGATCAGCCCGACCAGGTTGCCCAGTCCACCGGCCGCGAGCCAGAGCGCGCTGGTGAGATCGAGTTGCTCCGGAATGCCGGCGACGAACAAGAAGGGCAAAGTGATGAGCAGGCCGACGAGCATGATGCCGGCGATGGTCGAGTACGGCCCGATGGTGCGCACGGTTCGCGAGGACGCCAAGGTGCCCGAGGCGAAGCAGCAGGCTGTCAGGA
>JBIJBU010000089.1:0-7977 GCA_044345075.1 Candidatus Nanopelagicales bacterium | reverse complement strand
GCAGCATCTCGTGCTCACCCACGGGCACCCCGATCACCTGGCACCATCCATCCTGCTGTGGCGCGAGTGGATTTCGAATCTAGGCACGCTGCACGTCTGGGGACCATCACTTGCGATAGACCTGTGCCGCGACTGGGTCGGCCCGAATTCCCCCGTTGAGTTCCACGTCATCGTTGCCGGCGATGTCGTGACACTGCCTACCTCGTCAGGAGATTTCGAGCTTCGTGCAATCGAGGCAAACCATGATCCGCGCGGCAACGATGTCATCGCGGGTGAGGCATTGCTCTACGACCTACAGAACCCTGCTGGCGAGCGACTGATGTACGCCACCGACACCGGCCCGTTCACCCCGGACATCCTCGACGCTATTGCCGGTCGCGCGTTCGCGGTCGTGCTCGTTGACGAGAGTTTCGGTGACAAGACCGACCATGGCACGGGGCACTTCGACCTCGCCAGCTTGCCCACGAGCCTGCAGGCATCGCGTAGCAACCGCGCGATCACCGATGCCACCCGTATTGTGGCCGTGCACCTGAGCCATCACAATCCGCCGACGTCTGAGCTGAAAGCGCGATTGCACACCATGGGAGTCGAAGTCATGGACGACCTCGAGTTGCTCGACACCACTAGTGGTGTCCCGCAACTTCGCCACCTCATCACCGGTGGCGCGCGATCAGGCAAGTCGTCGTACGCAGAGTTCCTCGCGAGAGCCTTCGCGAGCGTGACCTATGTCGCCACCGGCGGTACGCGTGCCGATGATCTCGAGTGGACCCAGCGCATCGCCGCACATCGTGAGCGCAGGCCCGCGCACTGGTCCACGATCGAGACCACCGATGCCGCACGTGTGCTGAACGAAGCCGTGCCAGGCACTGTGATCCTGATCGACTGCATCAGCCTGTGGCTCACGGCTCAACTCGACGACGCGCAGGCCTGGGGCCGCGAGACCGATACCGGCATGCGCACGCAAGTACTGGCGAACATTGATGCACTTGTCGAGGCAGTAACTACCTGCCCCGCAGATGTCTTCCTGGTGACCAACGAGGTGGGCATGGATCTCGTTCCCGCTGACCCCGGCGGACGTCTCTTCCGCGATCTCCTCGGCATCACCAATGCCCAACTCGCCAGCGTCTGTGACCCCGTCACGCTCGTCGTCGCGGGCCGCGCCCTCAACCTGCCCAGGAGCACCCCATGACCGATCTCGCTGCACTCATCGAGCTCATCTCAGTACCCAGTGCTGAGGCTGCTGACGAGGCCCGCGCCCGCCAGGGAATGCTCACCAAGCCCACCGGTGCTCTCGGACGTCTCGAGGATCTCTCGATCTGGGTGAGCGCCGCGCAGGGCACCTGCCCGCCACGAGCCTTCGCCCGACCCCGCGTGGTGATCTTCGCCGGTGATCACGGAATTGCGCGCACCGCACAGACCTCGGCCTACCCCCCTGAGGTCACCGCGCAGATGGTGCTCAATTTCGTGAGCGGAGGCGCGGCCGTCAACGTTCTCGCACGTCAGGCGGGGGCCAGCGTGCGCATCATCGACGTGAGCGTCGACGCTGATCCCCAGTACGCCCACTCGATTGATCCGGACGTCGTAGCCCATCGCATCCGCCGTGGCTCCGGTTCCATCGACCGCGAGGATGCGATGACCGAGGCTGAGACCGAGGCAGCCTTCGAACTCGGTCGTCGCATCGCCGACGAGGAAATTGATGCAGGCGCAGATCTGCTGATTGCCGGCGACATGGGCATCGGCAACACGACCCCTGCCGCCGCGATCATCGGTTTGCTCGCCAATGCCGACGCTGCCACTGTCACCGGCAAGGGCACCGGCATCGATGACGCCACCTGGATGCGCAAGTGCGCCGCTGTTCGCGACGCCATGCGACGCGGCAAGCCGTACAAGGCGGATCCACTCGCTCTGCTCACGACCATCGGCTCGCCCGACTTCGCCACTGCGACCGGCTTCTTGCTGCAGGCAGCCGTACGCGGCGTCCCCGTCATCCTCGACGGCACGATCAGCACCGCATGCGCACTCATCGCCGACCGCATCAGCTACCGCGCCAGGCAGTGGTGGTTGGCCGGCCACCGCTCAACCGAGCCTGCACAGTCGATTGCCCTGGATCGTCTCGACCTCGATCCGATCGTCGACTACGGGATGCGCTTGGGCGAAGGCACGGGCGCGCTGCTCGCCTTGCTCATCGTGCAGTCAGCCACGGCAACCTTGCGCGAAATGGCCACCTTCGGCGAGGCCGGCGTGAGCGATCGCGATGCCTGATGCACTTCGCCTGGCAATCGGAACTCTGACGCGACTTCCCGTACCCGCACCGCGGCAGGTCGACCGCCGCACCGCTGGTCAGGCCATGAGCCTTGCACCACTTGTTGCCTTGGTGCTCGCGGCGATCTGCGGTCTGCCGTTACTCATCACCCGGGATCGTCCTGCAATCGCACTGCTGATCGCCATCGTCTCGTTCGCGCTTCTGGCATGGGCGACGCGAGCCCTGCATCTTGACGGCCTCGCCGACACCGCTGATGCCCTCGGCAGCGGCAAGCCCGCAGCGGCCGCGCTCGAGATCGCGCGCAAGTCAGATATCGGCCCGTTCGGCGTGATCACGTTGATCTTCACCCTGCTGCTGCAGATCGCAGCGGTCGCATCCCTGCCCGATGCCCACGACGCCTACTTTGCCTTTGTGATCGCCATCGTCACGAGTCGCGTCGCATTGACGTGGGCGTGCACTCGAATGTGGCCTGCCGCTCGACCCGATGGCCTGGGCGCGGTAGTCGCCGCGACTGTTCCGCTGCTCGTGGCCATTGCGTGGACCATCATCACCATTGCCCTTGCGTGGATATTCGTCGGAATCGCAGGCGGCGTCAGCGTCGTGCTTGGCATCCTGGCCGGCATCGTGCTGCTGGTGATCGCTCGGCGACGCCTCGGCGGAATGACCGGCGACGTCCTGGGAGCGACCATCGAGATGACCGCGACCACCGCTCTCCTGGTTCTGGCTCTGATCGCCTGACGTCTGCGTACTATTCAGGGCCTACCAGGAAGGCAAGGCATGACTCGATCACTCGAATCCGTCGCTCATGCCCGTCGGCTTGCTCAGCGACACCTACCCGAATCCGTCTACTCGTTCATCGAGGGTGGCAATGAGGCCCGGATCACGGTGCGTGCGAATGTCGAAGCTTTCGAGGAGATTGGCTTCCGTCCCCGTGTGTCCAGCAGCAACACCACTCCCGATACGCGCACAACAGTGCTCGGCTGCGAGTTGTCGATGCCGGTCATCACCACCCCTGCGGGCTTTATTCGCATCGCCAACCCCGGCGGCGAGCTGGCGGTGGCTCGGGCAGCTGCTCGCGCAGGGATCGCAACAGGCGTGAGCATCCTGGCGAGCACGAGCATCGAGGATGTGGCCGCCGTCAACCGCGATACGTGGTTCCAGCTCTACATGATCGGCGGTCGCGAGGGCAGTGCCGTAGCCATCGAGCGCGCGCGGCGGGCCGGCGTGCGCGTTCTCATCGTGACCGTTGATCTCGCTGCCGGTACTGGCGGAAGTGACACGCGCAAGGCCGCTATGCCTCCCGGTCGAATTGATCTCTCGAGCGCTCTTCGGCATGCCCCCGAAATGCTCACACATCCCCGATGGGCTTTGAGCTTCCTTCGTGGCGGCCTTGATCTCACCGCACCCAATGTGCCCGGTGCAGACGGCCGAACCATGACAATTGCTGAAGGTAGCGCGGCTCTGCGCGAGCACCCGCCGACGTGGGAAGACATCAGGTTCATTCGCGAGCAGTGGAGTGGCCCACTTGTGGTGAAAGGCATCATCACCGCCGACGATGCTCGCATTGCTGCTGATCTCGGCGCCGATGCGGTCTCGGTGTCAAATCACGGCGGTAACGGCTTGGACGGCGCACCGGCGACCATTCGGGCACTTCCTGAAGTAGTCGCAGCCGTAGGCGATCGCATTGAAGTTCTCATGGACGGCGGTGTCCGCCGGGGCGGCGATGTGGTGAAGGCAGTGTCACTGGGTGCGCGAGCAGTGCTGATCGGACGCCCGTACATCTGGGCACTTGCCGCTGGTGGGGAGGAGGGCGTCGATCAGGTGCTCGCGCTCTTCCGCAAGGGGATCACTGGGACCATGGCTCTTCTCGACCGTCGAACAATCAGCGACCTCGACGAGACCGCTCTGATCCTGCCCGGCTAGCGAGTTGGCTATACGGGTTGGCTCAGCGAGTGGATGGCTGAACGAAAGGCGGCTTGGCCACCGTGAACTCTGAAGCGCGGCCGCGCACGTCGACAACCACGGTGTCACCGATCTGTGTCGACGAATCAAGAAGTGCAAGCCCCACGCCCTGCTTGAGAGTGGGCGAGAACGTGCCACTGACAACCTCACCAATCACTGCACCGTCGAGCGAATCGGCATGCACGTTCATGTGCGCACGCGGGATACCGCGGTCATTGGCGAGGATTCCGCGCAGGCGTCGCGCGGGGCCAGCTGCCTTCTCAGCGAGCAGTGCTTCGCGACCCGCGAATTCCGGCTTGTCCCAGCCGATGGCCCAGCCGAGACCTGCAGTGACCGGTGAGATGGTCGGGCTGATGTCCTGGCCGTGCAACGGGTAGCCCATTTCGGTACGCAGCGTGTCGCGAGCGCCCAGACCGGCGGGTAGACCGCCCACGCCCTCGGCTGCCGCGACAGCTGCGTTCCAGAGATCGACAAGCACTTCGTTCGGCGCGACTAGCTCGAAGCCGTGCTCACCCGTGTAGCCGGTGCGGCACACGACGACAGGGGCAGCGTTGAAGCGGGCCATTTCCATCGACATGTAGTCGTGCTCGAACGGAAAGTCGAGCGCGCGCATGACGTCGTCACTCTTCGGGCCCTGCACCGCGATGATGCCGTGCGTCAGATGCTGATCATCGATGGTGATGGTCGACGGAGCAACTGCACGAAGTGCGGCAATCACGGTCGCGGCGTTTGAGGCGTTGGGGATGATGAAGACATCGTCATCGGACCAGCGATACACAATGAGATCGTCGATTACACCGCCCGACTCGTTGCAGAGCATCGAGTACTGGGCCTTGCCGGCAGGGATGCGGTTCAGGTCATTGGCAAGGACTGAGTTGAGGAAGTCAACGGCACCGTCGCCATAGACCGCCACCTTGCCCATGTGCGAAACGTCGAAGACTCCGACCGCAGTGCGCACTGCGGTGTGTTCGGCGACGACGCCGGAGTACTCGATCGGCATATCCCAGCCGCCGAAGTCGGCGGTCTTGGCACCAAGGGCAACATGGCGATCGAACAGGGGCGTCTTCTTCAGAGCATGTGAGGTCACGTGCGAACGGTAGCAATAGGCTAAATCCATGACTTTGACACTCGCTGCCACCTCCCCTGCTGCCACCGTCTGCGATGCCCTGCTCATCGGGATCTCGCCTGCCAAGGGCAAGTCCGTCGATGTCCATGCGCATGGCCTGTCAGCCGCGCAGTCGCGCAAGCTGGCCGAGGCCTTCGTCTCGGCCGGTGCAAGCGGCAAGGCCGGCGAGGTCACGCGCATCCCCGCGCAGGCAGGCATCAAGGCCAAGACCATCGTCGCGGTGGGCCTCGGCGAGTTCCGCACCATGAAGGGCTTCGAGTCCTTCCGCCGCAGCATGGGCAATGCCGTGCGCTCGCTGGCCGGTTCCAAGAAGATCGCAATCATCGCGACCCCTGACATCCCGCACCTGCGTCCGATGGCGCTCGGCGCCCAGCTCGCGGCGTACTCATTCACCGAGCACAAGGGAAAGTCAACGGGCGCTTCGCCCGTGCCGAGCATCGTGCTGCTGGTGCCCGGTGCGGTGACGCCGGAGCAGAAGGCGCTCATCGCCGAGATCAACGTGGTCTCGGCCAGCGTCTTCCTCGCGCGCGATCTCGTTAACACTCCCCCAAATGCACTTCCGCCGATCGCACTGGCCAAGGCGGCGAAGGATTCCGTTGCCGGACTGCCGGTCAAGGTCACCACGTGGGATGTCGCAGCACTTAAGCGCGATGGCTGCGGGGGCATCCTCGGTGTCGGCCAGGGCTCGTCCAATCCCCCGCGCCTGGTCAAGCTCGAGTACTCACCTGCCGGCGCCACCAAGCACCTCTCACTCGTCGGCAAGGGAATCACCTTCGACACCGGTGGCATCTCGATCAAGCCCGCAGCCCAGATGGATGAGATGAAGGGCGATATGGGCGGCGCCGCCGCAGTGATCGCCGCCGTCAAGGCCATTGCCGAACTAGGCCTGAAGGTCAAGGTCACCGGCTGGGTGCCCACCGCCGAGAACATGCCCAGCGGCGATGCCATGCGCCCCGGCGATGTCATCACCATGTTCGACGGCACCACGGTCGAGGTCCTGAACACCGATGCCGAGGGTCGTCTAATCCTGGCCGATGCCCTCGGGATGGCAGTTCTGGAGAAGCCGACCCTCCTCATCGACGCCGCCACCTTGACCGGCGCCCAGCGCGTAGCCCTCGGCTCTCGCATCGCGGGCGTCATGGCCAATGACGACGATGCCCGGGCCCAGGTCTGCGCCGCAGCTGACGCCGCAGGCGAGGAGGTCTGGCCGATGCCCCTGTCAGAGGACTTCCGCCCCGCATTTGACTCCGCGACGGCTGATCTCGCCAATATCGGTGACCGTTTCGGCGGCATGATGGGCGCCGGCGTCTTCCTCCAGGAGTTCATCCCCAAGGGCCAGCCCTGGGTGCACATCGACATCGCCGGGCCCTCGTTCAACGAAAAGGCCGCTTACGGCTACACCCCCAAGGGCGGCACGGGCGCCGCAGTGCGCACCTTCGTTCAGGTTGCCCGCGAGCTTGCGACACAATAGGGGTACTGAATCACGTTGATTCGGGCGTTCGCGCAACTTGTATAGACATTTGGAGCCTCCGTGGCACATGCAGACCTGGTCATCCTCGGCGGCGGCAGTGGCGGTTACGCCTGCGCCCTTCGCGCATCGGAGCTCGGCCTCTCGGTCATCTTGATCGACAAGGACAAGCTCGGCGGAACCTGCCTGCACCGCGGCTGCATCCCGACCAAGGCGCTGCTGCACGCTGCCGAGGTTGCTGACTCCGCACGCGAGAGCGAGCAGTTCGGCGTCAACGCAACACTGCACGGAATCGACATGGTCAAGGTCAACGAGTACCGCGACGGTGTTGTCGGCCGTCTCTACAAGGGCCTGCAGGGTCTGGTGAAGAGCCGCAACGTGACCTTCGTCGAAGGTGCTGGTCGTCTTGTCGGCCCGAACACCGTCGAGGTCAATGGCGAGCAGTACACCGGCACGCATGTCGTTCTCGCCACCGGCTCATACGCGCGCACACTGCCCGGCCTCGAGATCGGCGGCCGCATCATGACCTCCGATCAGGCACTCAACATGGATTACGTGCCCGGTCGCGTCATCGTGCTCGGCGGCGGAGTCATCGGTGTGGAGTTCGCCAGCGTCTGGCGGTCTTTCGGCTCTGACGTCACCATCATCGAAGGCCTGCCGCGCCTGGTTCCCAATGAAGACGAGGCATGCAGCAAGGCGCTCGAGCGCGCATTCCGCAAGCGCGGCATCAACTTCTCGACCGGTGTTCGTTTTGCATCCGCAACGCAGGACGACAACGGCGTGCACGTCACCCTGGAAGACGACAAGACCTTCGACGCCGACATCCTTCTCGTCGCTGTCGGTCGCGGCCCGAACGCAAGTGGCATGGGCTTCGAGGAGCAGGGCGTCGCCATGGAGCGCGGTTGGGTTCTCGTCGACGAGCGCCTGCGCACGAACATCCCGAGCATCTTCGCTGTCGGCGACATCACCCCCGGTCTGCAGCTTGCGCATCGCGGCTTCCAGCACGGCATCTTCGTCGCCGAGGAAATCGCGGGCCTGCACCCGATCGTCATTGCCGACATCAACATCCCGCGCGTCACCTACTGCGAGCCCGAGATCGGCTCGGTCGGCATGACCGAGGTCGAGGCCAAGGCAGCACATGGCGATGACGCCATCACG
>JBIJBU010000088.1:0-7986 GCA_044345075.1 Candidatus Nanopelagicales bacterium | reverse complement strand
CACCTTGACCCAGCAGAGCTTGATCATTGTCGGGGGAGCAGTTGAGGCAATCTTGACGGCGGCTGCGCTCGTCAGCTTGGCCAAGCGGCCCAGGTCAGGAGTTCGCGGACCAAAGGCGTTGTGGGTGGCCTCACTGATCGTTCAACCAGTCGGCCCGCTGGCCTATTTCGCTTTAGGCCGCCGCAGCGCCTGATCGCAAGCCGTGGAGCGCAACTTGAGGAGTACTACTTCACCTTGATCCTCACGGGCACCGTGGCAGTTCCGCCGTGCCCATCAGACACGGTCACCGTGAACGTGGCGGTTTTGGCCGCTGAGTTCGGCGGTGCGACCGCGGCACGCTGACGAGCTGCAGCGGTCGGGGTGTAGGTGAAAGCGCCCGTGGACGAATTCACGCTCACCGTGCCCTTCGGGATCGAGCTCGGTGCCGTGTAGGCAAGCGTGTCATTGTCGGCATCATTAGCGATCACGACTCCCGTGACAGATCCTGTGGCGGGCTTCGTCACGCTGACCTTCGCTGCGACTGCCACCGGCGGAGTGTTCTGCGGTGCGATGGGCACGGTGACAGGTACGGCTGTCGTGCCTCCGTAGCCATCGGTCACTGTCACGGTGAAGGTGTCCGACTTGTTGCTAGGTACTGAAGCCAGGGAGGCAGCCGCATGTCGAGCGGTGGCAGTTGGTGTGTAGGTGAATGCCCCGCTCGTGCTCACAGTGACAGATCCGTTCGTGGGTGAAGTCGACGCGGTGTACGTGAGCGCAGAGTTGCCAGGGGTAGCGGGCGCGATCGTGCCTGCCACTGAGCCGTTTGAGCTGCCGGAAGCGGTGGAGGTCACGGTGAAGGTGCTGGATGTGGTCGACGCAGCGCCCAGCGAGGCGGCAGCGACCGGCGCTGCCACAGCAATCACGAGACAGGCGGTCATGCCAGTTCCGACGAGGAGATGCTTCATGATTACCAGGGTAGGTGGGCGATGAAGGATTATCGAGCCACGGGCGCGTTAGGCGCCGGCTTCTTCCGCCAAGCGGTGAAGGCTCCGGTGGCCCACAGAGCCCAGAGAACGAGCACGGGCTGGAGAAGCAGGCGGATGAGGCGAGCAGTGTCTGAATCGAGTCCGAAAGCGTCCCTGGCTTCGAAGTACTGCCAGAGGTTCCCCGGGAAGATGATGACGAAGAACGCCGCCGTCACGCAGCCAACGATCGGCCGCCATTTCCTCGGAAAGAAGATGAGTGCAATGCCGAGCAAGAGTTCGACAATGCCGGAGACCAGGACGACTAGCTCCGGAGCAGGCATCCACGGCGGCACTTGAGCGAGAAACTCATCGGCGGAGATGAAATGCCCGATCGAGGCAAAGATCAAAAATAGACCCAGGACGAGGCGACCGACCGTCTTCAGCATGAGTGAAGTGTCGCATTAGCCCGAGGGCGACGCGCAGGGCAATGTCAGACCCACCCGCCACTCTGGTCCCATGAGAGTCGAACGCAGAAATCAAGACGAGTGGAAGCGCCCGGCATCGGCGCCACTCAACGAAACGCGAGCGCCCCTATGCCCAGCCTGTGGAGCCCAGGGCCTTGAACTGCGCAAGAGCGCAGCCATCACCTATTTATGTATCTCCTGCAATCACACCTGGGGCAGCGCTCAGGGTGGAGGTCTCGGATGATCTTCATCCTCGTGCTCGCCATCGGCTGCTGGTGGGGTTACTACAAGCTTCGGCAAATCCTTCAGAGCTCAGCTGCCCCCGGGAACCGTGATGGGTGGGACCCCGTCAGATAGTCGAGCAACTATCGAGGAGGCGGCAATGCGTGGAATAGGTGTTCTTGGTGCCACGGCTGTTCTGCTGGCCGCCTGCGGGGGACCGGCCGCTCAAGGGCCCGCGAACTACAACGAAGCCCAGGCGCAGATCTTTCACGACTACCTTCCTTATGCCTACGCAGTGCTGGTGAACTCCAAGGTCATCTACGGCGGGGTGATCCAGCCTGATCAATTCGCTACCGATGCTCGCTGGGTCGAGCTCGAGACGCAGGCGAAGGGCCTGTGCGATCAGGCCAGGGCTGACGGATGGGAAAGCGCTCGCGCTTCATTGAAGCAAACGTTGGTCGATGCCGAGAGTTCCGGCATCGAGACCCGCGTTTATGAGATTCCGCTGATTGCCGCGGCCACCACGGTTGGCTCCTTCTGCCCGGATCTTGCTGAGGGTGCATTACCCGCGACCTAATGCGCGGGGAGTGCCAAGCTCGCCTCCAGTTGCCCTTTGCCTGATCCCCACCCACACTTAGGTACTCTGTCCGTCGAACAGGGGACGACTCACAGTCCAACCATGCTCGAAGGGCGATACACATGCGCGCAGGCCGAATTCGCACAATCGTCATTGCCTTGCTCGCATCACCGATGTTGATGCTCGGTGTGCTCGCAACTGCGCCAGTCGCTTCGGCGGCCCTCGCACCAGCGACAATCGGATTCAACAGCTCGAACTTGGCAACCTGGGAATCCTCAGGTATCTACCTGGAGTCGATTGTCGGGAGTATCGGCTCGACCTTCACCGTCGCATTCCCTGACCCAGCTCCTGCCGCCTGCGCGATATCACTTGTCCTTTCACCGCAAACAACCTGCGGCTCGATGCTGACGGTGGAAAGCACCGCCGGCTCCGTGACTCCCTCAAGCGGGGACATCAGCACCTTAGTGATCACGACATTTACCGTTGTCGGCTCAGGAACCCTGACATTGCGCCCGAGTAACTACATGACGTGCGGCGGCGGTGGTGGCAGTTGCCAACCGTTGACAATCCAGATCACGGCAGTAGGGCCCAAGAGCCTTGTCAGCAGTGATTGCACAACCTGGGACGGAAGCGGAGGCACTGCAGATTCGGTGAGTGGCTACATCGGAGAGACCTTCACGGTGACATTCCCGAATCTTCTGGTTGGCGCGGGCTCCGTCGGAGTGAACATCGTCCCCTGCACCGGCTGGTCGTTCTCCAGCACTTCCGGTGCCATGTCGCCTTCGTCGGGCAGCATCTCGACGCAGGAGCCGACGACGTTTACGATCACCGGCCCCGGAACACTCACGTTGACGATGGTGGGGGTCAACCTGATCCAAACCCCACTCGCCCTGACGATTTCCGTCAGCGTTACCGCGGGTGATGCACCTCCCGACGTGATGCAGCAGGTCGGTGCTCCGACCACCGGTACTTGCGCCACCTTCATGGACTCGAAGCTGAACTGGGCAGGTGCGCCGGATGGCGGCTGGGGAAGCTCGTGGGCCCAGTGGGTCAATCAAGGCCGCGGCGGCGCCGTCTGCACTCGTTCCCTCTTTTGGACGCCCTCAGGCCGCTGGTCAGTTCGCTAGTCTCAGGGGCAACGCGAACGCCCGCCCCAGGGAATGAGGAGCATCACATGTCGACTCGAATGAAGCGCTCCGCTGGGCTCATCGCCGTGGCAGCCATGGCGATCTTGGCGCTGACCGCCTGCATCGACGTGACCTACAAGCTCACGGTCAATTCCGATGCCACCTTGTCCGGCGCCTTCACGGCGGCGATCTCCAAGGAGGCAGTGGCCCCCCTCGGTGTGACCTCCAAGGAGCAGCTCGGGGAGGCCGTAACGTCGGGTGATATGGATCTGGGCGTCGACAACGAGGTGGCCCAGTCCTGTGTGGAGTCAGAGGACGCCACCAACTTCATCGTCACGTGCACGGTTGCGAATGTTCAGGCTTCCGAGCTCGACGATGCTTGGTCGCTGACGAAGACGGGCGACGAACTCACCTTGAACGTGATCAGCGAAAGCCAGGCCGGCACCGGCGACGAAGCCGCGATGCCCGAAGGCATGAGTCTGGGCCAGTTCTCCTTCACGGCCACATTCCCGGGCCCGATCTCGAGTATCACCGGCAATGGAGCCACGAAGGTCAACGAGAACACCGTCACGGTCGCAGGATCCTTGAGTGAAAACTTCAATGTCACCGTGGTCGCGGCATCCGAACCCAGTGGGTCCGCCACGAAGCTGCTGATCCTCGTGATCCTTGCGATCGCAGTCGTGGCCGTCTTCGTCGTCGCCATCGTCTTGCTGGTCAAGGGAAAGAAGAAGGACGCCCCTGGCGAGGCCGCGACGGAAGAACCGCCCACGGCAGACTCGAGCGACCCCTCTATCTAGAGGCGACGTCGGTCTTGCTGGTTGCTCGGCGAAACGAAAAGAGTCACGGTCTCCGATAGATCGAGTGATCACCGATGCGCCGCCAGAGCACGCGTACCTCGCCATCGCGATTAACGAACTCGAATGTCGCCCGGCCATCAGGGGAAGCAAACGACCAGGTGAGCTCCCAGATGCCGGGTGCGCTCGTCATCGGGTGCACTCGAAGTCGCTTCGGCCACCCGCCCTTGCCGCCCGAGGCAACGAAGGCCTCGGTAGCAGTGTGAAAGTCGGGAATGAGCGAACGAAACTGCTCCTGATGCTCACGCGGTAAGGCAGCGAAGTCGGAATCGAAGCGGGAGGTGCGCTCGAATTTCATCCGGCAGTGTCGCCCGATGTCGGTAGGGACTGCAAGAACTCATCCGCACCTTCGGTCACGGTGATGGCCTTCGCGGAAACGAGTGCATCGACCTCGCGCTCGCCGTCCTGCCAGCGCTTCTCCCAGAACCACGCCTCGCCAGCCGGCACAGCCACTGCGGGTCGCAATTCGAGTACGCCGTCGGCGCGCTCCGTGATCTCGACCTGGGCACCCGGCTCGTCAAGGCGGTAACGCTTGCGAATGGAGGCGGGTAGCGCCACGAGGCCCCGAGACTGGACGCTCACGAATCCGTGGAAGGGCTGGGCACTGCTCATGACAAAAGGCTAGGCTACTGCTGAATTACAGTCAAGCAGTAATTCTGCTCACCGTAGACCCGCCGCCACCTAGCAGCGGTAGCTGATCACCGGTCGAGTCGGGCCATGGGCAGGCGCGGGTGTTGATTGCTCCACTACTGAACCCAGTAGTTGTGAACGCGACGACCAGGTACCTGTCGGGGTCATGTAGATCTCCCGGTTACACACGTATCCACCCGTGCCGTTACCGGGCCATTGAGCCCAACTCGGATTCCAGCCAGCGAGGCAGGAGACCGATGCGCCGCGCGCGTAGGACTGGAACCATGAAGGAGCCGTGTCAGGCGGGCCGAAACTGATCAGTACCGATCCATTCCTGCCAGTAAGTGAATTCGCGGTGCGCGCTGTGTCAATTGAAAACGTGGCGCCCGACGGGCCAGTACTGCCGCCGCCTCCGCCGCCTCCGTAGGAGACGCCCACTCCGCCGAAGAACAGTTGTGAACCCGCTCCGCCGCCGCCGTATCCGCCACCACCACCGCCACCGCCGAAGGAATTCGCGGTGCCGCCCTCACCGAATGAGCACACGTCTCCCATTCCGCCGCTGCCCGAATTTCCGCTCCCGTCGCCGCCATCACCGGCGAGCCCGCTGCCGCCGTTCGCTGCGCCACCACTTCCGTCGCTGCCGCCGACAGCATTGCTTCCACCTTGACCATTCGGGCTCAACCCGTTGCCGCCCGAAGTGGAGGGACCACAACCGTCGCCGCCATCGTTCGGGTTGGTCAGAGGATTCACGTTGTCGTATCCACCGCCACCGCCACCGCCACCGGCCACGATCCCGGAGATCTGCTGAAGGTTGATGGTGGTTGACCCACCGCCTCCGCCGCTGACAGTTCCGGAGCCGCCCAGACCTCCGCCGCCGACGAAAATGCGGAAGACATCTCCTGGCGTCACTGAGTAAACGTTCGTCACCGTGCAGCCAGCTCCGCCAAGACTGCGCAGGCCAGCGCCACCATTCCTGGCATGCGTCCTCCTCTCGACCACAGCATCGTGGTCTAGTTTCAGGTGACGCCCGCTGTCGCAAGCAGAAGTCTGATCGCGTGGTCAGCAGGTCACCGCGGCTCACGCAAGCAGTAGTCGGGTGTTCTTCGTTCCCTTGCGGGTCACCGTCAGCTGCACTCCCTGGTAACTCTTCGGCAGAATGAAACTGATCTTCTTCGAGCCCGGCCGCAGAGTCCACGTCTTGATGACCTTGCCGTTCTTCCGTGCAACCACGGTGGTCACGCCAGCCGTCGTGCGCAGTGGTGCGAGAGTCACCGCGTATCCGCGTGCTCGAGCTGTCACGGCAATGACACCACTTGAGTCACCCGTGGCTGACGGCTCCGGGCTGGCTGACTCAGAGGGCATCTCGCTCGGATCGCCACTCGGCGAGGCAGTGGGCTCGGGCGTGGGGCAGCTGGCAATGCAGGAAGGGACGTTAACCGTGCCGCCAAGATCAGCGCCCGGATACGCGAGCGGGATCTGCCAGGTTGACCCGCCCTGACCGGGGTAGGTCCACTGCCCGGTTGCGAAGTCGTATGTGCCGCCTTGGTACCCGGCAACGTTGCCCACTCCGTTGGCCGCGCGTGAAGCTTCGACGGGATCTTGAAGGGTCTGGAGCACGACGCGCATGCCGGCGAACCAGCCGCTTCCGCATACTTCCGGCGTGCACACGATCACTCCGCCGGTCTGCTGACCGGTCGCAGGATCAACGATCGCCCAGCCCGCGTGTTCGTTCGGAGCCATGCCCGGTGCATAACTCGGTGTCGATGACGACGGTGCCGGCTCGGCGGGCGCGCTGCTCGGTGAATCGCTGGAGGCCGGGCTACTTGGGTCCACAATCGGGTCAGCGTGTGCCACTCCGACCATGCCTGCCGCGAGAACCGCTGCCGAAACTGCGATTGCCACGCTGCTGAGTGCTGTGCGTACCTGCGTGTTCATTGTGCCCCCTCATTTCCAGGCTAGACCTTTATGGGTCGCGTTGCTTGGCTGCGCGTGGTTTGCACGATTCGGAGTGATCTGGGGCGGTACGCATCTTGCCGTCGCTGGCTTCAGGGCGAAGGGAGGTTCGACTCCCAAGTAAGACTGGATCTCCAAGTGCGATGTCGGATGGGACCAATACCCTCTACCTGAGGGAACACGGGCAACGATGCGAGCCAAGGTTGTTTCAGGGATGTTCGACAGGGGAGGCGAATCCAGTGAGTGATCGCAGTGACAACGAGCGCGAAGCAGTGTGGGAGCTCACAGTCCTCGACGAGGGCTTTTTCGAGCACTTCTCTGACCACCCGACATGGTCGGCAGCACGCAGCCTTTGGTGGCTGCTCCTGGACTCCGAGCACGTTCGGGTAGCGCTGAGGAGCGATGACTCCGAGATGTCACGGCAGGCTAACTGGCAGGGCGCGCTGGATCTCCTCGCCTTCGGCAAGGGCTGGGTTCAGATCCCTCAGGAACTGGGGTGGTGGCGTCAGGCCGGCTACCCGCACTCCGATCCCATCTTGCGGTTTATCGCTATCAACTTCGGTGAGAGCATCGCTTATCTTGAGTTGTACCTAAAGCTCTATGCGGACGCGGAATTGGCCATCCGCACCTATCTCGTACCCCAGGGTGATGGGAACTCCGAGCCCGAGGTAGCTTCCTATCGCCCTGACGACATCAATGATCTCGTCTCCTATGTTCTCGCGAATTCACTTAACCCAGAAACGTCGATTGCCGTTCAGCATGCTCGTGTTTTCATGCCGTGGCTCTTGAACGAAAAGCGTCTGATTTTCAACGAAGAGAAATTGAGGACCTTCGACAGTGGGGGATGGGATCCCTCGCATATCTCTCCGCACTTCTCAAGCACCTGGGTTGAAGCGTCGACGGAGTTCGAGCCCGGCGACACGATCGAAGTCATCTCAGACTCACGATGGCGAGTGGAGTTCACCCGTTACACGCACTGGTACCACAAGCTCACCCAGCTACTTACCGAAGAACAGTGGTCGCAGTTCACCGACGCTGAGCCGCAAAGCGTGGATGTCATTGTTAACGGTGTCGGATACCTGGGCACCTTCGTTCATGATGAAAGTTCAGGCCGCCTAGTCCGTCAGATTCCTGAGAGCTTCATTGACGCAACCGAACATGACGAGCTGCCCACCCACTCGACCAGATTCGGCTTCCCGATCACCGGCGAGATGG
>JBIJBU010000087.1:0-7988 GCA_044345075.1 Candidatus Nanopelagicales bacterium | reverse complement strand
TCGCTCCCCTTTATGCACGGCGACCCGTGGCGTGGAAGGATTGGGGGGAACTGGTAACCCCTGTCCTGCTCTTGCTCGACCCTGCACCACCCCTGTCCATACCCCCGGCCACTCGGAGACCCCGAAGTGCCGGCCTTCGAAAGGGAATACGTGGCCCCCGGACGCGATCGCGACCCGCTACTCGCGGGTGGTCTGCCCACTCAGTACGTCGATGTCGACCCCGATGAGACCTCCGAATGGGTGGAATCCTTCGACCAACTGGTCAACGAGGGTGGCAACTACCGCGCTCGCTACGTGATGCTCTCGCTGCTGCGACGAGCAGCGGAGCGCAACGTCGGTCTGCCTAGCCTGCGCAGCACCGACTACATCAACACGATCCCGCCGGAGCGAGAGCCTTGGTTCCCCGGTGATGAGGAGATCGAGCACCGCATCCGTCAGATCATCCGCTGGAACGCCGCGATCATGGTGCATCGCGCCCAGCGCCCCGGCATCTCCGTCGGCGGCCACATCTCCAGCTACGCGTCTTCGGCGTCGCTCTACGAGGTGGGCTTCAATCACTTCTTCCGCGGCCCCGATCACCCCAGCGGCGGCGACCAGGTCTTCTTCCAGGGCCACGCCTCCCCGGGCATCTACGCCCGCGCTTACCTCGAGGGTCGTCTCACCGAGCACCAACTGGATGGTTTCCGCCAGGAGGTCTCGCACCCCGGCGGCGGTCTGCCCTCGTACCCGCACCCGCGCCTGCTGCCGTGGTTCTGGCAGTTCCCGACCGTGTCGATGGGCATTGGCCCGCTGAACGCGATCTATCAGGCCCGTTTTAACAAGTACATCACCCACCGCGGCATCAAGGATGCTTCCGATCAGAAGGTGTGGGCCTTCCTTGGCGACGGTGAGACCGATGAGGTCGATGCCGTGGGTGCGATCGGCCTGGCCGCTCGCGAGGAACTCGACAATCTCGTCTTCGTCGTCAACTGCAACTTGCAGCGACTCGATGGTCCGGTGCGCGGCAACGGCAAGATCATCCAGGAACTCGAAAGCCTGTTCCGCGGCGCCGGCTGGAATGTCATCAAGGTCATCTGGGGTCGTCGCTGGGACGAACTGCTCGCCGCCGACCGCGACGGCGCACTCGTCAACTTGATGAATGCCACTCCCGACGGCGACTTCCAGACATACAAGTCCGAAAGCGGCGCCTTCGTGCGCGAGAACTTCTTCGGACGCGATCCGCGCACGGCTAAGTTGGTCGAGGGCTGGAGCGATGACGAGATCTGGTCACTGCGTCGCGGCGGCCACGACTACCGCAAGTTGTATGCCGCATACGAGGCAGCAAACGCCACCAAGGGTCAGCCGACCGTGATCTTGGCGCACACCATCAAGGGCTGGACTCTTGGCTCGCACTTCGAGGGCCGTAACTCCACGCACCAGATGAAGAAACTCTCCCTCGACGATCTCAAGGACTTCCGCGATCTCATGGAGATCCCGATCCCTGACTCGCAGCTGGATCCGTATCTGCCGCCGTATTTCCACCCCGGCCCCGACAGCGATGTCATGCAATACGTGAACAAGACTCGCAGCAAGCTCGGCGGATCCGTACCCACGCGTCGCAATGTCGCCAAGGCTCTCGTCCTTCCCGGCGACGAGACGTATGACGTCGTGCGCCGCGGCTCGGGCAAGCAGTCGGTGGCCACCACGATGGCCTTCGTCCGCCTGCTCAAGGACCTCATGAAGGACGAAAACATCGGGCACCGCTTCGTTCCGATCATCCCTGACGAAGCGCGCACCTTCGGCATGGATGCAATGTTCCCGACCGCGAAGATCTACTCCCCGCATGGTCAGCAGTACATCTCCGTGGATCGTGAGTTGATGCTGTCCTACAAGGAAGCCGTTACTGGGCAGATCCTGCACGAGGGCATCAACGAGGCAGGCTCTGTCGCATCGTTCACCGCTGCCGGCACGTCGTACTCGACTCACGGTGAAGCAGTTATCCCGATTTACATCTTCTACTCAATGTTCGGGTTCCAGCGCACCGGCGATGCCTTCTGGGCTGCCATGGATCAAATGGCTCGTGGCTTCGTACTCGGCGCCACCGCAGGTCGCACGACTCTCAACGGCGAGGGGCTGCAGCACGAAGACGGTCACTCACTGCTTCTCGCAGCGACCAACCCCGCCGTCGTGGCCTACGACCCGGCGTTCGGCTACGAGCTGGGTCACATCGTCAAGGACGGTCTGCGACGCATGTATGGCGAGAACGCCGAAGACATCTACTACTACCTCACCATCTACAACGAGCCCTATCCGCAACCGGCCGAGCCGGAGAACGTCGACGTTGACGGCATCCTGCGCGGCATGCACCTGGTGAGTGAATCGCAGGGCGATGGACCGCATGTGCAGTTGCTCGCCAGCGGTGTCGGCGTGAACTGGGCACTGAAGGCTCAAGAGCTCCTGCGCGAGCAGTGGGGCGTATTTGCCGATGTCTGGTCGGTGACCTCATGGAATGAGCTGCGCCGCGATGGTCTCGCTTCAGATCGCTTCAACTTCCTCAACCCCGACGCCGAGCAGCAGGTTCCTTACGTCAGGGAGCGCCTGCAAGGCAGGCAAGGCCCGGTGATCGCGGTATCTGACTGGATGCGCGCGGTGCAGGATCAAATCCGCGAGTGGGTTCCGCAGGAATTCGTCTCACTGGGCACCGACGGCTGGGGCATGTCCGACACTCGCGGCGCATTGCGTCGTCACTTCCTGGTCGACGGCGAGTCGATCACGGTTCAAGCGCTCACGATGCTGGCCAAGCAGGGTCAGTTCGATCGCAACCGACTGCGCGAGGCTATTGATCAATACTCCCTCGATGATCCGTCGGCTGCCGACGCCGGTAACACGGAAGGCTCGGGCTGATCATGAGCCAAGACCCCAAGCGATTCCTCGGATACCTCGAGGCTGAGCGCAATGCAGTCCTGCTGTACCGCGCTCTGGCCGAGACCACCGACGGCGATCGTCGGGAGGCCTTGCTCGAATTGGCTGAAATCGAGGAGCACCACGCCGCGCACTGGGTAGAGAAGTTGCAGGAGTACGGAATTCCCGTGCCTCCAGCACCGACCGATCTGGATCCGAATGACGCAGGCTTGCTGGCACGCGCACGTGCGGCCGGGCTCGACGGCGTACTGCAGACACTCGAGGAAGTCGAGGGAGCGGCGTCTGGCATTTACGACGATGAGCCCGAAGCGCCACTGGGCATGAGCGATGACGAACGCTCGCACGCTGAGGCACTCCGCCAAATGCGCGAGGACCCCAACGCTCTGATGATGCAAGGACGCGCGCCGCATCGAGTACTGCGCCCCGGCGACGGTGAGAAGTGGCATCGCACTGACCGCTCCGGCTCTGTACGCGCAGCAGTCTTCGGCATCAGTGACGGCCTGGTCTCCAATACAGCACTTGTCATGGGCTTCGCGGGCGCCGACACCGCAAACAGCACCGTGCTGTTCGCGGGACTTGCGGGTCTGTTCGCCGGTGCTTTCTCAATGGCCGCCGGCGAGTACGTCAGCGTCGCAAGTCAGCGTGATCTTTTCCGTCGCGAGATCTCGATGGAAGCCGCGGAACTTCGCGATAAGCCGGAAGAGGAGCAGAAGGAACTCGAGCTCATCTACCGCGCCAAGGGCATCTCACGTGAGATCGCAGCTCAGACCGCGGCGCAGATCATGTCTGACCCGAAGATGGCGCTGGAGACTTTGGCTCGCGAAGAACTCGGACTCGATCCCGATGAACTCGGTTCCCCGATCAAGGTAGCGATCGCGAGCTTCGTCTCCTTCGCGATCGGCGCATCCTTCGTGGTGCTTCCGTACTTCTTCTTGACCGGTACGGCCGCACTTATCACCGCCATCTGCCTCGCATTACTCGCGATGATCGCGGTCGGAGCAACGGTCGGAAAGCTGTCCGGTCGCAATGTGTTCTTCTCGGTGGGTCGCCAGCTGATGTGGGGTGTCGGTGCTGCCGCCGTGACCTTCGCAATCGGCAAGATCGTCAGCGCCGTCACCGGCACGTCCCTCGGCTGACCGTGACCGAATCCGGCGATCGTCGTCTCTCGCTCGCCGCGGGAGCCTTGACGACGGCGGCGACCATGCGGATGGAGGAATCCCTCCCCTGGTATCGCGAACTCGGTGCGCAGGAACGATCCTGGGTCGCCTCCGTAGCGCAGGCCGGCATCAATGCCTTCATCGAATGGCATAGCGCCCAAGGCTCTAACCGCGCACTCACCGCAGATGTCTTCGGCGCCGCTCCGCGTGAGCTCGCGCGGGTGATCTCACTCGAACAGACAGTCGATCTCGTGCGCACGACAATCGACGTTGTCGAAGCCGGTATTGATGATCTCGCCGACGAGAAGGATCGTCCACGACTGCGGGAGTCGATCCTTCGGTACTCGCGCGAGATCGCCTTTTCCGCAGCTGAGGTCTACGCCCGCGCAGCGGAGGCCCGAGGCGCGTGGGATGCGCGGTTGGAATCACTGGTCGTCGATGCGCTCCTACGAGATGAGCTCGACGAATCGGTGCTCGGCCGCGTCAATGCGCTTGGCTGGACAAACCGCACCTCGCTCATGGTGCTGGCAGGCGCAGCGCCGGTCGGCCACCCTGAGGCGTCGCTCGACGTCCTGCGACGCGCGGCACTTCATCACGATGTCGAGCTGCTCACCGGCATTCATGGCACCACCTTGCTGGCCATCGCCGGCGGAGTTGCCGATGCCGACCGCACAGCCAGGCTTCTGTCTCCGCATTTTGGTCCGGGGCCGGTCGTGCACAGTCACGTGATCACCGGCTTCCTCGCGCTGCCCGAGCAGGCGCGCGAGACCATCAACGGCCTGCGAGCTGCACCGGGCTGGCCGGCAGCCCCTCGCATCGTGGAGGCCGATGATCTACTTCCCGAACGAGTTCTCCTCGGCGACACCAGTGCGATCGAACGACTGATCGCCACCGCCTACCTTCCACTCGCCGCTGATCAGGCTCTGTTGACCACCGCGGCGGCCTACCTCGAGCGGTCCCCCTCCCTCGAGGCCACAGCCCGCACTCTGGTCGTTCACCCCAATACCGTCCGGTATCGCCTGCGCCGAATCGCCGACATCACCGGGTTTTCCCCCATGGAACCGCGGGGGGCGTATGCCCTGCGCCTGGCGCTCAGCCTGGGCAGACTTGGATCCTTGTAGGATTCCTACAAATGTAAGCGCACGACATTGGCTTGATCAGCAGCGCGATCCCCGCTGAGTTCACGGAAGGCTATGAAGGTGCTCGTAGTCGTAGCGCCCGGACAGGGCTCCCAAACCCCAGGTTTCCTCGCCCCATGGCTCGACGTCCCGGGGGTGAAGGACCGCCTCGAGTGGCTCAGCGCCGTCGCAGGCATCGACCTTGTCGCCCACGGCACTACCTCGGATGCCGACACCATCCGCGACACCGCCATCGCGCAGCCCCTCATCGTTGGGGCCGGCCTGGTCACCATGCTCAGTCTCTTCCCCCACCCGTCGGCCGCCTTCTCACAGATCGGCGCGGGCGCAGGCCACTCGGTCGGCGAGATCACCGCTTCGGTCGGCGCGGGCGTTCTCTCTGCTGAGCAGGCCATGGTCTTCGTGCGCGAGCGCGGCAAAGGCATGGCCGCTGCTGCCGCCGTCACCGCGACCGGCATGAGTGCCGTACTCGGCGGCGACGCCGATGTTGTCGTAGCGCAGGCCGAGAAGCATGGTCTGACACCGGCCAATATGAACGGCGCTGGCCAGATCGTCGTGGCAGGCACCATGGAGCAACTCGCAGCCTTCGCCGCCGATGCACCCGAGGGCTCGCGCGTGCGCCCGCTCGAGGTGGCCGGCGCCTTCCACACGATTCACATGGCACCTGCAGTCGCCACCCTCGGCGGCTACGCGCGATCGATCTCCACCCATGACCCCCGGGTAAAGCTCATCAGCAATGCCGACGGCCAGATCGTGCATGACGGCCGTGAGGTACTCAAGCGACTCGTCACTCAGGTCAGCAACCCGGTGCGCTGGGATCTGTGCATGCAGACCATGGCCGACCTAGGTGTCACGGCTGTCATCGAGATTCCCCCGGCCGGCGCACTCACCGGCCTGATCAAGCGTGCACTTCCCGGCGTGGAGACCCTCGCACTCAAGAGCCCCGATGATCTCGACGCTGCTTGGGCAATGATCGAAACCCACGGCCGCAAGTCGAGCCTTGAGTCCAGCCCCACGTGGCGTCTGCTCATTGCGCCCGCGAAGGGCACCTTCCGTCTTGTGTCACAGGCTCAGCCAGGCGATGCACTCGTCGTTGGCGGGTCCGTGGGCTCGGTCGACACCTTGCGCGAAAGCCACGAGGTACTCGCACCGCACGGCGGCACCGTCGTCGAATGGCTCGTGCACGACGGTGATCTCGTTTCCCCCGGCCAGCCGATCGTGCGACTTCATCCTGAGGCTCAGGAGGCCATGGCGTGACCGCCACCATCACACCGTCCACTGGTGCTGCCTACGCGCGCATTATGTCGGTGGGCGGCTATCGCCCGAGCCGCATCGTCACCAATGACGAGGTGTGCAAGAACATCGATTCCTCCGATGAATGGATTCGCGAGCGCTCCGGGATCATCGAGCGTCGCTACGCCGCCGACGATGAATCCGTGGTCGACATGGCTACTGCTGCAGCGACCAAGGCCATCGAGAAGTCCGGCATCAACGCAAGTGAAATCGGCCTCGTGCTCGTGGCCTCCGTGACACATCCGTATCCGACCCCCTCGGCAGCGGCTGAGGTGGCCTTTCGAGTCGGCGCAATCGGTGCAGCCGCCACCGACATCTCCTCGGCATGCGCGGGCTTTTGCTACGGCATTGCCCTGGCTGACTCCGTCGTGCGCGGCGGCGCAGCAAAGTACGTCGTGGTGATCGGCGTCGAGAAACTCTCTGACTGGACCGACTTCTCCGATCGCAGCACTGCGTTCATTTTCGCCGACGGCGCGGGCGCGGTCGTGATTGGGCCGTCCGATGTTCCGGCCATCGGGCCGGTTGTCTGGGGCTCCGACGGTGAGCAGCGTGAGGCCATCAACATGACCCAGTCACTCGTCGAATACCGCGATGAGCCAGGGCCGATCTTCCCCGCACTCACGATGCAGGGCCAGCAGGTGTTTCGATGGGCAGTCGGCGACATGGCCAAGACCGCGCAGCGTGCACTCGATGTCGCGAAGGTCGACGCCGGTGACCTCGATGCGTTCATCCCGCACCAGGCGAATATGCGCATCACCGATGCGATGATTCGCGCACTCAAGCTTCCGGCGCACGTACCTGTCGCCCGCGACATTGCGTACACCGGAAATACGTCCGCCGCCTCGATTCCGCTGGCCATGGAGCGCATGCTCGATGACCACGAGGTCGAGCACGGCGGCACGGCACTGCTGATCGGCTTTGGAGCGGGCCTCGTGTTCGCCTCGCAAGTCGTCACGTTGCCGTAGCTCTACCGCACCACCCGTCAACACCCACCCATAAATGGAAGGAAGAACATGAGCGAGGACATCCTGAGCGGCCTGGCAGTTATCGTGAACGAGGTCGCCGGTGTTCCGGTTGCTGACGTTCAGGCTGACAAGTCATTTGTCGACGATCTTGATATTGACTCCTTGTCGATGGTCGAGGTTGTCATGGCCGCCGAAGACAAGTGGGGCGTGAAGATCCCCGACAGCGAGGTCAAGAACCTCAAGACTGTCGGCGACGCCGTCACCTACATCTCGGCAAACCTCTAGGACTTTTGCGGTGGGGCAGGCAACTGCCCCACCGACGTCTTAGGCAGCACCGCAACACCCGCACTTCGTTACCCGCAAGAACACATCTTTACCCGCAGAAACCCACTGCCTTACTCGCAGAAACGCACTGCACAGGAGACACACATGACTGCACAGGTCGTCATCACAGGCCTCGGCATGACTACGCCCGTCGGCGGCGACGTCGAGACAAGCTGGCGCAATGTGCTGGCCGGAAAGCCGGGCATTGTCAC
>JBIJBU010000085.1:0-8024 GCA_044345075.1 Candidatus Nanopelagicales bacterium | reverse complement strand
ACCGGCGAGATCACGGTCAAGCGCCAAGAGCCCAATCACGGCATGTGGGACATGATCATCGGTGGCGCCAAGGCCCAACTCGACGCGCGTTTTCACGGGGCTCTCGCCTCGCCGTATCGCGCACTTGATCTTGTTGCCGGAGCAAAGTCGCGCACTCGCGATGAAGGCTTCGCCGCCGAGGATGAAGCACTTGCTGACTTGATCATGAGCGACGCCGTACGGGCATCCTTGTACTCGTTCAACCTCGTTCAGAAGCGCGCCAAGCGCCCCGCTGGAGCACCCGACAAGTCACTGGCGCGACCGGTGACCAAGGTGGGCATCGTCGGTGCCGGCTTGATGGCCAGCCAGCTTGCAATGCTCTTCGCACGACGCCTCGAGGTACCGGTCGTCATGACCGATCTCGATCAAGAGCGGGTCGATAAAGGTGTCGCGTACGTCCACAAGGAGATCGCGACCCTGGTCGAGAAGGGGCGCCTCAGCTCTGACAAGGCGAATCGACTTACTGCCCTGGTCAGCGGTGTCACGGATAAGTCGGCGTTCGCCGATGCAGATTTCGTGATCGAGGCGGTCTTCGAGGATCTCAGCGTGAAGAAGGCGGTATTTGCAGAGCTTGAAGCTATGGTCTCCGACACCTGCATCCTCGCCACGAATACTTCATCACTCTCAGTGACCGCGATGGCCGAAGGCCTGAAGCATCCTGAGCGTGTGGTGGGCTTCCACTTCTTCAACCCGGTTGCCGTCATGCCGCTCCTGGAAATCGCACGCGCGAAGCAGAGTGATGATGCGACCGTGGCTACGGCCTTTGCCGTCGGCAAGTCTCTGAAGAAGTCGTGCGTGCTGGTCCAAGACGCACCGGCATTCGTGGTCAATCGTCTGCTCACTCGATTCCTGGGCGAGATCACCCGAGCCGTCGACGAGGGCACCGACTTCACGGTTGCCGATACAGCCATGCAGCCGCTCGCCTTCCCGATGTCGCCGTTCAACCTGCTCGCTCTTGTCGGTCCGGCCGTGGCCTTCCACGTCTCGGAAACGATGAATGCCGCGTTCCCTGATCGTTTCTACGTGTCAGACAACATGCGCAGGCTCGTCGAGGCAGGCAAGCCTGGTATCTGGAAGAAGACAGGAACGGGTGGCCAGGTCATCGATCCGGAAGTCGAGGCACTCTTCGTTCGTGGCGACAACCCATTGACCGCCGAGCAAGTGCGCGAACGCGCTCTCGACGCTCTCGCCGACGAGGCTCAGCGGATGCTCGACGAGGGTGTCGTGGTTGCGGCTGAGGACATCGACCTCTGCATGATCCTTGGCGCCGGTTGGCCCTTTGCCAATGGCGGCATTACGCCTTACCTCGATCGCACCGGTGCATCGGAACGAGTTAACGGCAAGAGATTCCTGGCACCGGGTATCGCATCACTGCCGGCCTAACCAAGCAGCAAACAGTCACTCAGCCAATGGCTGCTGACTAGCTTCGCGCACATCCATATCAGCGCGGCCGGCCAGGTTCTCGATGGCGCTGCGCGTGATGTCCTGAGCTGTCAGGCCTGCCTCAACCAGCAAGCGTGCGCGCTTTGCTTGCGGCAAGAAGCCCTGATCGACACCGAAGGTGCGGATCGGGGTGTCGATACCGAGATCGTTCATGGCCTGCGACATTGCCGACCCGATGCCACCTTGGCGTATGCCATCTTCGATGACAATCACGAGCGAAGAATCGCGAGCAAGTTCGACGACCGAGGGGTGCAGGGGCTTGACCCACCGCGGATCGACCACCAGAGCGCCATAGCCCTGAGCCGAAAGTCGCTCGCCCACCTCGACAGCCACTGACGCCATCGCACCGATGCCCACCACAAGAACCTCGCCGTCACCGTGTCGGGCAAGGAGGTCGTAGCCCTCGTGACGTTCGACCGCGACGATGTCAGCACCCACAGCGCCCTTCGGGTAGCGCACCACAGTCGGAGCATCGCTCACCGCTACGGCCTCGCGCAGCAGAGCTCGCAGGCTGGAGCCATCCCGAGGTGCAGCAACTCGAACGCCTGGGATCACGCCCAGCATCGAGAGATCCCAGATGCCGTTATGGCTTGCGCCGTCGTCACCGGTAATACCGGCTCGATCGAGGGCAAAGGTGACGCCGAGACGATGAAGTGCACAGTCGAAGAGAACCTGATCGAAGGCGCGGTTCAGGAAGGTCGCATAAAGCGCAACTACCGGATGTGCTCCTCCGATGGCCAATCCGGCGGCGCTTGTAGCAGCGTGTTGCTCGGCAATGCCTACGTCGTACGTGCGGGTCGGGAACTGACGCGCAAAGGAGTTGAGACCGGTCGGGCCCAGCATCGCCGCAGTGATCGCCACGACATCGGAGCGCTCAGCGCCGATAAGCAACATTTCCTCGCCAAACGTGCTCGTCCAGGTCGGACCGCTGCTGGCAACGGGCTTGCCGGTGTCGGGATCAATGATGCCGACCCCATGGAACTTCTCGGCTTCGTCCTGCTCGGCAGGCGCGTAGCCGCGGCCCTTTTGAGTGATGGCGTGCACGATCACCGGCCCCGGGAAATCCTTGGCGCGACGAAGCGCGTGCTCCAGCTCAAGTTCATCGTGTCCGTCGACGGGCCCGACATATTTCAGGCCGAGATCCTCGAACATGCCCTGCGGGGCGACGATGTCCTTGACGCCCTTCTTCATGCCATGAAGTGCGCCATAGACGCCATGGCCGAGCACCGGAGTGCGATGCAGCACTCGCTTGCCCCAGGCCATGAAGCGCTCGTAGCCGTGATTCGTGCGCAGAGTGGACAAATGATGGGCCAGGCCGCCGATCGTCGGTGAGTACGAGCGTCCATTGTCATTAACGACGATGATCACCTGACGATCGCTGCCAGCGATGTTGTTCAGTGCTTCCCAGGCCATGCCACCGGTCAGGGCACCATCTCCGATGACAGCCACGACGTGATGCGAACCGAGTAGCCCGCGCTGCTGCCAGGCCTTGGCCAGGCCATCGGCGTAGGAGATCGAGGTCGAGGCATGTGAGTTCTCGACGATGTCGTGGACGCTCTCAGTGCGGCTCGGATAGCCCGAAAGGCCGTCCTCCTGGCGCAGGGTATCGAACTCCCCTGCCCGGCCCGTGATGATCTTGTGGACGTACGCCTGGTGGCCGGTATCCCAAATGATGGCGTCGTCTGGGCTAGTGAAGACTCGGTGCAGGGCGATGGTGAGCTCAACGACGCCGAGGTTCGGCCCTAGATGCCCGCCGGTGGCAGACACCTTCTCGACTAGGAATGAGCGAATCTCAGCAGCAAGTTCAGGAAGCTGTTCCGGGGCGAGCGCGCGCAGATCACGAGGGTCATGAATACCCTCGATCAAGCTAGGACGACCACCATTCGACACCCCCCGAGTCTAGGCCCCGAGGCCGCCGACCACCTGTTCTACAGCTTCGCGCACCATGCCTACCTCACGCCTGGTGGCCAGCGCCTGCGCGCCCTGAGCCTCGAGAGCTTGCTGGATCACAGTGAGTTCCGCGGCACTGACATGTGCCCCAAGCTCGGCGCGAGCGTGTCGATATGCCTCACGGGTTGCCTGCACATCGGCCTCGCAATGGTGCTCGATCAAGAAAGCGAGGGCCACAGGATACGCACGAAGCGGAGAGGTACGCAGATCGGCCGGCCCCCTATCGAGAAGCCAGCCGATCGCACGATCCAGGAAATCCGGTGCAACTACAGGCACGAGGTCCTGCGGCCACCCGGCACTCATGATGACTAGAGCAGCGAACGCAGGACGTACTGCAGGATCCCGCCGTGGCGGTAGTAGTCCGCCTCACCGGGAGTATCGATGCGTACGAGTGCGGTGAACTCACGGGTGCGACCATCAGCAGCGACAGCCTCGACTGAGACCTCGCGCGGAGTCGTGCCTGCGTTGAGTTCCTCGATACCGCTAATTGTGAAGACCTCGTCGCCCTGAAGACCCAGTGAGTCGGCGTTCTGGCCGGCCTGGAACTGCAGCGGAATGACACCCATGCCGATGAGGTTCGAGCGGTGGATGCGCTCGTACGACTCGGCGATGACTGCCTTGACGCCCAGCAGTGCGGTTCCCTTGGCAGCCCAGTCACGACTCGAACCCGAGCCGTACTCCTTGCCAGCGAGGATTACCAGCGGCGTGCCAGCCTTCGCGTAGTTCTCGGCGGCATCAAAGATCGGCACGATCTCGTTGTCGGCATTCGAGAAGTCGACCGTGAATCCGCCCTCGACGTCGTTCAGCATGAGATTGCGAAGGCGAATATTCGCGAAGGTTCCGCGGATCATCACCTCGTGGTTGCCACGACGCGAGCCGTAGGAGTTGAAGTCGGCCTTGTCGACGCCGTGAGTTGCGAGGTACTTGCCAGCTGGGCTATCAACCTTGATGTTGCCGGCCGGCGAGATGTGATCGGTTGTGACCGAGTCACCAAGCTTGGCGAGCACGCGGGCGCCGGTGATATCGGACACCGGCGACGGAGTCTTGCCCATGCCTTCGAAGTACGGAGGCTTGCGCACGTAAGTGCTCTGGGGATCCCAGGCGAAACGATCACCGCTCGGAGTCTGCAGTGACTGCCAGCGCGCATCGCCGGCGAAGACATCCTTGTAGCGATTGCTGAACATGTCGGCATCGATGGTGGCATCGATGGTGGCCTGCACCTCAGCAGCACTCGGCCAGATATCGGCCAGGAACACCGGCTTTCCCTCGGAGTCGAGACCAAGCGGCTCTGTCGCGAGATCGATATCCATGGTGCCGGCGATCGCGTAGGCGACCACGAGCGGCGGGGAGGCGAGGTAGTTCATCTTGATGTCGGGGTTGATGCGCCCCTCGAAGTTGCGGTTGCCCGAGAGCACCGAGACCACAGCGAGATCAGCCTCGTTGACCGCGGCGCTGACCTCGGGGATTAGCGGACCGGAGTTACCGATGCAGACGGTGCAGCCGTAACCGACAACATTGAAGCCCAGCTTGTCGAGGTACGGGCTCAGGCCGGCCTTGTCGTAGTAGTCGGTGACGACCTTGGAGCCTGGGCCCAGGGTGGTCTTGACCCATGGTGCGCGAGTCAGGCCACGCTCGACGGCCTTCTTCGCCAGGATGCCTGCGCCCATCATCACCGAGGGGTTCGAGGTGTTGGTGCACGAGGTGATGGCCGCGATGGCGACCGCGCCATTGCGGATGACGACATCTGTGCCATCGATCGTGGTCGCGGCCGAGGCACTCGGAACCTTGCTGAACGCCGGCAGCGCCTTTTCGAAGGAGGCCTTGGACTCGCTCAAGAGAACGCGATCCTGCGGACGCTTCGGGCCTGCGAGTGACGGGACCACGGTCGAGAGGTCGAGTTCCATGTACTCGGAGTAGGTGGGCTCGTGATCAGCGTCGTGCCACAGGCCCTGCTCCTTGGAGTAGGCCTCGACGAGCGCGATCTGCTCCTCGGTACGGCCGGTCAGACGCAGGTACTCGGTGGTGGCATCGTCGATCGGGAAGATGGCGGCAGTGGAGCCGTACTCAGGGCTCATGTTGCCGATGGTGGCGCGGTCTGCCAGCGGAACTGCGCCGACGCCCTTGCCATAGAACTCGACGAACTTGCCGACCACGCCATGCTTACGCAGCATCTCGGTAATGGTGAGCACGAGATCAGTCGCGGTAGTACCGGCCGGCAGCTCACCAGAGAGCTTGAAACCGACGACGCGCGGGATGAGCATCGAGACCGGCTGGCCGAGCATCGCCGCCTCAGCCTCAATGCCGCCGACGCCCCAGCCCAGCACGCCCAGACCATTGACCATGGTGGTGTGCGAGTCAGTGCCCACGACGGTGTCGGGGTATGCCTGGCCACCGCGGGCCATGATCACTCGGGCGAGGTTTTCGATATTGACCTGGTGAACGATGCCCGTACCCGGCGGAACGACCTTGAACTCCTCGAAGGCGCCCTGTCCCCAGCGCAGGAACTGGTAGCGCTCGCGGTTGCGGTCGTACTCGAGTGCCACATTGAGGCTCTCGGAGTCGGCGCCACCGAAGTAGTCGGCGATGACGGAGTGGTCAATGACGAGCTCCGCAGGGGCGAGAGGCTCGATCTTGGCGGGATCGCCACCGAGATCGGTCACGGCCTCGCGCATTGTGGCGAGGTCGACGACGACCGGAACGCCGGTGAAGTCCTGCATGACCACGCGGGCCGGGGTGAACTGAATCTCGTCAGTCGGCTCAGCCGAGGGATCCCAGTTGCCCAACGAGGAGATGGTCTCCCGGGTGACGTTGGCGCCATCCTCGGTGCGCAGCAAGTTCTCCAGCAGCACCTTGTGCGTGAACGGGAGTCGGGCCGAACCCTCGACAGCGGAGATCCGAAAGATCTCGTACGACTGGGAGCCGACCTGCAGTTCTCCCTTTGCGCTGAAGCTGTCCTTGCTCGCCACTTTGAGCCCTCTCGTCGCCGTTAGGTCGCTCAGATTATCGGATGTCCATCAATCTCGGCCGTGAGGGTTGCCACGGTCTCGAAGTGGTGGGTCATCGGGAAGGCATCAAGGGCTGTGAGCGCGCTCAGGCGATAGCCGTGGGCCCGGAAGATTGCCAGATCACGCCCCAGGGCGACCGGATCACAAGCGACATACACGACCGTGCGTGGCTGGCGCTCAGCGATCAAGGTGACCACCTTCTCCCCCGCACCGCTGCGCGGCGGATCGAGCACCACACCATCGGGGCGCCCAGGGGCTGTCTCGAGCCAGGTGGCGACATCGGCCTGATGAACCGCAACCTGGCGGCATTCATGAAGGTTGCGACGCGCATCGCGAACCGAAGCCGTGTAGGCCTCGACGGAGTCCACCCGACCGTCACCGACAGCCTCAGCGAGGTACCGGCTGAACAGGCCCGCGCCGGAGTACAGATCCCACCAGTGCTCACCGGGCTTCACGTCCGCGCAGGCAAGGTCAACGAGTCGGTCGGCGAGAGCCGGGTGAACCTGCCAGAAGCCCTTGGCCGAGATCCGCCACTCATCGCCGTCCACAAATTCGGTGACCCGACTTCGGCCCGCAATCACCTGACCATCAGCGATCACCGTGACCTCGCCATCGCCGCCCCGCACAGCAGTGATCGACTCGTGGGCCTCGATCGCGGGCACCCGGGAGATTTCGGGCATCCCGAGCAGGCATTCGTCTGTCTGCACGATCTCGGAGGACCGGTGACGATGCATTCCCGGATAGCCCTGGGAGTCGATGCTCCAGCGCACCCGTGAGCGCCAGCCGAGCGAGCGGTCATCCAGTGCTTCAACCTCGAACTGATCAACCTCGTCAGCGGTCAGGCCACCCTGACGGATCAAGGCATCACGAAGGACCGTTGTCTTGAGAGATCGCTGAGCCACAGGCGCAATATGCAGGAAGTCGCATCCACCGCAGCCACCTGGGCCGGCGACAGAACACTCGACAGGCACTCGCGACGGGGATGGCTCGAGAATCTCGATGGCATCGGCCCGGCTGATCTTCGATGTGACATCAGTGACCTGAACTCGCACGAGCTCGCCGGGAATGCCGTGACGCACGAAAAAGGTGCGACCTCCCCAATGTGCAATGAAGTGGCCACCGTGCGCGATCGTGCCGATGCGCAGCTCGATCACGTCGCCGCGGCTTACCGGCTCTTTCATCCGTCTCGATCGAGGACGGTCTCACTCGACTCAAGCTGCCATGGCACGCTCGTGACCATCACGCCAGGAGTAAAGAGAAGACGGGACTTCAGGCGCAGCGCAGACTGGTTGTGAAGAAGTTGCTCCCACCAGTGACCCACGACATATTCCGGAATGAAGATTGTGACGATGTCATTCGGATTGCCGGATCGCAGTTCCTTGACGTACGTGACAATCGGGCGGGTGATCTCCCGATAAGGAGAATTGAGCACCTTGAGCGAGACTGGAATCTCACGGCGCTCCCACTCGGCCTCGAGCGCGGCAGTCTCGGCATCATCGACGTTGACCGTGATCGCCTCGAGCACGGTAGGCCTGGTAGCACGCGCATACGCGAGTGCACGCAATGTTGGCTTGTGCAGCTTCGAGA
>JBIJBU010000084.1:0-8028 GCA_044345075.1 Candidatus Nanopelagicales bacterium | reverse complement strand
ATTCATTCGTGCACGTCTCGACCCCATCGGTGGCCCATCTCGGCCGTGCCATCCACGGAGATCAGGCTCAGCCAGCTGATCCTGTGCGTGCCCGAGGCAATTACGCGCGCACTAAGGCAGAAGCAGAGCTTCTTGCCCTGGCATCATCTGACGCTGAGTTTTCTGTGTGCGCGGTACGGCCTCACCTCATCTGGGGTCCAGGTGATGAGCAACTGATCGGACGGATAATCTCTCGAGCCAGGGCAGGACGACTCTTCCTCGTCGATCATGGCTACGCGCTGATAGACACCACCTACATCGATAACGCCGCTGATGCCCTCATTGCTGCGCTGGACACCTGCAAGGTGAACGCTGGGCGTGCGTTCGTGGTGAGCAACGGTGAGCCCCGCACTGTCGCCGAGCTGCTTGAGCTCATTTGCCGGGCAGCCGGACTCGAACCACCGCATAGAAGCGTTCCCGCCGCTGCCGCTTACCGAGCCGGTGCTATCGCTGAACGCGTGTGGGGAGATTCGGAGCCGCCGTTGACCTCATTCCTGGTCGAACAACTTGCAACCGCCCATTGGTTTGATCAACGGGAAACTCGAGTGGCACTCGACTGGAGTCCCCAGATAAGCCTCGATGAAGGTTTCGAGCGTCTAGCGGCCTCTTACGGCACTCGTGTCGATCCTCCATCGACAGCGATCACGGTTCCGGACACATAGGACGATGCCGGGCTCAGCAGGAAGGTCGCAACCTGGGCGAACTCCTCTGCACGGCCATAGCGTCGAAGCGGAATTGCTGCGCTGAGTCTCTCTCGATTCGCATCCGCGTCACCTGATGCTGCGTCGAGTTCACGGACTCTTTCGGTATCGAAGCGGCCTGGCATCAGTCCATTCACTCGGACATCCGTGGGGCCAACCTCATCTGCGAGGTCAGTGACCAGCATGGCCAGGCCCGGTCGCAATCCGTTGCTAATTGATATGCCTGACAGCACCTGAATCGCGGAGCTTGAGAGAACGACCACGATTGAAGCCCCCCGACCTGCACGTGCCGAGACCTCCATTGAGCATGATCGTGCCACCTCGCGCATCAGCCGAAGACCGCCCAGGAACACAGTTCCGAACGCTGCACTCCACTGGTCATCGGTCGTGCTCAGAACGGTGCCAGCCGGTGGACCTCCAACGCTGACGAGCGCCCCGTCGAGACGTCCAAAGCGCTCGTGGGCCACCTCTATCGCGCGCTGGGCAAGCGTGGGGTCGTCAAGGTCGCCCGCGAGGGTGGCTGCAGCAGAGCCTAGACGCTCACGAACCGCCTGCAGTCGGGTGTCATCACGTGCCAGGAGAACGACATTGGCGCCTTCTCGCACCAGGGCCTCAGCGGTGGCAAGGCCCAGACCTTTGGTGCCGCCACTGACGATGTAGGTACGCGATAAGAGTTCGAGATCCATTAGTCCTCCTGGGCAGACTTGCGTGAGTCCTCGCGTGCCTCGCGACGCAGGAAGAAGAACCATCCGCCGATACACACGACCGCGAAGAGTATCCACTGAACGGCGTAGGAGATGTTCTGCACGTCATCGATCTCGGGTAACTGAGTTCCCGCTAGTCCGGTCTGCTCAGGCTGCGACTCCGTGAGCTGTACGAAGCCGTCGAGGGGTGTGGGTACGGGGAGCACATCGGGGTCAACATCGGAGATCATCCCGGGCGGCAACCCTGATGTGGTGCGCGCCTGCTGCCAGTCTCGCCACAGTCCGGTGACCGTTACCTCTCCCGCGGGGGCAGAAGGCACATCCGGGTATGTCGTGGCGTTGCCGTCGGCACGCAACCAGCCGCGATTGACCCAGACTGTGCCGTCAGCCGAATTCAGTGGGGTCATGACCCAGAATCCGTTGACTGTCTCCTGGGGACGCTTTCTCACCACAACTTCGTTCGTAATGTCGTAGGAACCGGTAATGCGTACGGGGGTCCACTCGGTCGCAGCGTTGGCAGGAGTTATGGGGTCTTGGTCTCTCGCACTGACCATGCTCGAGTTCAGAACCTGCTTTTCCTCGGCTCGCGACCACTGCCATCGGCTGAGCAGACCGAAGGCAATGATGACGATGATCACGACGGCGGTAAAGGAGAGCCAGCGCCGGGTGCGCAGCAGGCTCAGCATGGCAACACTCTACGCGGGTCCAACGGAACAACTCTGAGGTCTGACTACGGTGCCCGGTAAACGTTGCCCTCGGGTCCGGGGAGCATCGTGGTGCTCATGCCCAGTGCACGCGCTTCATAGTGATCGACGCCCGTGTCACCTGGCTCATCGTTCTCACGGCCTGCGTTCGCTATCACAACCGCCAGGTAGGGGAGAACTACGGCGCCGGTGATGAACACCCAACGGGGCCAGCCGGGTACGAATATGGCCAAGATCACGCACGCTGTGCGGATTCCCATCGAGATCAGGTAGCGCCGGGTACGCCCGGTCTGCTCGACGCTCAGCCCGCGCTGGGCTTCAGTGATGGTGAAGACGTCACTCGAGTCCTTGCCCACGACCCACCTCCACGACTTCAGCCTTACCCACCTACCCAGGTTATGGCCCTCGGCCATATCCTGCTCGGCGAGCCCCGAGTGGTCGGGGATGGATAAAGGAGCAACATGGATCGCGCATACGGACTCACCGAGATCGTCGGAACCTCCAAGGTGGGTATCGACGATGCCATTCACCAGGCCGTCACTCGTGCCTCGCAGAGCGTGCGCCATGTCGACTGGTTCGAGGTATCCCAGATCCGTGGATACGTGCGTGACGGAGCCGTGGACCACTTCCAGGTCTCGGTGAAGCTCGGCTACCGCCTCGAAGACGCTCACTAGGCGTCCCCATGACTGTCGCACTCGTCACGGGCGGTAATCGCGGTATTGGCCTGGCCTGCGCCCAGCGCCTTCGCGAATCCGGTCACACAGTTGTCGTCGGCTGCCGCAGCGGTATCGCACCAGATGGACTATTCGCTGTGGCTATGGATGTCTCGGATGCTGAATCCATCAATGCGGCCTTCGAGACCATTGAAGAGCAGCACGGTCCGATTTCAGTAGTGGTGGCCAACGCAGGTATCACTCGGGACAACCTCCTCATGCGCATGTCCGACGAGGACATCGATGAGGTGCTCGCCACGAATCTCGCGGGATCGATTCGCATTGCGCGTCGTGCTCTGCGCAACATGCTCAAGGCTCGCAGCGGCCGAATCATTCTTGTCTCTTCGGTCGTGGGTCTGATGGGTTCTGCTGGACAGGTCAATTACGCGGCCTCAAAAGCGGGCTTGGTCGGTGTCGCTCGTTCATTGGCGCGCGAGGTTGGCTCACGCGGGATAACCGTCAATGTGGTCGCACCAGGCTTTGTCGACACCGATATGACCGCTGAGCTGGGGGAGGAGCGCAAGGCCGAGATCCTCGGAGCCGTGCCCCTGGCTCGATATGCTCAACCGGAGGAAATCGCCGGAGTGGTGGATTTCATCGCGTCTGCAGACGCCGGATACATCACGGGCGCCGTGATTCCGGTTGATGGCGGACTCGGACTCGGTCACTGACTCACGAAGGGCTCGACATGGGGATTCTCGACGGAAAGACCATCCTGGTCACCGGAGTTCTCACCGATCAGTCGATTGCCTTCCACGTCGCGAAGTTCGCGCAAGAGCAAGGTGCGCAGGTCATCTTGACTTCCTTCGGTCGAACGATGTCGTTGACTAAGCGATCAGCGACTCGGCTTCCGGCTGAAGCTCCAGTCGTTGAGCTCGATGTCACCAATGTCGAGCATCTTGATGCCCTCGCTGATCGAGTTCGCGAGCACGCATCCGAACTGAACGGCGTGCTCCATTCGATCGGGTTTGCCCCTGAGGCAGCGCTCGGCGGTAACTTTCTGAATACGGCTTGGGAAGACGTCGCTACCGCCGTTCACGTATCCGCGTATTCGCTCAAGGCCCTGGCCGTCGCAGCGAAGCCCCTTATGCCTGCCGGATCTGCGATCGTGGGCCTCGATTTCGACGCCACCATTGCATGGCCCAAGTACGACTGGATGGGTGTCGCGAAAGCAGCCTTCGAGAGCACCTCGCGCTATTTGGCACGTGATCTCGGCCCGTCCGGTATTCGTGTGAACCTCATCGCCGCCGGCCCTATCCGGACGATGGCTGCCAAGAGCATTCCCGGCTTCGATGACTTCGAGGCCGTGTGGGCAACGCGTGCACCCCTGGCCTGGGATCTCGATGATCCGACCCCTGCCGCTCGTGCCTGTGTAGCACTTCTGTCTGATTGGTTCCCGGCCACCACGGGCGAGATCATTCACGTCGACGGCGGAGTTCACTCGCAAGGTGCCTGAACTGATCGTGATGCGGCACTGCAAGTCCGCATATCCCCTGGGCGTGGCAGACCATGATCGTCCCCTCAACGATCGCGGCACGCGCGATTCGAATGCGGCTGCTCAATGGTTCGGCCAGCAGGGATTACCGATTGACGAGGCGTGGGTCTCTAGCGCTGTAAGGGCTCAGCAGACGTGGGCGGGAATTGAAGGTGGGGTGCGCGCCTCAGTGGCTTCTGGATTTGATCAGCGCACTGTGCCCGGGCTCTATGAAGCCTCCGTTGATCGCCTGCTCACGTTACTGAACGTCGCAACGGCCTCGTCCCTGCTCGTCGTTGCGCACAATCCGGGCCTCGAGCAGTTGATCGAACACGTCACCGGTCGAGACCCGCACGGCTGGCTCTCGCACATTTCGCAGAAGTATCCGACCGGCGCTGTATGCGTACTCCGTCATGACAACTGGGCTTCACTCGGACAGGGAACTGCCGAGCTCGTGACCTATGCAGTTCCGCGAGCTAATTGATCGGCGGTGCACTGATGTCGAGCCCGGCGTGCGCATCGGCATCCTCGACTTCTGCGCGGGAAATACCCATCAGGTAAAGCACGGAATCGAGATACGGCACACTCACTGAACTATCTGCAGCGTCGCGTGCTGCAGCCTTGCCATTGAATGCGATGCCGAGTCCGGCTGCCTGCAGCATGTCGACGTCATTGGCACCATCACCAATGGCGATCGTTCGACTCATCGGGATTCCATATTCGAGGGCAAGCTCTTCAAGCGCTGCCCGCTTGCCGGCTCGGTCGACAATCGCTCCCACAACCTTGCCCGTCAGATGCCCATCGACAACTTCGAGGGTATTCGCCCGTACGTGGTCGACACCGAGTTCGTCTGCAAGCGGCGCGATTACCTCGGTGAATCCACCGGAGACGAGAGCGACGCGATAGCCCAGGTTTCGAAGTGTGCGGCATAGGGTTCGAGCACCGGGTGTCAAGGTGATGCGATCGCGCACTCGATCGATCACGTCTGCTGGTAGCCCCTCCAGAAGAGCAACTCGGGCCGTGAGCGATGCAGCAAAGTCCAGTTCGCCTGCCATTGCCCGTTCAGTGATCTCGGCAACCTGGGCATGAGTTCCGGCCTCATCTGCGAGGAGATCGATGACTTCGTCCTGGATTACCGTTGAATCGACGTCCATGACCACGAGATGCTGACCTCGACGATCAAGCCCGGCGTCCTGAACCGCGATATCAACACTCACTTCGGCCGCAGCCGCGGCAAGAGCTGAGCGAAGTTCCACGACATCAGCACCAGAACCTTCGAAGGCGACTGCGGTGACGGGGTAACTGGCGATCCTTCGAATGCGATCGATATTGCCACCGCGCTCGGCGATCTCGCTGGCCACGCGGGCAATGGCCGATGGTCGAAGTGGTGAACCCATGACGGTGATCTGGAATCGGCCATGCAGCCGAGAATCGGCCTCAGCTTCACCCTGATGCACATTCACGTCGAAGCCCAGCCCAGATCCGAATTCGTTGACACGAGTACTGAGTTCGTGAAGCTGAGCCGGGCTGGACGGAACTGTCACGAGAAAAGAGAGCATGAGGTGCGCACGCACCACGATCTGCTCGATGTCGATGATGACGACGTCGTGATCAGCGAGGATCTCGCAGACGCGACGGGTAACTCCCGGACGATCTGGCCCGGTGAGTGTGAGCAGGAGGGTGTCTGCGGCTGCGTCGTTCATCGCGCTCAGACTAGTGCTGGTCGACCGCCTCCCTCGGCATAGGCTCCTCCCGTGGCAGAGGTATTCACCGGCGTCGGACTCACGGTGCGCAGAGGCGACAGGCTGCTCCTTGATGACCTGAGCTGGAGCGTCTCGGAGGGCGAACGGTGGGTGGTCATAGGCCCCAACGGCGCCGGGAAGACGACCCTCCTGTCGATACTGGCCGGTCGAATGTTTCCGACCAGCGGCCTCATCGAAGTACTGGGGGAGGAGCTCGGGGCCACTGACATGGCCGAGCTGCGCACCCGCATCGGTTGGGCCAGCAGTGGCGAACTCATCGATCTGCCGCCGGGGGAGTCGGTCGCCAATGCGGTCATGACTGGCGCGCAGGCAGTGGCTGGCAGGTGGATCGAGGAGTATGACCCCGCAGACGAGGCTCGCCGTGACGAACTGCTTGCCGCATGGAATCTCACTCATCTCGCGAACCGAACGTTTGGCACCCTCTCGGAGGGGGAGCGCAAGCGTTGTCTGATCGCTCGATCTCTCATGGCAGACCCCGAGCTCTTGTTGCTCGATGAGCCAGGAGCGGGGCTCGATCTTGCCGGACGCGAGGATCTTGTCGAGAGACTAGAAAAACTGGCCACAGACGATTTAGCTCCCGGTCTCGTCCTCATTACTCATCACGTGGAGGAGATTCCGCCAGGCTTCACTCACGCACTTGTGATCGCTGATGGCAAGGTCGTGGCAAGCGGTCCGATCAACACCGTGATTACCAGCGAGACGCTCACAGCGGCATTCGCGTTCCCCATCGAGGTCAGTCTGCTCAGCGGTCGCTTCTTTGCCCGACGATCGCCCCGATGACCACGCTGCAATGGGTATTGATTGCCCTCGCCGGTTTCGGCGGCGGTGCCATTAACGCAGCCGTGGGATCAGGCACCTTGCTGGTGTACCCGGTTCTCACCGGTATGGGTGTTCCGCCGGTCACGGCGAATGGATCCAACGGTCTTGGCTTGGTTGCCGGCTCCATTACGTCAGCATGGACATATCGATCACTCTGGCGTGATCGACTTGATGTTCTCCGCTGGCCCATCGTCGCCGGGTGCTGCGGCGCCTTGGTAGGTGCACTTTTGGTGATCGGTCTCGACGAGCGAGTCTTTGTCGCGGTGATCCCATGGCTAGTTCTGGCTGCAACACTTCTGGTCGCGATATCTCCGCTGGTGGCACGGTGGTTGAGCCGACGCAGGACAGTCGTGTCCACGCACCCGAAACTCCTGTGGCCCTATAGCGGAGCGGTGGGGGTGTACTCGGGCTATTTCGGTGCCGGTCAAGGCATCATTTTGCTAGCCCTATTCGGAATCCGATACGACACTGAAATTCAACGAGCGAATGCGGCAAAGAATGCCTTCGCGGCAGCGGCGAATCTTGTGTCAGCCCTCGTCTTTCTCATCTCTGGCTACGTGGATTTAGCAGTGGCCGCCTGCATTGCTCTCGGAGCCATTCCCGGTGGCTATATCGGCGGGCACTGGGCCAAGCGTCTGCCCGACGCCTTCCTGCGCGGACTGGTGGTTCTCGTCGGCATTGTCGCGACGATCTATCTCTTCCGCTTCCGTTAGTCTCGAGGAAACGAGGGAGATAGGTGAGACGCGCACTGCTCGGCATTCTTGCAGCGGTCATGGTGATCGTGGGTGGTTCTCTGCTCGCAGTCTCCGGTTGGATCTATGCCGCATTTGGCGCTGATGGCGTGTCATCAACATCGCTGGGAAGCATCAATTCGTCCTCAAGCTCGTCGGCGATCGTTATCGATATCGACGCGACTCAAGTGCGGATCCCGATCGTGCCCGTTCATGGGAGCACCACGCTTCGCCTGGATTCAGTACAGGGTGCATCACTCATCGCAGGATCCAGCGACATGGCTACTGTCGATGCATTCATTGGTTCGCGTGAGATTGACGTGGCTTATCGAAGCGATGGCGGCTGGACCCTCAACCATGTGACGGGAGCATCAGCAGCA
>JBIJBU010000083.1:0-8173 GCA_044345075.1 Candidatus Nanopelagicales bacterium | reverse complement strand
GCGTCCTCATGGGCGGAGTGTCGGGCGTCTACGCAGCCAAGGTCGTGGTTCTAGGTGCGGGTGTGGCCGGCCTCAACGCCGCAGCCATTGCCCTCGGCATGCAGGCGGAAGTCCTGCTCTTCGACACGAACATCAATCGACTCCGTCATGTCGATGCCATATATCAGGGCCACATGCAGACGATCGCGTCAAATGCGTACGAGATCGACAACGCCATCAAGGATGCCGACATGGTGATCGGCGCCGTTCTCGTGCCCGGAGCAAAGGCTCCCAAGCTAGTCACGAACGAGATGGTCTCTCGCATGAAGCCCGGTTCTGTCCTGGTTGATATCGCCATTGACCAAGGCGGCTGCTTCGAGGACTCTCGTGCCACCACGCACGCGGATCCCACCTATTCCGTTCACAATTCGCTCTTCTATTGCGTGGCGAACATGCCTGGCGCGGTGCCGCATACCTCGACATACGCGCTCACCAACGTCACCTTGCCGTACGCGGTGGCTATCGCCGATAAGGGCTGGAAGCAGGCGGCACGCGACGATCATTCGCTTGCCCTTGGCGTCAATGTTCACGATGGCCAGATCACCTACGGCGCCGTCGCTGAGGCCTTCGGCCTGGGTGCGCTCTCCCTTGCCGAGGTGCTTGCCTGATCGCCACGCAATTGCACGATGCGGTGATCGGGTATCTCGATCACATTGCTGTCGAACGAGGCCTGAGCACTCACACGGTGCAGGCTTACGGTCGTGACCTACGCCGGTATGAGTCCTGGTGCGCGGCACGGGGACTGCACACGATCGATGCGATCACTGCCAATGATGTGTCGGATTTTGCAGTCTCGTTACGTCACGCCGATGACTTCGGGCCTGCGCTCTCTGCGTCCAGCTCAGCGCGTGCAGTGATTGCCGTTCGTGGGTTTCATAAGTTCGGGGTGCGTGAGGGATGGACGCCGAGTGATCCTTGCGTCGATGTCCAGCCTTCCGCTATCCCGAAGCGGCTGCCCAAGGCGCTGAGTTACGTTGAGGTCGCTGGCATTCTTGACGCCGCTGGCGATCTCGAGACCGCATCCGGGCTTCGCGACCGTGCCCTCCTGGAGCTGCTGTACGGAACCGGCACCCGCATCTCGGAGGCTGTCGGTTTGGATATCGACGACATCGACTTCGAGCGTCGCACCCTCGTGGTCACTGGCAAGGGCGACAAGCAGCGCCGACTCCCGCTCGGCGAGTATGCCGCCTCGGCACTGTCTGACTATCTCGTTCGTGGACGTCCTGGGTTTGCCACTAAGGGCCGCGGGACTCACAAGGTCTTCCTCAACACTCGGGGAGGGCCCCTGTCTCGGCAAAGTGCCTGGCTGGTCCTGTCCTCTGCCGCCGAACGGGCCGGAATCTCGGCGGCGGTCAGCCCGCACACCATGCGCCACTCGTTCGCCACCCACCTGCTGGAAGGGGGTGCCGACGTCCGAGTAGTACAGGAGCTTCTGGGGCATTCATCGGTCACGACTACCCAGATCTACACGCAGGTCACGGCAGAGACCCTTCGGCAGGTGTACGCCACGAGCCACCCTCGTGCCCTCTGAAACCACGGAGGGGAGGACCACGGGATTCGCCCGTTCAGCACAGTAGAGTCGTCCCGTGAGTCGCCAGATCCCTGAACCCGCCCCCTTGACCACGCACGGCCCTGCCCGGGTCCTCGCCATGGTCAATCAGAAGGGCGGGGTGGGCAAGACCACCTCCACGGTGAGCCTGGGTGCCGCGTTGGCCGGCTACGGCCGTCGGGTTCTGCTGGTCGACTTTGATCCTCAAGGAGCGCTCTCCATTTCCTTTGGCCTGAATCCCAATGAGATGGAACTGTCGATCTACAACCTCTTGACCCAGCCCGACTGCCACGTGGGTGATGTCATCGTTTCGACCGATGTCGAGAATCTCGACCTCCTGCCGAGCAACATCGATCTCTCGGCTGCCGAACTTCAGCTGGTCAGCGAAGTTGGCCGTGAGTATGCACTCGGTCGCGCCCTTGCTCCGATCATCGACGAGTACGACGTCATCTTGATCGACTGCCAGCCCTCGCTGGGCCTACTGACCCTCAATGCGCTTACGGCGAGCTCTGCGGTCATCATTCCGATGGAGTGCGAGTACTTCGCCCTCCGCGGTGTTGCGCTGCTGAAAGACACCATCGACAAGGTGACCTCACGGCTGAACCCGAATCTGAAGATCATGGGTGTTTTGGGCACCATGTATGACCCCCGCACGCTGCATAGCCGTGAAGTGCTCGAGACCGTTCGAGGGGCATTCGGGGATCTCGTATTCGAGACAGTCATCAATCGCACGGTGAAGTTCCCTGATGCAGCAGTTGCTGGCGAGCCGATTACGTCCTACGCCCCTGGCAGTTCGGGCGCTCAGGCCTATGAGCAGCTGGCGCGCGAGGTCTTGTCCCGGTGAGTGTGCCGACCGCTGCCGAGATTGACACTGCTGCGCTGAGCGAGGAATCCATCGGTTTTTCCGTACATGTCGGTGACTTCGAAGGTCCCTTCGATCTACTGCTTCAGCTGATCTCCAAGCACAAGCTTGAAGTCACCGAACTTGCACTTCATCAGGTGACCGACGAGTTCATTTCGTACATTCGCGGCCAGGGCACGGCCTGGGACCTCGATGAGGCGAGCAGCTTTCTCGTCGTGGCGGCGACTTTGCTCGATCTCAAGGCTGCCCGCTTGCTCCCCAGCGGCGAGGTAGAAGACGAAGAGGATCTCGCGCTACTCGAGGCACGGGACCTCCTTTTTGCCCGACTCCTGCAGTACCGAGCGTTCAAGGAAGTTGCGGCCCTTTTCGCGGAGAGCATGAGCACTGCGCATCGGCGGGTGCCCCGCACCGTTGGGCTCGAGGCCCAGTTTGCTGCGTTACTACCCGAAGTTCTTCTTGGTCTCGGCCCAGATCAATTCGCTGCCCTCGCAGCCAAAGCGCTAGCGCCAAAGCCGATCGCTGAAGTCGGCATCGGTCACATTCACGTGCAGAAAGTGAGCGTTCGCGAGCAGGCTGTCATCATTGCCGATCGCATGCGGCGCCAGCGTACGTCAACTTTCCGTGCACTCATCGCCGACTGTGAGACGACGATGCTCATCGTGGGCCGATTCCTTGCTCTACTCGAGCTCTACCGTGACGCGATGGTCGCCTTTGAGCAGATCACCCCATTGGGAGACCTGACCATTCGCTGGACTGGTCCCGACGAAGGCGAGATCACGATCGTCGACGAGTTCGAAGGCACTCCGGTGACCGATTCATCAGTGACTGACGAGAGTGCGTTGCGCGACGATGTCGATCGAGATGACGTGCAAGTGAGTGAATTCCCGAACCACCATGACCCCACCGACGATGAGAACGTCCAGCCAGGGAGTGCCGATGAGTAAGAACGACACCGTCGAGGAAATCGTGGCCAGCGAGGTGGTCGCTGATGAGGTTATCGAGTTCGACACGGACGAAATCGAGGCTGAGGATGGGCCTGTCGATGAGCTTGGCGCTCCCACACTCGCGGCAGGTCTTGAAGCCTTGTTGCTGCTTGCTGATGAGCCCATGACCGTGCTTTCGCTGGCTGCGGCGACCCGTCGACCGGTCGCAGAGGTCGAGGAGACCATCGCTGCGCTTGTCTCGCAGTACGACGAGCAGCAGCGTGGGTTCGAATTGCGTGAGGTGGCGGGTGGTTGGCGTTACTACACGCGTGCTGAGTGCTCACCGTTGGTTGAGCGCTTTGTTCTCGACGGTCAACAGGCTCGGCTAACCCAGGCGTCTCTGGAGACCCTTGCGGTGATCGCCTATCGCCAGCCCGTTAGTCGCGGGCGCGTAGCCGCTGTTCGCGGTGTCAATGTAGACGGCGTTATTCGCACGCTGATTGCTCGTGGCCTGATTGAAGAAGCCGGTCACGACGACGGTTCGATCCTCTATCGCACAACATCGCATTTCCTCGAGCGCTTGGGGATTGCGTCCCTTGAAGATCTCCCGCCCCTTGCTGAGCACCTACCTGATCTTGCCGATCTCGAGGACATCCTCGACTCGGTGGCGACCGGTGACTGACGACAGAGATCTGCCGCGCTTGCAGAAGGTTCTCGCCCTTGCGGGGATCGGAAGTCGTCGCGCCTGCGAGATCCTGATCGCACAAGGCCGTGTCGAGGTCAACGGGGCTGTGGTGGAAGAGCAGGGGATGCGCGTGGATCCCCTCACGGCCATCGTGCGCGTCGACGGACAACGTGTGCCGACTATTCCGGACATGGTTGTGATCGCGTTCAACAAGCCGCGCGGGGTTGTCTCGACGATGTCCGACGAGAATGGGCGACGGTGCGTGGGTGATTACGTGGCTGATCGCGAGGAACGGCTCTTCCACGTTGGTCGACTCGACGCCGAGACCGAAGGCCTGTTGATCTTGACGAATGATGGCAATCTCGGAAACCGGCTTGCTCACCCGTCGCATGATGTCGAGAAGACCTACATTGCCACCGTGTCGGGCAAGCCTGCGAAGGACGTCTTCACCAGGCTACGAAGCGGTGTTGAACTCGAGGACGGTCCCGCGAAGGCGGTGAGTGCGCGTCTCGTGCAGCAGCTGCCCGATCGTGCGATGGTCGAAATCGTCCTACATGAGGGTCGAAATCGCATCGTTCGTCGCATGATGGAGTCCGTCGGCCATCCCGTGCTCGAATTGGTACGAACCCGAATCGGCCCCATTCATCTTGGCCAGCAGCGGCCAGGTGCCATGCGCGAGCTTCATGGGGCAGAATTGCGTTCCTTGTACACCGACGTCGGACTCTGAATGGAGCATGTGATGGCATCCGCGAGCATGCTCACTGGTCCTGTACTCGTCGTGGGCACCGGCCTGATCGGTACTTCGATCGGCCTGTCACTTCGTCGCGCCGGGGTCGATGTACTTCTGGATGACGTTATTCCGGGTCAAGCAATAGTGGCGCGTGAGCTTGGCGCCGGTGAATTGGTCTCGGCGGAGTCTCGACCTCAGTTGGTCATCGTCAGCGTTCCGCCGCGTCATGCTGCCGAGACGATTGCCCGTGTATCTGTGGCTTTCCCCGATGCAGTGATCACTGACGTGACCTCAGTTAAGTCTGCCGTTCTTCGCGAGGCGATTGCCCTCGGCGCGGACCCTTCGCGGCTCGTCGGAGGTCATCCGATGGCCGGGCGTGAGGTGTCAGGAGCTACCGCTGCTCGAGTAGATCTTCTTGACGATCGAATGTGGATTCTCACTCCGGGTGACGCCTCACCGAGCAGTCGTGAACTCGCAGGTGAACTCGTATCTGCGTGTGGTGCCTTTGCGGTGGAGATGAGTCCGGAAGAACACGACCGCGCAGTCGCCTTGGTGTCGCATGTACCCCAGGTGCTGTCGAGTGCTCTCGCGGGCGAGCTGGTTGAGGCAGATGAGGCCTACGTCCGCGTCGCTGGGCAGGGTCTTCGAGACATGACCCGTATTGCCGCATCCGATGATCAGTTGTGGGCAGACATCCTGAGCACGAATGCCGGTCCGGTGGCTGAAGTGCTCGATTCACTGATCGAAAGACTGACTCAGGCGCGCGAAGGGCTGCGATCATCCATTCAGGGTGCTCGCGACGAGCAGATCACTGAGCTCCTTCAAGCAGGAGCCACCGGTCACAAACGGATTCCGGGCAAGCACGGCGGTGCGGCAGCGTCATATGAGGGCGTTGCCGTCATGTTGGCCGATGCACCTGGCGAGCTCGCGCGTCTTTTTGCCGCGGCAGGGGATGAAGGCATCAACACCGAAGACGTCCGAATCGAGCACATCCTGGGGCGTCCCAGTGGCCTCGTGGAGGTCTTCGTGAGCCCTGACCGCGCCGAGGCGCTCCGTGTTGCCCTTCGGGCGCGAGGCTTCGACGTCCGCGCCTAACTCGAGCGTTAGGCTCATGCCATGCCCGAATCCGTGATCGTCGCCGTCGACGGTCCGGCCGGATCCGGAAAATCGAGTGTGTGCCGCGGTACTGCAGCGGCTCTGGGGCTGAGTTACCTCGATACGGGCGCGATGTACCGAGCGATGACCTGCGCGGTTATCGATGCCGGCATCAACCCTGAGGACACCTCTGCAGTAGCCGCGTTTGCCGCTGTCCCGGTGATCTCCAGTGGCACCGACCCGAAGGCTCCGACCATTGAGGTCAACGGCGTCGATGTCCGAGAGCAGATTCGCACTGAGGCGGTCACCTCAGCGGTCAGCCCCGTGAGTGCTGTGCCCGAAGTACGGGCGCGGTTAGTGGCCCTCCAACGTGACCATGTCGTTCGGGCAACGGTAAACGGAACCGGCATCGTGGTTGAGGGGCGAGATATCGGCACCGTCGTGTTGCCGGATGCTGACGTCAAGGTGTATCTGACAGCTGATCCTTCAGTGCGCGCTGTGCGGCGCGCTGCTGAAACCGGCACCGATGCTGTCGCCGCGACCGAGGCCGCATTGATCCGTCGCGACGCCTACGATTCCTCGCGAACGACCTCACCTCTTACCCAGGCCGACGACGCCGTTGTCGTCGACACCACCGAAATGACGTTGCAGCAGGTCATCGATCACGTCTGCGATCTCGTGAAACAGCGCAGGGAGAATGATGTCTGACGACGATTGGGTCGCCTTCGAGATCGAAGATGAGGATGCTGTCGGTTCGTATGAGGATGAGTTCGAGGAGGATGCTGACGATCCGTCTTTGGATGCAGCGCTCGAGGCAGCTCGTGCCGAGTTTGGTGACTTCGACAAGGAGCTTGCTGAACTGACGGTTCCGGGCGCAGGTGAGCCCGGGCTTCCGGTTCTTGCTGTGGTGGGTCGCCCCAATGTCGGAAAGTCCACTTTGGTCAATCGCATTATCGGCCGACGTGAGGCCGTGGTCGAGGACATTCCGGGAGTCACCCGCGACCGAGTTCTGCATGAAGCCGAGTGGAATTCCAAGCGCTTCATGCTCATCGATACCGGTGGGTGGGATACCAAGGTCAAGGGCATCCACGCGCAGATCGCCGCACAGGCCGAGCGCGCCATCAACGATGCTGACGCTGTTATGTTCGTGGTTGATGCAACCGTCGGAGCCACCGATACCGACGAGGCGATCGTCAGCGTGTTACGCAAATCGGGTAAGCCGGTTTTGCTGTGCGCGACCAAGGTCGACGATGCTCAAACTGAGCTGGAAGCCGCAAGTTTGTGGTCGCTGGGCCTCGGTGAGCCATACCCGGTCTCCGGGCTGCACGGTCGTGGCTCCGGCGATCTCCTTGATGAGATCGTGCGAATGCTGCCTGCTGAAGGCTCTGGAACTTCTAGGCAGGGTGGCCCGCGCCGCGTTGCCCTGCTCGGCAAGCCCAACGTCGGAAAGTCCTCGCTCTTGAACTCCTTGGCGGGTAGCGAGCGTGTCGTCGTCGATTCCGTTGCGGGCACGACTGTTGATCCGGTCGATGAGCTCATCAAACTACGTGACACCTGGTGGTGGTTTGTCGACACAGCGGGAATTCGCCGCCGGGCCAAGGAGGCCAGTGGCCACGAGTACTACGCCACCTTGCGAACGCAGGCAGCGCTCGATCGTGCCGAGGTCGCCGTGGTGCTGGTCGACGCGAGCGAGCCGCTGAGCGAGCAAGACGTCCGCATCATTGCCATGGTCATTGAGTCCGGCAGAGCGCTCGTCCTGGCCTGCAACAAATGGGACCTCGTTGACGAGGAGCGCCGTCACTACCTCAATCGTGAGCTCGAGAGAGACCTTGTTCAGGTGCCGTGGGCTCCTCGGGTGAACATCTCGGCCAAGACCAAGCGGCATGTCGAGAAGCTCACCCCGGCGATCGAGCGGGCTCTCGCAGGCTGGGAGACCCGTGTTCCCACCGGCAAGCTCAATCAATTCATCACCGAACTCACCCAGGCGCATCCCCACCCGCTGCGTGGCGGTAAGCAGCCCCGAATCCTCTTCGGTGCTCAGGTGGCCGTGAGCCCGCCCACGTTTGCCCTCTTCACCACGGGCTTCCTTGAGCCGGGTTACCGCCGCTTTATCGAGCGTCGTCTGCGCGAGGACTTCGGCTTCGAGGGAACCCCCATCCGGATCGTGATGCGGGTCCGCGAGAAGCGCTCACGGCGGTAGCCCGTTAGTCCCGTCAATGGGGCAACAGGTAGGGTTACTACGCTCGGTTAGCCGAGCATCGGGCTGTAGCGCAGTTTGGTAGCGCACACG
>JBIJBU010000082.1:0-8192 GCA_044345075.1 Candidatus Nanopelagicales bacterium | reverse complement strand
CGATCAGGTCGGACTCGAGGTTCTCGGTTCTGCACGTCGCGTTGTCGTCACCAAGGACAACACCACGATCGTCGACGGCGGTGGCGATCACGCCGCTGTCGCTGACCGCGTGGCTCAGATCAAGAGCGAGGTCGAGCGCACCGATTCCGATTGGGATCGCGAGAAGCTCGCCGAGCGCCTAGCCAAGCTCAGCGGTGGCGTCGTTGTCATCAAGGTCGGCGCTCACACTGAGGTCGAGCTCAAGGAGAAGAAGCACCGCATCGAAGACGCCGTCTCCGCGACGCGTGCCGCAATCGAAGAGGGCATCGTCTCCGGCGGTGGCAGCGCACTCGTCCAGGCCGTCGTAGTTCTCAAGGACGACCTCGGTCTCACCGGTGATGAAGCAACCGGCGTCGGCATTGTGCGTCGCTCGGCTGTTGAGCCGCTGCGCTGGATCGCCGAAAACGCGGGCGAGCAGGGCTATGTCGTGGTCTCCAAGGTCGCCGAGCTTCCTGCAGGCCAGGGCCTCAACGCTGCCACCGGCGAGTACGTCGATCTCATCGCAGCTGGCGTCATCGATCCGGTGAAGGTCACGCGTTCAGCACTGCAGAACGCGGCATCGATTGCCGCTTTGCTGCTGACCACCGAGGCACTCGTGGTCGAGAAGAAGGATGATGAGCCGGCAGAGGCAGGCGGCCACGGCCACTCGCATCACGGTCACAGTCACTAGCGATAGCGATTACCAGAGTGTGGGCCCCGGGATTTCATCCCGGGGCCTTTCTCGTGCGTGCGCGCATCTGATTCGCCACGAACGGTGATAACCGCCGAACATCACAGACGGGAGCAGAAGTCTTGGATCTTCGACCCGGCTCGCACCTAGGCTTGAACTCTTCAGTTGCGATAAGCCCAGGGAGATGGAATGTCGGTGCACGATCTCGATTCACGTGAGTTTCGCTCATTCGCCGGTCATTTTGCGACAGGCGTGGCCATCATCACCACGCTCGACGAAAGCGGCACTCCGGTCGGGTTCACGGCGAACAGTCTCACCTCGCTATCCCTGGACCCACCCATGTTTCTCGTGTGCGTGGCTCGCGATTCCGGAACGCTACCTTCACTGCTGCAGCACTCTCGTTTCGGAATCTCATTCCTCTCCGACGCACAGCGTGACCTGTCAATACGCTTTGCGGGCAAGGGTGGCGGTGCGAAGTTCTCCGACACCGGCCTTCTCGAGAGTCCGGGGGGAATACCGTGGCTGGCCGGTGCTCTCGGACATGCGGAGTGCGAGGTGTCGACCGTGTATGAAGGAGGAGACCACATGATCGTTCTCGGCACTGTGTCCACGATCAACTTCGGCGAAGGAGAACCATTGGTGTACTTCCGTGGTGACTACGCTGCCCTGAGCGGGCGCTGATGTCATCCGCAACGCAGTCATTGACGGGCACCGGTGCTGTCGTGACGGGTGGAGCATCAGGTCTCGGGCGCGCGATCACCGAGGCACTCGCGAAGGCAGGTGCGAGTGTTGCGCTGCTGGACGCCGACGGACCTGCAGCACAAGCCGTGGCCGCTGAACTGGTCGAATCAGGTTGTGACGTCGTCGGTCTGCAGTGTGATGTCACAGTTCCCGATTCCCTGACTGCGGCCATGCGAATTGCTGCTGATCGATTCGGCGGAATTCGGGTCGTGTTCGCGAATGCCGGAATCTCCGCAGGTCCTGGGCCGGGCTCGGGCGGAAAGTCACTGCTGGAGCTCGATGACGATAATTGGGACCGAGTATTGGCGGTGAATCTCTCCGGCGTGATTCGCACAGCGCGCGCAGCGCTGCCTTACTTGATCGAGTCCGGATCCGGGAGACTCATCATCACCTCGTCGTCCGCCGCGATCATGCCGACGCTGTTCGTCGGACATGCCTATGCAGCGAGTAAGGCCGCCGTCCATCACCTGACTCAGTACCTGGCAATGGAACTTGCTGAGTACAAGGTACTAGTCAATTGCCTGGCCCCGGGCCCGTTCGAGACGAACATCGCCTCGGGAAGGCTCAAGCAACCTGACATTGCCGAGCAGGTGGCCAAGAGCGTGCCGCTCGGAAGAATCGCCGACCCCTCGGAAATTGGTCCGGTCGCGCTGCTACTTGCGAGTCCGGATAACGGGTTCATGACGGGGTCGCTCATCTCCATCGATGGTGGCACCGTCGCGGGTAACTGGTCGCACTGAGGCATCCGGTGACCGCGCCTGATTGAGGCTGCGTCACACGGCCTTGCTGCGCGCGGCCGTATCGCCGGGGGAGTTCCTAACTCTTCAGCGCTTGCTGCACACTGCTCACGAATTCACTGAGTACCGGTGTCACGCGTGCCTGACGTGTGAGCACAGACATCTGGAGTACCGGAGCCGGTGCTGAGATACCGATGGTGATCACGCCATGCGGGACCAGGTTCTTGGCGAATGCCGGCACGAACGTCGCGCCAAGGCCGGAGGCCACCAGTGCCAAGGCCATGTGCAGGTGGTCTGCCTCCTGCGTCACACTCAAGTCGAATCCGGCTTCGAGTGCGAGAGCGGCGTAATAGTCGCCGTTGTCTGCATCCGTGCGCTGGGCAATCTGTATCACCGGCTCACCCTCGAGGCGGGAGAACGGCACCTCGAGTTCGGTGGCGAAGGGATGATCCTCAGGCAGGGCGAGGAGTACGGGCTCCTCGATAGTCAGATGGCTTGTCAGCCAAGGCGGCATGTTCTTCGGTGTCCGGCAAATGGCCAGATCGATCCTGCCTTGCTCCAGGTCTTCGAGGAGCCGACTCGTGCCGGCCTCGGTCAGGCCGACAGTCACGGCCGGGTGGGACTGGCCGTGAATTCTGAGCACTCGAGCCACGTAGGCAAGGCAGGCGGGAGCGATGAATCCGAACTCGACGGTTCCGGAATCTCCTGCTGCGACCCGGCGGGCGGTATCCATCATCTCGGAGGCATCGTGCAGGATTTCCTGGGCCTTGGGCAGGAGGGTTTCGCCGGCCGGGGTGAGTTCGACTGTTCTGCGGTTGCGCGTGAATAACTGCACTCCGAGCTCTCGCTCAAAGGAGGCGATCTGCTTGCTCAATGCCGGCTGGACGATGAAGAGTCGCTCCGCGGCCCTGCCGAAGTGCAGTTCATCAGCCAGAACTACGAAGTATCGAAGATGCCGGAGCTCCACGGAAACCTCCGAACTCAGTGTGGGAACCCGCGAGAATCGCGCGGCACCCCCTGGCGTATGTGAATCGCCGTCATCCTAACCGCGGGGACTGGCCCCCTGATTGGTTATCACCCGCTTCGTGTGAGGCCTCTAGGGAATCACAGGGGGCTGCATTGATATTGGCGAACAATCCAGGAAATCAAGAAGAATGCGGCAATGGAGTTCCCCCTATGAAGACGTGGCCGGCAGTAGCGGCAGTCCTGGAGTCACCTGACGCGAGTTTCGCACTCCAGCCCGTTGACTTGGGCCCCTTGGCCAGCGGCGAGGTTCTTGTTCGAGTGCTGGCTTCGGGCGTGTGCGGTACCGACACAGAGGCTCGCGAGCTCACGCCCACCCCGTCCGTGCTCGGCCATGAGGGTGTCGGGATTGTCGAAGAGCTCGGCCCCGACGTCACGGGCGTGGCACCCGGGGATCTCGTCGTGATGTCGTACCCCAGTTGCGGGGCTTGTGCGGGCTGCCTTCGAGGTACGCGGTGGCTGTGCGAGCACAACTGGAGTCTGAGCTTTGACGGCAAGCGCGGTGACGGCTCCCAGCCGGTTCATCGTGACGGCGTGCCCATCTCCTCTGCCTACTTCCAGCAGTCCTCATTCTCGACCCGAGCAGTAGTACCTGCCCGTTCGCTTGTACTTGCACCTTCGGACATCCCGTTGCCCGTCCTCGCTGCCTTGCCGTGCGGGGTCTTGACTGGAGTGGGCGCGGTTCTTAATGTCCTGAAGGTTGCTCCCGGGGATTCACTTTCTGTCATCGGCACCGGGGCGGTTGGTCTTGCCGCGATCATGGCGGCCAAGATCCTTGGCGCTACGACGATCGTTGCTATCGATGTGCATCCCGGCCGTCTGGAACTCAGTCGCCAACTCGGCGCCACCCTTGCAATCTCGGCAGCTGAGCAGGACGTCCCCGAAGCAATACTCCAGCAGTTCCCCGAAGGTATCCGAGCAGTGCTCGACACCACAGGAAGACAGTCATCGTGGAGTGACGCCGTGGCCTACCTTCAGCGTGGCGGTGACTTCGCCTTTGTGACGACCCCTGAACCGGTGGAGACTTACGGATTCCCGCCTTTTCCGCTCTTTCTCAAGTGCGGAAGCCTTCACACTGTCCTGCTCGGCGGTGCGAATGCGCAAGACACGCTCACGACACTTTTCGAGTGGTACCGCCAGGGAGAATTCCCGGTCGACGACATCGTGCGCACGTATGCGTTCGAAGACATAGAGATCGCCTTTGCGCAGTCGGCCGCCGGCGAGACCATCAAGCCTGTTCTACTCATGCCCTGAAACACACCACTACGAGGAGTTCTCCGTGACCGTTCACCCTTCCGATTCCACGACTCGCACTCTCGAGGAGTACCGGCTGGCCGGGCACCTGGGGTTGCTGATTGATGGAAAGTGGGTCGAGGCCACCGGGGATTCCACATCAGACGTGGTCAATCCGGCCACCGGACTCGCCTTGGCGAATATCGCGAACGCATCCGTCGCTGACGTCGATGCGGCCGTGAAGGCGGCGCGTTCGGCACGAGAGTCCTGGCGCCGAGTCGCGCCCGCGCAACGGACCCACCTGTTGTGGAAACTCTCTGAACTCCTCGAGAACGACATTGAGTATCTCTCCGTCCTCGAGGTGCTTAATCAGGGCAAGACACTCGATCTGGCCCGCGGCCTTGATGTCATGGGGTCGGTGGAGACACTCCGCTACTACTCGGGTTGGGCAACGAAGCTCAACGGCACGACATCTCGCATCTCTGCCCCCGATGAAAGGCCCGCGGGATCAGTTGGCGACGCGTATCACGCGTTCAGCACACTGGAGCCCATCGGCGTCGTCGCTGCGGTGGTGCCATGGAATGTGCCGCTCGTGATGGCGATATCCAAGCTTGGTCCCGCTCTTGTCGCCGGATGCACGGTGGTACTCAAGCCGGCGGTGGAGACGCCGTTGACGACGCTGCGCCTTGGCCAGCTCATCCTGGAAGCAGGTTTTCCTCCAGGTGTAGTCAACATTGTCACCGGCGGCGGAGATGTAGGAGCGGCACTTGTCGGGCACCCTGGGATCGACAAGGTTGCTTTCACGGGCTCTACGGCAACAGGCCGAGCCATCGCGGCAACAGCCGGACAAAGCCTCAAGCGCGTGACACTCGAGCTAGGGGGCAAGTCCCCGCTGATTGTCTTCAACGATGCGGATCTCGAGCAGGCGGCACAATCTGCAGCCTGGAGCATCTTCCTCAATGCTGGTCAGATGTGCTTCGCGACCTCGCGCCTGCTTGTTCAGAAGGATGTCAAGGAGCTCGTGACTGCTCGCGTGTGCGAGATTGCTCGCGAGCTCAAGATCGGCTCGGGTCTTGATTCCGAGGTTGAGCTGGGACCGGTGATCTCGGAGCGCCAGCGAGCGCGAGTCCTGTCTTACATCGACGATGCCGTGCAGTCGGGCGCAGAGATGCTCGTTGGCGGCGGTCCGGTGCCCGGTAGCGGATTCTTCGTTGCGCCCACGGTTCTCGCAGTCAAGGATCCGTCCGCGAGGATCATGCAGGAAGAGGTGTTCGGGCCGGTACTCGCGGTCAGCACCTTCGAGACGGAGGAAGAGGCCATCGAGCTGGCGAACGGCACTGAATATGGTCTTGCGGCGAGCCTGTGGACCCAAGACCTGGCGCGCGCGCATACCCTCGCCTCGGCGATTGAAGCGGGCACGGTGTGGGTGAACTGCAATGTCGTACTTGACGAGTCTCAACCGTTTGCCGGCTGGAAGCAATCAGGCTTAGGTATCGAAGGCGGTCGCTCAGGAGTCGAGGAGTATGTCCAGCCTCGCGCCGTGGTGATTGCGACCTGAGAGCGTCAATAGATCACTGGCGGGTATCACAGAGCCCAACAGGTGTATTGGCAAAGCCGAGTAAATCGCCCCTAGGGTGCGGATTTGTCTAGACAATATGCAATGAGGTCGCGTGACTGGCTCATGTGCCGCGATGCAACGCTTGTAATGAAACATCTAAGGAGGCGACCGTGACTGTCGTAGGCCAGAGCGTAAGAGATGTCGAGGTCTCGGGCATTCGGCTTCGTGTCCTCTCGGAAGGTCAGGGTCCGCCCCTGCTCTTTCTCCATGGCAGCGGCGATCTCGGCAGTTGGCCCGAGATTCTCACCGATCTCAGTCGCCACTTCACCGTGATCCGGCCAGATCACCCGGGCTTCACGGGAAGCGACGATGGCGAGCACATCAATAGCGTGCACGACATCTCGTTCGTGTATCTCACGCTCATGGATCAGCTGGGGATAGACAAGGCCACTCTCGTGGGAGTCAGTCTCGGTGGTTGGATCGCGGCAGATATGGCTGCAACCGAGCCAAGCAGGTTTGATCGCATTGTTCTCGTCGATGCAGCGGGGTTGCGACCGCGAGGCGAGTACCCCGACTACTTCATGCTCACGCCCGTGGAACTCGCTGAGCGGGTCTACGCAACTGACATCATGCGTGAATCAATGGTCGCCTTCATGGCGGATATGGAGAGTGACTCCGAGATCTTCGGTACCTATCACCGCAATCGTGCCTCCACCGCGCACCTGGCCTTCAACCCCTACATGCACGACACGCAGCTGCCGACTCGCTTGCACCGAGTCAAGGCCGAAACTCTGGTCGTGTGGGGTGCGAAGGACGGAATTCTTCCGCTGGAGACTTCCGATGCCTGGCTCCAGGCCATCCCCGCAGCGAAGCGAATTGTCATCGATGAGGCCGGACATCTCCCGCACATCGAGCAGCGCGAACGTTTCCTCGCAGCAGTATCCCCATTCCTCGGAATCTGAACTCACCTCTAGGCAAGGAATCGAATCAATGAAGATTTTCGGATTTCACCTCATGCCCTGGCCCTACCTGAAGCCGGAGGACATCAGCAGCAGTGACTCATCTTGGGTCACGATGTCGAATGCTCTCTACGATCCGGTGAAGGGTCATCAGCTCTACGACACCTACTTCAAGCAGCTGGTCATGTATGACGAGGTGGGCTTTGACGGCATCTCTGTCAACGAACACCATCAGACGGCCTACGGCCTGATGCCGTCGGCGAATATGACTGCCGCGATGCTTCTCTCCCAGGTCAAGGGAACAGTTGCCCTCCTGGGTAATGCGCTCTCACTCAGTGACCATCCCCTCAAGATTGCCGAAGAGGTTGCCTATCTGGACGTAGTCTCCGGGGGCCGGATCATCAGCGGATTCGTCCGGGGTATCGGCGCGGAGTATCACTCGTTCTCGATGGATCCGAGCACCAGTCGCGAACGGTTCTATGAGGCACATGACCTCATCATCAAGGCATGGACAGATCCGGGCCCGTTCGAGTGGTACGGAAAGCACTACAAGTTCCGCTACGTCAACCCCTGGCCGCGGCCGTATCAGCAGCCGCATCCGCCCATCTGGAGTCCATCTCAGGGCAGTGCCGAGACAGTGGAGTGGGCTGCGCGCAATAAGTACGTCTATCTCCAGACTTTCAGCGACATCAAGAGCTGCGACAAGATCTTTGGTGAGTTGCGCGAAGCTCAGGAGCGTCACCATGGTCGGGCCATGCCAGAGTGCGCGGGTTGGTCGGTTCCGATCTACGTCGGTGACACGGATGAATCCGCTCTGCGTGAAGCCAAGCCGCACATCGAGCACCTCTTCAATGATCTCCTGCGCATGCGACGAGATCAGTTGTTCCCTGCCGGGTACCTCACGGTCGAATCCACTGCTCGCGTCATGTCGTCCAGGTCGAAGGGCCTGGGGATCGGGCGCAAGACATGCGAGGAGCTCATGGAGGCAGGCATCATCATCGTCGGCAGCGCGGATACCGTCCGTGAAACGATCGAGGAGCGTCAGCGCCAATTCCAGTTCGGCAACTTCAGCGGTATCTTCCATTTCGGAACCCTTCCCGACGAGTTGTTCCAGGCCAGCCTCACCCGATTTGCCGAGAGCGTGCTGCCGCACGTGCGGAAGCTCGGCGAGCCCGCACTGGTGGCCGGGCATAAGGGGAATCTGAGTGAAGGCCCTTGTGTGGCATGGTCCG